>NZ_BJTG01000007.1 GCF_013340205.1 Anaeromyxobacter diazotrophicus
CTCTTCTGCGAGCTGGCGGCCTCGGCGCGGCGGGTGGTCACGGTGGAGGAGGGGGCGCT
Source organism: Anaeromyxobacter diazotrophicus (assembly GCF_013340205.1). Classification (NCBI taxonomy): domain Bacteria; kingdom Pseudomonadati; phylum Myxococcota; class Myxococcia; order Myxococcales; family Anaeromyxobacteraceae; genus Anaeromyxobacter; species Anaeromyxobacter diazotrophicus. Next base: position 60 of record NZ_BJTG01000007.1, read on the forward strand.
CATGGGCGGCTTCGGCGCGGCCTGCCTGGAGGCGTTCGAGCGGGGCGGGGTGCTGCCGGGACTCCAGGTGAAGCGGCTCGGGCTGCCGGACGCGTTCGTCACCCACGGCGACGCGGGCAAGCAGCGCGCCGAGCTCGGCTTCGACGCGGCCGGCATCGCCGCCGCCGCCCGCGAGCTCGTCGGCGACCGCGCCGCGCGCGGCGTGGGGTAGCTGCGATCAGTACGGGTACCCGAGCTCGACGTAGACGTTCAGGTTCTCCCCGAGGCCCTTCGCCACGTCGACGCGCCCGAGCACGTTCGGGTGGACGAAGGCGCGGAAGCCGACGCCGGCCGCGGCGCGCGGGCGGGAGAAGGCCTCGTCGAACGGCCCGAAGACCTGGCCCACCGCGAAGAAGGGGTCGACGCGCCAGTCCGCCACCACGCCGAAGATGTGCGTCTGGAACAACCGGAGGCGCTGCTCCAGCTCGAGCGTCCAGGCCTGCCGGTCGATGAAGCGATCGGGCATGAAGCCGCGCAGGAGCAGCGCGCCGCCCAGCGAGCTCTGCTGGTAGAAGGGCGCGCGCCCGGAGCTCACGCCGCTCCACAGCAGGCGCGCCGCGCCCGAGACGCGGCCGTTCTCGGGGAAGACCGCCCGCGCCTCCAGCGCGCCGCGCAGGTACGCCGGCGAGCGCGAGAGCCCCTCGACCACCCCGGCCGCGGCGTCCACCCGGACGCCCCGCTCCGCGTAGTCGCCCCCGCGCCGGTCGTCGTAGCGGAGCTCCACCCCCTGCGAGGCGAGGGTGGCGCCGCCCATCCCCGGATCGCCGGGGAAGGCGCGCGGGCTGAGCGGCAGGCCCGGCACGCCGAGCCCCACCACCGCGTCCGCCTCGAACCAGGCGGCGACGCCCAGGTTGAGGTGCGGCGCCACGTTCAGCCCGCGCCGGAAGCTCGCCAGCGCGCGCTGGCGCGTGTAGCTCGACTGCGCGTCGAAGGAGGTGCCGGGGCCGAGCCCGAAGTAGCGGAAGAAGACGTCGCGCTGGAGCCGCACCGTCAGCTCGTCGGTCGAGGCGCCCACGTCGGCGGGGAGGCGCTGCCACTGCAGGAGCGCGTTCCGGTTGATCTGGGTGCTGGCGGAGGCGACCAGCACGAGCGAGGTGTCGTCGGTGGGGTAGTGGAACCAGCGGAAGGTGCCGGTGTACTGGATGACCGAGTTCCAGCTGAGGCTCGGGGCGAGGATGGACTCGGTGCGCTCGCCCTCCGGGCACACGCGCAGGAACACCGGCATGAGGCCCCAGGTGTTCCCCTCGTTCGGGAGCGTCGCGTAGATGGGGATGGGCAGGAACTGGGTGGTGAGGCCGGGCCGGCACTCCGCCGCCGCGCGCGCGCCCCACAGGGCGAGGGCGGCCGCGGCCCAGCGTCGCAGGGCGCGGCGGCTCACGCGGCCGGACCGGGGTGGTGGAGGCTCATGCCGTCGCGCCGTTTACACCAGAAGACGTTGAAGTCGTCGAACGATCTGCTACATAGCCGGCCACCGATGCCGAGCGCTGTGCCGGAGCTGCCGGGCGAACTCGAGCGTGCGCAGGCGCCGTCCTGGCGCGGCGCCGCGCGCGAGTGGCTGCTCCCCTCGCGGACGATGCGGCGCCGGCTCGGCCCGTTCGCGCTCGGCCTCGCCTACATCGCGGCGGTGGGCCTCCTGGGCGGGCTGCGCGGCGATCACGTGGCGGTGGGGCTGCTCGGGCTGCTCGACCTCTACAACGAGCGCTCCCGCCTGTTCCTGCGCCGGTTCTTCCCGTTCATCCTGACGGGCGTGCTCTTCGACTCGATGCGCTACTTCTACTGGCAGGGCATCGCCGGCCGGGTGCACGTGGCCGAGCCCTACCTGTTCGAGCGCGCCTGGTTCGGCGTCGGCGGGCGGACCCTCAACGAGCTCTTCCTCGAGCACCACGCGCCCGCGCTCGACCTGGCCTGCGGCTTCGCCTACCTGGTCTACGTGGGCGAGTACCTGGGGCTCGCGTTCGTGCTCTTCTGGCGCGGGCGGCTCGACGCGGTGACGACCTTCGCCCGCTCGTTCCTGATCGTGAACGTCATGGGGTACGTCACCTACTTCGTCTACGCGGCGGCGCCGCCCTGGTACGTCACCCAGTACGGCCTGGGTCCCGCCCGCCTCGACGTCCGGCCTGCGGCGGCGGCGGCGCACCGCTTCGACGCGCTGCTCGGCACCCGCTTCTTCGACGAGATGTACGGGCGCGGGGTGGACGTGTTCGGCGCCTACCCGTCGCTGCACGTGGCCTACCCGCTCATCGCGGCGATCCTGGCCTTCCGGCTGCCCGAGCTGCGCTGGGCGCGCTGGCCGGCCGTGGCGTTCTTCCTCCTCATGTGCCTCTCCGCGGTCTACCTGCAGCACCACTACGTCACCGACGTGGTGCTCGGGATCGCCTACGCCGTCGCCGCGCTCGCGGCGGTCTCGGCCTGGGAGCGGCGGCGCGCGCCGGCCGCCGGCTGACGGTGCCGGGGAACGACCGGGCCACCCGCGCCCTGGCGCGCGTCGTGCGGTGGCGCGGGGCGTTCCTCGCCGTCTACGCGCTGCTCGTCCCGGTGGCGGCGGTGGTGGCGGCGCGCATCCCGTCCGAGGGCGCCATCGACCGGCTGATCGTGCCGAGCGATCCGGACTACGCGGCGACGCGCGCCTTCCAGCGCATCTTCCCCGAGACGCCGCAGGTGCTGCTGCTCCTCGAGTCGGAGGACCCGTGGTCCCGGCAGGCCGTGGCGCGGGTCGACGCGGCCGAGGGGGCGCTGCGCGGGGTGCCGCACGTCGGGGCCTTCTCCGTCCTGGACGTGCTGCGGCGCGCCCGGCCCGGCGCCGGGCTCGACGAGCTGCGCCGGGTGGCGGCGGGCACGGACTTCTTCCGGCGGCAGGGCCTGGTCGGGGACCGCTTCATGACCGTGATGGTCGGCCTCGACGTGCGCGGGCCGGCCGAGCGCGACGCGGCGCTGGCGGCGGTGGACGCCGCGCTCGCGGGCGCGCGCGTGGGGCCGGTGCGCAGGGTGGGGGCGCCCTACGTGACCTCCTGGCTCGAGCGGCAGTCGTCGGCCGCCTCGGCGCGGTCGTTCCCCATCTTCGCGGTGCTGCTGGTCGGCATCGCGCTCTTCCTCTACCGCTCGTGGCGGGCGCTCCTGGCGCTGGTGCTGGCGCTCGGGGCGGCGGTCGCCCTGGGCGTCGCCGCCGGAGGGCTGCTGGGCTTCACCTTCACCATCGTCTCGGTGCTGGTGCCGCTCACGCTGCTCGTGACGACGCTCGCCACCCTCGTCTACCTGCACTCGCGCTTCGTGGATCAGCCGCCGGGCGTGCCGCTCCGCGAGCACCACCTGGCGGCGCTCCGCAACAAGCTCCTGCCGGTGACCGCCTCCACGCTGGCGGCCGCGCTGGGGTTCGCCGCGCTGGCCGTCTCGCGCATCCGGCCCATCCGCGAGATGGGCCTGTGGACCGCGGCGGGCCTGGTGGTGTCCTGGGTGGTCTGCCTCACGCTCTTCCCGGCGCTGCAGCTCGTGCTGAAGACGCCCACGGGCCAGAGCGTCCGGGTCCGCGGCCGGCTCTATGACCGGGTGGCGGACGCCCTCCCGGGGCTCACCTTCCGGCACCGCTGGACCCTCGCAGGCGGCGCGCTGGCCGTGTGCGCGGCCGGGCTGGTGGCCGTCTTCGGCGTCCCGGGGGCGGTGCGCGGCATGTCGGTGGGCGTCGACACGCTGGCCTACCTCGACCCCTCCACGGCGATCCACCGCGACCTCGCCTGGTTCCGCGAGCACGTGATGGACCTCAACGTGGCGCGCGTGTGGATCCACCTGCCGGCCCCGGCCGCCACCGACCCGGAGGTGCTGCGGGCCGTCGACCGCTTCCAGAGCGCCGTCGAGGCCGCGCCCGACGTGACGGCGGCGATCGGCCCGACCACGCCGCTGCGGCTGCGGCGCTACCTGGCCGGCCAGGGGGAGGCGCTGCCGGCCGACGCAGACGGGTTCGCCAGCGCCGCGGCCGACCTGGAGCAGCTCCTCCTCACCGAGCCGGACCTGCGCGGGTTCATCGACGTGAAGGGGCTCGCGGACCTGCAGCTCACGGTGCTCTTCCGGAACGGCGACGCGGCCGGCTACCAGGCGATGGCGGGCCGGGTGGCGGCCGCGTGGCAGGCGGCGCGCGCCGGGGCGCCGGCGCTGGCGGGCGCCGAGATGCGGGTGGTCGGCGAGTCGCTCCTGCAGACGAAGGTCGGGGCGAGCCTGGTGCCGACCTTGGCGGAGAGCTTCACGCTCACGGTGGTGCTCATCTTCGCCGTCTTCCTGGTGCTCTTCCGCAGCGGGGTCGAGCGGCTCCTGGCGATGATCCCGTCGCTGTTCGCGCTCCTGGCCACCTTCCTCGGGATGCGCCTGCTCGGGGGGTCGCTCAACGTCGCCACCATCATCATCGCCACCACCGTCCTCGGCACCACCGAGAACGACCAGATCCACTTCTTCCACCACATGCACGAGCGCGCCGGCGCCGGGGTGGAGGAGCGGCTCCGCCACACCTTGAGGGTCTCGGGCCGCGCCATCGCCTTCGCGACCCTCATCAACGCGGCCGGGTTCCTCGGCCTGGCGGTCTCGAGCTTCCCGCCGCTCCGGCAGTTCGGGATCATGGCGTCGGCCGCCTTCCTGCTGGCGCTCCTGGCGGACTTCACGGCGCTGCCCGCCAGCCTCTGGATCGCGGCGCGGTGGCGCGCGCGGCGCCCGCCGGCACCCTGAGCCGATCCGGCTTTCCTCGCGCCGGGCCCGGGGCTAGCCTACGCCGCCACCCACGCACCGAGGAGCCCACGTGTCCGACCTCGCCGACCTCGAACCCCGCCCGCTGTGGAGGTACTTCCTCGAGCTGTCCCGCATCCCGCGCGGCTCGCGCAACGAGGCGGCGGCCATGCGCTGGGTGGCGGAGCAGGGGCGGGCGCTCGGGTGCGCGGTGGAGCAGGACGCGGTGGGGAACGTCCTCCTGCGCAAGGCGGCTGCGCGCGGCGGCGAGGGGCGCGCGCCGGTGGCGCTGCAGGTGCACGCCGACATGGTGTGCGAGAAGAACGAGGGCACTCCGCACGACTTCGAGCGGGACGGCATCGACGTCGTCCGGGACGGCGAGGTGGTGCGGGCGCGCGGCACGACGCTCGGCGCCGACGACGGCATCGGCGTGGCGGCGGCGCTGGCGGCCCTGGCCGATCCCGAGCTGCGGCACGGGCCGCTCGAGGTGCTCGTCACCGTGGACGAGGAGACCGGGCTCACCGGCGCCAACGCGGTCCGGCCCGGGTGGCTGGCGGCGAAGGTCCTCCTCAACCTGGACAGCGAGGAGGAGGGCGAGCTCACCATCGGGTGCGCCGGCGGCGTCGACACCGTCGCCACCCGCCGCGTGACGCGCGCCGCGCCCGCCGCCGGGAGCGTGCCGCTGCGGGTGAAGGTCTCCGGGCTGCGGGGCGGCCACTCCGGCACCGACATCGCGGCCGGCCGCGGCAACGCGCTGCGCGTCCTGGGGCAGGTGCTGGCCGCGCTGGCGGCCGGGGGAGGGTGCGAGCTCGCCTCGGTGCGCGGCGGCAACAAGCGCAACGCCATCGCCCGCGAGGCCTCGGCGGTGCTGCAGGTGGCGCCGGGCCGGGCGGCGGCGGTGCGCGAGGAGGTGGCGCGGCAGGAGGCCGCCTGGCGCGCGGCGCTGGGCGCCTTCGACCCGGGCCTGTCCGTGGCGGTGGAGCCGGGGAGCGCGGGGCCGGTGCTCTCGCCGGCCGACGCGCAGGCGGTGGTGGGGCTCCTCCTGGCGGGGCCGCACGGGGTGGAGGCGATGAGCCCGGACATCCCGGGGCTGGTCCAGACCTCGACCAACTTCGGCGTGTTCGAGACGCGGGACGACGCCGTCGAGGCGAACTTCCTCACCCGCAGCTCGGTCGACGCCTCCAAGTCGGCGCTGGCGGCGCGCATCGCGGGCGTGTGCGCGCTGGCGGGCTTCGAGACCCACACCACGGGCGGCTACCCGGGCTGGAAGCCCGAGCCGGGCGCGCCCGTCGTGAAGCTCGTCGACGGCGTCCACCGGGAGCTGTTCGGCAAGCCCATGGTGGTCCGCGCCATCCACGCGGGCCTGGAGTGCGGCCTCATCGGCGAGAAGTACCCGGGCCTGCAGATGGTCTCGTTCGGCCCGACCATGTGGGACGCCCACACGCCCGACGAGCGGGTGAGCATCGCCTCCGTGCAGAACTTCTGGCGGCTGCTGCGCGCGGTGCTCGAGCGCGTCTGAGCCGCCGCTGCCGGCCCCTGCCGGCCGCTGCCGGGAGCGAGCCTCTCCTTCCTGCGCGAAGAGAGAGCGGGTCCGAGCGGGGGCGGCGGGGTGGCCCTCCGGCGGTGCTCGGCAAACGACCTGCCGGGTGGGATCCGGCGGCCGGTGCAGAAACGCTCGGCGGCTTGCACCGCAACGTGCCGCGCCGCGGAGGCGCGAGAGGAACGCGCGCCGGCGCGGCACCGGCGGTGCAGCGCCCGTTCATCGGGAGTGGTCTTCCGCAGGTCGGCCTCCGCTCCGGCGGAGGGCCACCCCGCCGCCCCCCTGGCGGGCGGGATCTGAGCGCTCAAAGTTCGCGATCGCGGCGAGCGGAACGCTCGGGGGCACGATCACGCCGAGCGGTCGGTTCCCATGCGCGGGAGTCGGGGTGGCCACTCGCCGGAGCGCAGCCAGACCTGCGGACGGACCCGCCCGCCCTACGCCCGGCCAGCAACGCCGGTGCCACGCCGACCCGTGCGCCGCGCGTACCGCGTCGGCGTGGCACGTCGCGTTGCCGGGCCTGGAGCGTTTCCGCCGACGCCCGCCTACCCAGCCCGGCAGGTCGTTGGCGAGCACCGCCGAGTGGCCACCCCGACGCACGCAGCACGGAACCGATCCGCGGACTGGCGGGCGTCACCCCGACGCACGCAGCTCGGAGCTGATCGGGCGCCGCCCCGGCGGAGCGCTCAGGCCCGGTTGAGGAAGATGGGCAGCCCGCGCTTCGCGGCGTAACTCGGCCGGAGGCGGTCGGTGTTGTACATGGACGCGAGGTCGACCTTGCGGGGCCCGAGCTTGGGGTCGGGGATGGGCACGAGGTCGTACTTGCCGTCGACGAGGGCCGACATGAGACCGCTCTTGCCCTCCAGCATGGCGTCGAAGGCCATGGTGCCGTAGGTGAGCGCCACCAGCTTGTCGATGAAGTCGGGGTCGCCGGAGCGCAGGTCGTAGGTGAGGTCGGAGACGATGGTCTCCTCGCCGGTGCGGGCCTTGATCTCGTCCGAGAGCGACTCGGCGACGCTGGCCTTCTTGCGGTGGCCGAAGGCGTCGGCGTCGCCGTACTCCTGCACCCGGTACCCCTCCCACTCGGCGCCCTCGGAGAGGACGATGAGCGAGTAGTTGCTGGGGTTCTCGCGCTTGTCGGTCAGGAGCAGGTCGAGGACGCGGTCGAGCGGCGCCTTGTACTCGGGGATGAGGCAGCGGATGGAGGTGACGAAGGCGGTGTAGAGGGCGGTGAAGCCGGCGTCGCGGCCGAAGACGCGGAAGATGCCGACGCGCTCGTGCGAGCCGACGGTGGTCCGCTGGCGCTGGATGGCGTCGATCGCGCGGGTGATGGCCGTCGAGAAGCCGATGCAGTACTCGGTGTTGCGGACGTCGTTGTCCATCGTCTTCGGGATGGCGATGACCTTGGCGCCGAGCTGGTGGAGCCGGGCGGCGTAGCTGAGCGTGTCGTCGCCGCCGATGGGGATGAGGTAGTCGATGCCGAGCGCGTCCAGGTTCTTCAGCACCTGCTTGCTCACGTCGTGGACGGTGCTGGTCTGGCCGCCCTTCGTGCTCTGCGTGGCGGGGAAGTCGCCGGCCGCGAGGTGCGGCGGGAGCTTCTTCATCTTGGAGGGGTTCGTGCGCGAGGAGTGCAGCACCGTCCCGCCGCTGCGGTCGATGCGGCGGGTGTTCTCGCGGTTGAGCGGCATCACGTAGCGCGCCTTGCTCTGCGCGTCATCGAGGTCGAGGTGGGTGAGCCCCTCCCAGCCGCGGCGGATACCGACCACCTCGAGGCCGTGCTCGGCGGCCCGGTAGGTGACGCTCTTGATGACCGAGTTGAGGCCCGGGACGTCGCCGCCCCCGGTGAGGATGCCGATGCGCTTGCTCGCCATGGCCCCATCCTAAGAGGACGTCGCCGCCGCGTCAGGCGATCCGTGCCACCTGGCCGCCGGTCATCCGCACCAGCTCGTCCGGCGTGAGCGCGAAGACCGCATGCGGGTGGCCCGCCGCGGCCCAGATGCGCGGGTGCTGGAAGAGCGCCTCGTCCACCAGGGTCACCACCGGACGGGCGTGCCCGATCGGCGGGACCCCGCCGATGGCGTAGCCGGTCTGCTCCCGGACGAAGTCGGCCGAGGCGCGCCCGATCGCCTCGCCCACCAGCGCCGCCACCGCCTTCTCGTCGACGCGGTGGCTCCCGCTCGCCGCCACCAGGACGGCTCGCCCGCTGGGGCGCCCCTCGAACAGGAGCGACTTCACGATCTGCGCCACCTCGCACCCGACCGCGGCCGCCGCCTCGGCGGCGGTGCGCGCGGAGTCGGGCAGCTCGATCACCTCGTTCGAGAACCCGGCGGCGCGCAGCGCGTCCTGCACCTTCTGAGCGCTCGGCTTGAGCGGCATCGATCGACGCTCCTTCGGTTGTATGTTGTCCGGCATGCTACCCGAAGCGCCGCGCTTCACGCGCGGGAACGAGTTCCTGTCCGGCTGCCGCGACGAGCTGCCCATCCTGCTCGGCGTGGCGCCGTTCGGGATGATCTACGGCCTCCTCGCGCTCTCCGCCGGGCTCCCGGTGGCGGTCGCGCAGGGCATGTCGTCCATCGTCTTCGCCGGCTCGGCGCAGTTCATCGCCGCCCAGCTCATCCACGACCGCGCGCCAGGCGGCGTGATCGTCCTCACGGTGCTGGTGGTGAACCTGCGCCACGCGCTCTACAGCGCCTCCCTGGCGCCCTACGTCCGCCCGCTCGGCCGGGGGTGGAAGGCGGGGCTCGCCTACCTCCTCACCGACGAGGCGTACGCGGTGGCCGTCACCCGCTACCTGCGCGACGAGGGGCGGAGCGACGTCTCGCCGTACCGCCACTGGTACTTCCTCGGCGCCGGGCTCACCCTCTGGCTCGCCTGGCAGTGGAGCACCGCCGTCGGCATCTTCGTCGGCGCCCGGGTGCCCGCCAGCTGGTCCCTCGACTTCACGCTCGCGCTCACCTTCATCGCGCTCGTCGTGCCGGCGCTCAAGGACCGGGCGGGCGTGGCAGCGGCGCTGGCGGCGGGCGCGCTGGCGATCGCCGGGGCGGCGCTGCCCTACAAGCTGGGGCTGCCTCTCGCCGCGCTGGGCGGCGTGCTGGCGGGCCTCGGGGCGGAGGCCCTCCGCCGCGAGCCCTCCACGGCGGGGCGGGCGGCGTGAGCTACCTCCCGGCGCTCGCCGTCGCGGGCCTCCTCACCTTCCTGACCCGCCTCTCCTTCATCGCGCTGCTCGGCCGGTTCGAGCTGCCGCCGCTGGCGGCGCGCGCGCTGCGCTTCGTGCCGCCGGCGGTGCTCTCCGCCATCATCGTGCCCGAGCTCGTGCTGCGCGGGGGCGAGCTGCAGCTCGGGTGGCGCAACGCGCGCCTCCTGGCCGGCCTCGCCGCCGCGCTCGTCGCCTGGAAGAGCCGCAACGTCTTCCTCACCATCGCGGTGGGGATGGCGGCGCTGTGGGCCCTCCAGGCGCTGCTCGCGGGCTAGTCAGGGGGCCCGGACGAAGGTGCCGTCGCGCAGCTCCTGGAGCGCCTGCTGGATCTCCTCGCGGGTGTTCATGACGAACGGCCCCCAGCGCGCGTAGGGCTCGCCGAGCGGCTGCGCCGACAGGAGCAGGAAGCGCGCCGGCCCTGCGCCGGCGTGGGCGCGGACGACGTCGCCGTCCTTCAGGATGGCGAGCCGCGTCGCCCGGACGGCCTCGCCGCGGCCCGGCGCGCCTCCGCCGACCGTGACCTCGCCCTGGAAGAGGTAGAGGAGCGCGGTGTGGCCGCGCGGCACCGGCTGCTCGAAGGTGCGGCCGGCGGGCAGGGTCACGTCGAGGTAGGTCGGGCCGGCGAAGATCTCGCGCACGGCGCCCGGCACCCCGTCCACCTCGCCCGCGACCACCCGGACCCGCGCGCCGTCCGGCCGGACGACCTCGGGGATGCGGCTCGAAGGGACGTCCTGGTAGCGCGGCCGCGTCATCTTGAGCTTCGCCGGCAGGTTCACCCAGATCTGGAAGCCGTCCAGCCGGCGCGGCCCGACCTTCGGCATCTCCTCGTGGAGGATCCCGCTGCCGGCGGTCATCCACTGGACGTCCCCGGCGCCGATGACGCCGGCGTTGCCGAGGCTGTCCCGGTGGGCGACGCTGCCGTCGAGCATGTAGGTGATGGTCTCGATCCCGCGGTGCGGGTGGAGCGGGAAGCCGGCGAGGTAGTCGTCCTGGTTCTCCGACCCGAAGTGGTCGAAGAGGAAGAACGGGTCGAGGTGATCCAGGCGCTCGGTGGCGATGCTGCGCGCGAGCCGCACCCCGGCTCCGTCGCTGGTCGCGACCGGCGTCACGACGTCCTGCAGGGTCCGTTCGATCATGGGGAATGGGTAACCACCGGTGCGGGCGGCACAACCGGCGCCGCCCGCACCACACCGTCCCGCGGCGGGAACGACCCGCGGGCGCGGCTAGGCGAGCCCCTCGGCGCGGAGCGCCGCCTGCACGGCCGGGCGCGCCGCGACCCGATCCACGAACGCCTTCAGCGCCGGCCAGCGCGCGAGGTCCAGGCCGACGTGGCTGGTCCAGGACAGCACGACGAACAGGTAGGCGTCCGCCACCGTGAACCGCGGCCCGGTGAGGAACCCGCCGCCCGCGAGCCGGCTCGACAGGTAGTCGAAGCGAGCGCCGATCGCCTGCTGGGTCGCCTGCCGCCACTCGGCCGGCATGGACGGATTGAAGAGCGAGCCGACGCTCTTGTGCAGCTCGGAGGTGACGTAGTTGAGCCACGCCTGGAGCTGCGCCCGCTCGAAGCTGCCGTTCGGCGGCGCGAGCCTGGCCTCGGGCGCGAGGTCGGCCAGGTACTGCACGATGGCCGGCCCCTCGGTGAGCGTCCGCCCGTCGTCGAGCTGCAGGACCGGCACGTAGCCCTTCGGGTTGAGCGCCCGGAAGTCGGCGCCGCGCTCGGTCTTGCCGGACTTGGTGTCGACCCGCTCCAGCTCGAACGGCAGCCCGAGCTCCCGCAGCACGATGTGAGGGGAGAGCGAGCACGCGCCGGGCATGTAGTACAGCTTCAAGTGCGACCTCCTGAGGGATGGGGAGGCGGGGCTCTAATTGCCGGGGTCGGTCCCCGGCTCGTCCGCCTCGTCCTCCTCGACGTCCGGGCCGGGCGGCAGCCGCTCCATCCGCTCGCGCACCATCTGCTGGTGCGCGACCTCCTCCTCCCGCAGCTCGGAGAAGAGCTCGTGCACGTCCGGATCGCGCACCTGCTTCAGCGCCTCGTCGTAGAAGTCGTACGCCTTCTCCTCCGCCTCGAGCGCCACCTGCATGGCCTGCCGCGCCCCCATGAACACGCGCGGCGCGCCGCGGTCCGGCGCCTCGACGTCGTCGAGCTGGTCGATCGAGATCCGGCGCGGCGCGCCGCCGAACAGCTCGCGCCGCCGCTCGATGAGCCGGGCGGCGTGCTTCGCCTCCGCGCCGGCCATCATCCGGAACATGTCGTCGGCGTCGCCGGGGTAGCGCCCGCCCACCTCCTGGGTGAACCACAGGTACCGGCGCTGCGCCTCCTCCTCGATGAGGATGGCGAGGTCGAACGCGTCCTGCAGCGACAGCGTGCGGAAGTCGATGCCGCGGGTTTCCATCGGGATCTCCGGGTGTGGGCTGAGGTGGTACAGACGCGTGAATAATGTGCGGTCGCCTGGCGCGCCGCTGCCCGGGGGAGGCCCGCGCAGGGGCTGCGCCCCGCCGTGGGGTGTCGGTCTGCCAGGGGGGCCCGGCCGGCGCCCGCCAACCGTTTCATCCCGTCCCGCCCCGGGCGGAGTAATCTGGGCGGCACAATGCCGACTGGACCGCGGCTGGACGACGTCGCCCGGTACGCGAACGACATGGTCTTGCTGGCCGACGCGGAGCATCGCCTGCTCGACGCGAACGACCGCGCCACGGCGTTGCTCGGCTACTCCCGGGAGGAGCTGCTGGAGCTCCGCTCGATGGATCTCCGCGATCCGGCCACTCTGGGGGACTTCCCCGAGCGCATCCGCGTCCAGCGCGCGCAGGGCAGCGACCTCTTCGAGACGCGCTACCGCCGCAAGGACGGCAGCACGTTCCCGGTGGAGGTGAGCGTCCGGGTCTTCGAGCTGCAGGGCGTCCTCTACCACCAGGCCACCGCCCGCGACATCACCGACCGCAAGCGCTCCGAGGACGCCCGCGCCGGCCAGCTCGAGGAGCTCACCCGCGCGCAGGAGGCGCTCCGCGCCAGCGAGGCCAAGTTCCGCGCCGCCTTCGAGAGCGCCGGGATGGGCATCCACTTCGTCGACGCGGAGGGGCGCATCCTCGAGCACAACAGCGTGCTCCGCGAGATGCTCGGCTACAGCTCGGACGAGCTGCGGGAGCTCTCGCTGCGCGACGTGCTCGAGCCGGCGTACGTCGCCGCCGGCGAGGCGGACCTGCGGGACCTGGTGGAGGGCCGGCGCGACCGCGTCGTCGAGGAGCGGCGTTACCGCAAGCGCGATGGCGGGATCCTGCACGCCGTGGTGCGCGCCACCGCCGTCCGCGACCCGCACGGCGCCTTCCAGTACGTGGTGGGCGTGGTGGAGGACGTGACCGAGAAGCGCGCCCTGGAGGCGCAGCTCCTGTTCGCGGACCGGATGTCGGCGCTCGGGACGCTGGCGGCCGGCGTGGCGCACGAGATCAACAACCCGCTCGCCTTCGTGCTCTCGAACCTCTCCTACGCCATCGAGGAGCTGGAGCGCGGCGGCGGACCCACCGAGGTGACGCGCGCGCTGGAGGAGGCGCGCGAGGGCGGGGTGCGGGTGCGCGAGATCGTGCGCGATCTCAAGACCTTCTCGCGCCCCGAGGAGCGGCCCGACGAGGAGGTCGACCTGCGCGCGGTGCTGCGCTCGGCCATGAACCTCGCCCACAACGAGATCCGCCACCGGGCGCTCCTCGAGGTCGACCTGCGGCCGGTCCCGCCCGTCCTCGCCAGCGCGCATCGCCTGGGGCAGGTGTTCCTGAACCTGCTCATCAACGCGGCGCAGGCCATCGGCGAGGGGCAGGCGGACCGGAACCGCATCCAGGTCGTCTGCCGTCCCTTCGGCCCGCGGCAGGTGCTGGTCGAGGTCTCCGACACCGGCTGCGGCATCCCGCCCGAGCACCTCTCCCACATCTTCGAGCCCTTCTTCACCACCAAGCCGATCGGGGTGGGCACCGGGCTCGGGCTGTCGGTGTGCCACGGCATCGTCACCGGGCTCGGGGGCGACATCTCGGTGGAGAGCCGCCCCGGCGCGACCACCTTCCGCGTCTCGCTGCCCGCGGTCGCGCTCGAGCCGGCCGCCGGCGCCGAGCCGGCCGCCAGCCGGGCGCGCATCCTGGTGGTCGACGACGAGCCGATGGTCGCGCGCGCCGTGGCCCGCATCTTGGCCATGCACGACGTGACCGTGCTCAACAGCGCCCCGGCGGCGCTGGAGCAGCTGCAGCAGGCCGCCTACGACGTGGTGCTGTGCGACCTCATGATGCCGGACATGTCGGGCATGGAGCTGCACGAGCGGCTCGGCCCGGCGAGCGCCACGCCCAGCGACCGGCTGGTCTTCATCACCGGGGGCGCCTTCACCCCCCAGGCGCGCGACTTCCTGGCGCGCGTGCCGAACCCCCGGGTGGAGAAGCCCTTCGAGCCGGCGGCGCTGCGGGCCCTCGTCGACGGGCTGGTCGCGCGGCGTTAGAAAGGGCGCATGCCCGCGCCCCCGCCGGCCGCCCCCTCCATCGACCGCGAGTACGTGGTCCGCCGGCTCTTCCCGCCCATGCGGCGGCTCATCGCGCGCGGCTACTTCCGGTTCGAGGTGGAGGGCCTCGAGCACGTGCCGCGCGAGGGCCGGCTCGTCCACGTCCAGAACCACGCCGGCTGGTTCCCGCTCGACGCCTTCTTCCTCACCTTCGCGGTGGCCGAGGCGCACGGCATCCGGCGGGCGCCGTTCTTCGCCACCCAGGACGCGGCGCTCTCGGCGCCGCTGCTGGGGCCATTCCTGCGGCGCTTCGGGGCGGTGCCGGCGAGCTGGTTCCGCCGCCCGGAGCGGCTCCCCGACGCGATCGAGGCGTGCGGCATCTTCCCGGAGGGCGTGCGCGGGAACTGCAAGCCGTTCTGGGACGCCTACCGCATGCGCGACTGGAACCGCGGCTTCGTGCGGGTGGCGATCGCGCGCGACGCGGTGATCGTCCCGGCGGCGGTGCTGGGCGGCGAGGAGTGCCTGCCGGTGGGCTGGACCATCCGCCTGCTCGAGCCGCTCATCGGCTCGCTCCTGCCGCTGCCGCTCACGCCGGTCCCGCTGCCGACGCGCTGGAAGATCGTGTTCCACCCGCCCATCCACCTCGGCGCGCCGCGCGAGGCCGTGAACGACCAGGCCTACTGCACCGGGGTGGCGCGGCGCATCCAGGCCCTCGTGCAGCGCACGCTGGATCGCGAGGCGCCGCTCCGGCCGCTGGGGAAGGTCTCCGGGCTCTGGTCCGCGCTCGCCCCGGAGCCGCCGCCCGCCGAGGCCGACGACCCGCTGGCGGGCCCGGCGCCGCCGAGCCGCGGCTAGCGGCCGGACGGCGGCCACACCTCGCGCAGGAAGCGCGCCGCCGCCGCCACGCTCTCGGCGCCGGCGCGGGCGCTCGTGTGCGGGCTGTGGCCGGCCTCCACCAGCGCCAGGCGCGCGGCCGGGAGCGCGCGCTGCACGGCCGCGAGCTCGCCCGGCTCGGTGCGCGGGTCGTGGCGGCCGTGGAGGAGCAGGGTGGGGGCGGCGAGCTCGGACAGGCGCCCGCCGTACACGTCCCCGCCCTCGGCCAGCCCGCGCTCGATGAGGCGCAGCCAGGCGCGGCCGCCGCGCGCCAGCACCTCGCGCCAGCGCGCGCCGTGATCGCGCTCGAGCGCCGCCGCCACCTCGGGGCCGAACCGCTCCGGCGCCTCGACCGCGTCGCGGAAGAAGGGCAGCGAGCCGCGCTTGGCGGCGAAGAGGTGCACCGCCTCGAGCACCAGCGCCCGCACCCGGCGCGGCGCGAGGAGGGCGGTCCAGGCCGCCACCACCGCGCCGTCGCTGTGGCCCCACAGCGCCACCTCGTCCACCCCCAGCGCGTCGAGGGCCGCCAGCGTCTCCTCGGCCATCGCCCGGTGAAAGCCATCCGGGAGCTCCCCGCCGCCCTCCGAGCCGCCGTAGCCGGAGCGGTCGAGGGCGATGGCGCGGTGCGCCGGCGCCAGCGCGGCCACGGCCGCGTCCCACGGGTAGGCGGCCTCGCCCCACCCGCCGTGCAGCAGGAGCACCGGCGGGCCCTCGCCGGCGGCGCGGTAGCGCAGGCGGACGGGCCCTCCCTGCGGATGGACGGGGGAGCGGGCGAGCGCGAGGGAGGCCATGGCCCTTTCCTAGGGTGGAAAGCTATGATTTCCTACCCCGACCCACCCGTTCCGAAGAAGGCTCCGCCGGCCCACGGCCGGCGGGGCGCCCCCTCAACCCCCAAGGAGCCGACATGGCCGCCCCTGCCTTCCAGTACCAGGACCCGTTCCCGCTCGCGAAGGACGAGACCAAGTACCGCCTGCTCACGAAGGAGGGGGTCTCGGTGGCGACGTTCGACGGGAAGGAGATCCTGAAGGTCGAGCCGTCGGCGCTGGCGCAGCTCGCCCGCGAGGCGCTGCGCGAGTGCTCCTTCTTCCTGCGGCCCGCGCACAACGAGCAGGTGGCGAAGATCCTCTCCGACCCCGAGGCGTCGCAGAACGACAAGGGCGTCGCGCTCGCCTTCCTGCGCAACGCCGAGATCGCCGCCCGCGGCGAGCTGCCCATCTGCCAGGACACCGGCACCGCCACCATCCAGGGCAAGAAGGGCCAGCAGGTGTGGACCGGCGCCAAGGACGAGGAGTGGCTCTCGCGCGGCGTCCACGAGACCTACACGAAGGAGAACCTCCGCTACTCGCAGACGGTCGCGCTCTCCCTCTACCAGGAGAAGAACACCGGCACGAACCTGCCGGCGCAGATCGACCTCTATGCGACCGAGGGCGCCGAGTACAAGTTCCTGTTCGTGGCGAAGGGCGGCGGGTCGGCCAACAAGACCATGCTCTACCAGGAGACGAAGGCCACCCTCACCCCGGAGAAGCTGGAGAAGTTCCTGGTCGAGAAGATGAAGTACCTCGGCACCGCCGCCTGCCCGCCGTACCACATCGCGTTCGCCATCGGCGGCACCTCGGCCGAGGCCTGCCTCAAGACCGTCAAGCTCGCCTCGACCAAGTACTACGACGGGCTGCCGACGCAGGGGAACGACCAGGGCGCCGCCTTCCGCGACCTCGAGCTCGAGGCGAAGCTCCTGGAGGCGGCCAACAAGCTCGGCATCGGCGCGCAGTTCGGCGGCAAGTACTTCGCCCACGACGTGCGCGTCGTGCGCCTGCCGCGCCACGGCGCCTCCTGCCCCATCGGCATGGGCGTCTCCTGCTCGGCCGACCGGAACATCAAGGCCAAGATCAACCGCGACGGGCTGTGGATCGAGGAGATGGACCACGAGCCCGGCCGCCTCATCCCGGCGCCCTACCGGACCGGCAAGCACGAGCACGGCGTCAAGATCGACCTGCAGCGGCCGATGAAGGAGATCCTGGCCGAGCTCACGAAGCACCCGGTCTCGACCCCGCTCCTCCTCACCGGCACGCTGGTGGTGGCGCGCGACATCGCGCACGCCAAGTTCAAGGAGCTCATCGACCAGGGGAAGGGCGTCCCGCAGTACCTCAAGGACCACCCGGTCTACTACGCGGGCCCCGCCAAGACCCCGCCCGGCAAGCCCTCTGGCTCGTTCGGCCCCACCACCGCCGGCCGCATGGACTCCTACGTGGACCTGCTCCAGTCGCACGGCGCCTCGATGGTCATGATCGCGAAGGGCAACCGCAGCCAGCAGGTGACCGACGCGTGCAAGAAGCACGGCGGCTTCTACCTGGGGTCGATCGGCGGCCCGGCGGCGGTGCTGGCGGAGGAGAACATCAAGAAGGTGGAGTGCATCGACTTCCCCGAGCTGGGCATGGAGGCGGTCTGGAAGATCGACGTCGTGAACTTCCCCGCCTTCATCCTGGTGGACGACAAGGGCAACGACTTCTTCAAGAAGCTCGGGGTGTGAGCCAGCGATGATCGCGACCGGACTGCTGACCTTCGCCCTGCTCGCCGCGCCCGCCAGTCCGAACCCGCTCCTCGCCCCCTGGCCCGGTCCCTACGGCGGCGTCCCGCCGTTCGACCGGGTCCGGGTGGCGGACCTCGGCCCGGCGCTCGACGCCGCGCTGGCCGAGCACCTGGCCGAGGTGGAGCGCGTCGCCGCCGATCCCGCGCCGCCGACGTTCGACAACACGCTCGTGGCGCTGGAGCGCGCCGGCCGGACGCTCGACCGCGTGCAGGCGGTGCTCGGGGTCTACACCTCGACGCTGGCGGACGACGCGGTGCAGGCGGTCGAGCGGGAGGCGGCGCCGAAGCTGGCCGCCCACCGCGACCGCATCGCGCAGAACGCCCAGCTCTTCCGGCGCGTCGCGGCCGTGTACGAGGCGCGCGCGCGGCTCGACCCGGAGGCGCAGCGGCTCGCCTGGTACTGGCACAAGGAGCTCGTCCGCGCCGGCGCGCGCCTGGAGGGCCCGGCCAAGCAGCGGCTGGGCGAGCTCAACCAGCAGCTCGCCGCGTTGCAGACCCGCTTCTCGCAGAACGTGCTCGCCGACGAGAACGACCGGCTGCTCGTGCTCGAGCGGGAGGAGGACCTGGCGGGGCTGCCCGAGTCGGTCCGCGCCGCCGCCGCCTCGGCCGCGGCCTCGCGCGGCCACCCGGGGAAGTGGGCGGTGCTCAACACCCGCTCCTCGGTGGAGCCGTTCCTGGCCGCCTCGACCCGCCGCGACCTGCGCGAGAAGGTCTTCCAGGAGTTCACGCTGCGCGGGGATCACGGCGACCTCCACGACAACAACGCCGTCGTCGCCCAGATCCTGGCGCTGCGCGCCGAGCGGGCGAAGCTCCTCGGCTACCCCACCCACGCCCACTGGCGCCTGGAGGACCAGATGGCGCGCACGCCGGAGCGCGCCGCCGAGCTCATGGAGGCGGTGTGGCCGGCGGCGGTGGCCCGCGCCCGCGAGGAGGTGGCCGACATGCAGGCGGTGGCGGACGCCGAGGCGGCCGCGGGCCGCGGCCCGAAGCTCACCCTCGCGCCCTGGGACTACCGCTTCTACGCGGAGAAGGTGCGCAAGGCGCGCTACGACCTCGACGCCGAGGAGGTGAAGCCCTACCTGCAGCTCGAGAAGCTGCGCGAGGGGATGTTCGACGTCGCCGGGCGGCTCTTCGGGTTCCGCTTCGCCCCGGTGCCGGCGGGCCAGGTGCCGGTGCAGCACCCGGACGTGCGGGTGTGGGAGGTGACCGACGGCGCCGGCCAGCACGTCGGGCTCTGGTACTTCGACCCCTACGCGCGGAAGGGGAAGCGCTCCGGCGCGTGGATGAACGCCTACCGCCGCCAGCAGCGGGTGGACGGGCCGGTCACCACCATCGTCTCGAACAACGCCAACTTCGTGAAGGGCAAGCCCGGCGAGCCGGTGCTGGTGAGCTGGGAGGACGCCACCACGCTCTTCCACGAGTTCGGGCACGCGCTGCACGGGCTCTCGTCCGCCGTGCGGTACCCGTCGCTCGCCGGGACGAACGTCGCGCGCGACTACGTCGAGTTCCCCTCGCAGCTCCTCGAGCACTGGCTCTCGACGCCCGAGGTGCTGGCGCGCTACGCGGTGCACTTCCGGACGGGGCAGCCCATCCCCCCGGCGCTGGTGCAGCGCATCGAGCGGGCGAAGACCTTCAACGAGGGGTTCCGGACGGTGGAGTACCTCTCGGCCGCGCTGGTGGACCTGAAGCTTCACCTCGCCGGCGCGCGCCCGGTGGACCCCCGCGCCTTCGAGCGGGAGACGCTGGCGGCGCTCGGGATGCCGCGCGAGATCGTCATGCGCCACCGCACCCCGCAGTTCCTGCACGTCTTCGGCGGGGACGGCTACTCCGCGGGCTACTACAGCTACCTGTGGGCCGAGACGCTCTCCGCCGACGCCTTCGCCGCCTTCACCGAGGCGGGCGGCCCGTGGGACGCGAAGGTGGCCGCCCGGCTCCGCGGCGAGATCTTCACCCGCGGCAACACCCGCGATCCGGCCGAGGCCTACCGCGCCTTCCGCGGCCGGGACCCGGGCATCACCGCGCTCATGCGCGAGCGCGGCTTCCCGCTCCCCGCGGCGGCCGCACCCGGGGCGGCGACGGTGCGGTGATCCCGAGGCAGGCGCGCGGCGCGGCCCCCCGCCGGCGCCGCCCGGCGCGGCGGCGCGGCGCGGGCCCCCCCCTCGAATCGCTGGCAGCGGTCCCGAGCGGGCGGCGGGGTGGCCCGCCGGCGTCGCTCCGGACGACCGCCGGGTAGGTACGGCGGTCGGGGCAGAAGCGCGCGGAGGCCGGGCAACGCATCGTGCCGCGCCGGCACGGCGCACGAGGTCCTCGCGCCGGCGCGGCACCGGCGTTGCTGGCGGCAGTACGGCGGGCGGGAATCTCACGCAGGTCGGCCTGCGCTCCTTCGGAGGGCCACCCCGCCGCCCGCTGGCGGGCGTATCCGTCCGCTGGTCGAGGTCGCGGTCGGGATCGAGGTCGGGATCGAGGTCGGGGTCGGGGTCGAGGTTGGGGTCGAGTTGGGGTCGAGGTCGCGGTCGAGGACCTCACCCCGGCGGCGTCCTCCGGACCTCCACCACCGTCAGCTCCACCTCGCCCTTGGGGCGGCGCACCGTCGCCGTATCGCCGGCGCGCTTGCCGAGGAGCGCGCGCGCCAGGGGGGCGTCGGCGCTGACGAGGCGCCGCCGGGCGTCCGCCTCGTCCGGCCCGACGATGCGCCAGGTGGCGCGCTCTCCCGCCTCGTCCTCGACCGTGACCCAGCTGCCGAAGCCGGCCTGGCCGGCGGGCGCCGCCTCCGGGCCGAGCACGGTGAGGGCGGCGAGGGTGCCGCGCAGGAAGCCGGCGCGGCGCTCCAGCTCCGCGCGCCGCGCCTCCCGGGCGGCCGCCGGCGAGGTCGCGGCCTCCGCCAGCTCGCGCTCGGCGCGCGCCAGCGCCGCCCGGAGGGCCGCCTGCCCCTCCGGCGTCACGTAGCGGACCTCGCCCGGCGCGAGGCGCGGGGGAGGGCGGGCGACGAGCTCCGCCTCGGGGGTCTCCTCGCTGGTGAAGGCCTTGGACACCCCTCGATCCTAGCGCCGGACCGCGCCCCCCGCCTCGCGGAGGCTTTCCGGGTAGATTGCGCCCGTGACCCTCCTCCACGCCGCCGGCCTCCGGCTCTCCTTCGGCAGCCGCGTCGTCTTCGACGGGCTCACCTTCACCATCGACGAGGCGGAGCGGGTGGGCCTGGTGGGCGTGAACGGCTCCGGGAAGTCCTCGCTCATGCGCATCCTGGCGCGCGCCGCCGAGCCGGACCGCGGCGAGGTGCAGCTCCGGCGCGGGGCGTCGGTCACCTACCTGCCGCAGGAGCCCGAGTTCGAGGCGGGCGCGACGGTCGCCTCCGAGCTGGAGGTGGCCCGGGCGCCGCTCCGGGCCGCCCTGGCGGCGCACGCGGAGCTCTCCGGCCGGCTCGCGGCCGAGCGCGACGAGGCGGCGCACGAGCGGCTGCTGGCGGAGCTGGCTGCCCTCTCGGAGGAGATCGACCACCTCGGCGGCTGGGACACCGCCCACGAGGCGCGCCGGCTGCTCGATCGCCTGGGCGTCAAGGAGTGGGAGCGGGCAGTGGCGGACCTGTCCGGCGGGACCCGCAAGCGGGTCGCCATCGCGCGGGCGCTGCTCACCCGGCCCGACCTGCTGCTCCTGGACGAGCCCACCAACCACCTCGACGCCGACACGGTCGACTGGCTGGAGGAGGAGATCGACGCGCTGGGCGGGGCGCTGCTCCTCGTCACCCACGACCGCTACTTCCTCGACGACCTGGTGGACCGGATCGTGGAGATCACGCCCGGCGCCGGCGTGACGAGCTACCCCGGCAACTACCAGGCCTACCTGGAGCAGAAGCTCGTCGCCGAGGAGCAGGGCGCGCTGGCGCAGCACAAGCGCGAGCGCTGGATCGCGCAGGAGGTGGCGTGGCTCCGCAAGGGCGTCGAGGCGCGCCGGACGAAGAGCAAGGCGCGCATCGCGCGGGCGCGCCAGCTCATGGCGGAGCGCGGCTTCACCCCGCCGCGGGTGGCGGAGCTGAAGCTCGCCCCGGCGCCCCGCCTGTCGCAGGTGGTGCTGGAGGGGGAGGGGCTCGTGAAGCGCTTCGGCGCCACGGCCGTCCTCGACGGGGTGGACTTCAAGCTGCAGCGCGGCGAGCGGCTCGGGCTGGTGGGGCCGAACGGGGTCGGGAAGACCACCTTCCTGCGGGTGGTGCTGGGCGAGCTGCCGCCCGACGCCGGGCGGACGGTGGTGGGCGCGAAGACCCGCGTCGCCTACTACGACCAGCAGCGCACCCGGCTCGACCCGGAGCAGACCGTCTACGAGGCGGCCGGCGGCGGCGCGCCGGGGAAGGGGGGCGAGGACTTCGTCGAGCTCTCCGGCCGCCGCGTGGCGCTGCGCGACTACCTCGACGACCTGCTCTTCCCGCCCACCGTCCAGCGCATGCAGGTGAAGGCGCTCTCCGGCGGCGAGCGGAACCGCCTGCTCCTGGCGCGCCTCTTCCTGGAGGGCGCCAACGTGCTCGTGCTGGACGAGCCCACCAACGACCTCGACCTCGTCACCCTCAACGTGCTGGAGCGGCTGCTCCTCGACTTCGACGGGAGCGTGCTGCTCGTCACGCACGACCGCTACTTCCTCGACAAGGTGGCGACCGGCATCCTGGCCTTCGAGGGGGGCGGCCGCGTCACGCGCTACCCGGGGAACTACGAGACCTACCGCACGCTCAAGGAGCAGGCGGCGCGGGCCGCGGAGGCGGAGCGCGCCGCGCCCCGGGGAGGCGAGCGCGTCCCGTCCCCCTCGCCCCGGAGAGGCGAGGGCCGGGGGGAGGAGGGGCGTCCCCCGGCGCGCAAGCCCGGCAAGCTCGGCTTCAACGAGCAGCGCGAGCTCGAGGGCATGGAGGCGGCCATCCTCGCCGCGGAGGAGCGCCAGGCGGAGCTGGAGCGGACGCTCTCGGACCCCGCCACCTACCAGCGCGACGGGGCCGCGGTGGCCGGGCTGCGGGCGGAGCTGGAGACCGTCACGGCCGAGGTGGAGCGGCTCTATGCCCGGTGGCAGGAGCTCGAGGGGCTGCGGGGGTGAGCGCGCGCGGCGGGTTCGCCGGGCGCGTCAGGGGCCGGCGTAGGCGGCGACGCCGCCCGGCGCGGTGATCGCCCCGCTCTTGTCGGAGACCGCGCCGAACGCGAAGTACACGACGCGGCCCCCGCTCCCCCACCGGTCGAGCTGGATGCTCCGCACCGGCTGCGAGGCGAAGGCGGGCGCGCCCGCCACCGTCATGTCCTGGAAGTGCCCGTCCGTCGTGCGCCGCAGGACGCCACCCGTGCCGAGCCCGATCCAGAGGGTCCCCGCGCCGGCGCCGCCCCAGTCGCACGCCAGCGCGACCGCACCGGCGAAGTTGTCGGGCAGGCTCACCTTCTGAATGACGTTCCCCCACGCGTCGAGCTGCGCCAGGCCGTGGGTGAACGACCCCACCCACACCGTGCCGTCCTGGCAGTGCGAGAGCGCCCGCACGCTGTCGTCCGGCGTGCCGTCGCCGAGGCTGGCCGGGATGAACGGCGGGACGTCCGGCCAGATGTCCGCGCCGTACATCCAGTCGGTCGTCTTGCCGTCGGCGTGGTCGACGACCTGCGCCGCCGGGCCCATCCACCAGTCCTGGCGCGAGAAGGTCTCGCCGTAGCCGCCCTGGTTCACCGGGACGTAGGCGGTGCGGGCGCCGTTCGAGCCCCAGGGCGCGCCGTCCTGCGGGTTGATGGAGACCGCGTACCCCTGGCCGTAGTAGACGGACTGCGCGCCGTTGCTGGCGGTCCAGGTGACCACCGGGTGCAGGTGCTCCCAGAAGTAGCGCGCGTCCTTCCACTCGTCTTGGGTCGAGGCGTCCAGCTCGGCGATGGGGTCCCACCAGCCGCGCTGCTGCGGCTTCGCGATCAGCGCGGCCAGGGTGGCGTGCTGCCCGCCCATCCAGGCGTCCCCGTACATGAGCGACCAGGCGTTGTGGTTGACGGCGACGTGGTCCACGCGGTGCAGCAGGCGGCGGCCGGTGGTCCAGTAGGGCAGGGAGGCGAGCGGCTGCTGACCCGGGGCCGGCTGGCACTTCTTCGTCCACTGATCGTGCAGGTAGTCGCAGACGACGTGGGGCGGGCCGCCGGTCAGCACGTGCCGGGTCAGCGACAGGCTCTTGCCGTCGAAGGCGACCACGTCGGCGCCGCCCGAGTCGAGGGCCCAGCCCGCCAGCGGCTGCTCCAGGCAGACCACGTCCTGCAGGTCGCAGATGAACGAGAAGTCGAAGCCGTCGTAGCCGACGAACGCGCCGCCGGGTGCCGCGCCGGCGACCGAGATGACGGGGCAGAGCGTGAACGGCGTGGGCGGGAGCTGGGCCACCTTGGTGGAGTACGACCAGTCGTTGCACTTCCGGGAGAGCCCGCCGTTCGCAGCGTCGAAGCGCAGGAACTTCTCGTCGCCGCGCTGCTTCGCGTAGAGGGCGTCGACGCCGGCGACGTAGACGTTCCCGCCCTCGTCGGCCGAGACGTCCCGGATGTCCCGCGAGAGGCCCTCGCGCGCGCCGTAGTAGGTCCAGTCGCCCACCTTGCGAGGATGCACCGTGACCGTGACGGTCCTCGACTGCGTCGCGCCGGCGTCGTCCCTCGCCGTCAGTGTGTAGGTCGTCGTGTCGGCGGGGATCACGGCGACGGAGGTCTGGCCGGCCGCGAGCGCGCCCACGTCGGGCGAGATCGCGACGCCGGCCGCGCCGGCCAGCGACCACGCCAGGGTCGTGCTCTGCCCGAGCGCGAGGTCGGAGGGCGTGGCCGTGAACGAGCCGATCTCGAGCGCGATGCGAGGGTGCACCGTCACCGTGACCGCCCTGGTCTGCGGCGCCCCGGCGTCGTCGGTCGCGGTCAGCGTGTACGTCGTCGTGGTGACCGGCTTCACGGTCACGGAACGCTGGTCGGCCGCGAGGGCGCCCACGTCGGGCGAGATCGTGATCGTGACCGCGCCCGTCAGCGTCCACGCGAGCGTCGTGCTCTGCCCTTCCGTGAGCTCGGACGGGGTCGCGGTGAACGCGTCGATCGCGAGCGCGGTGTGCCCCGCGTCGGGGGCGCTGGGCGAAGAGGCGGCGGAGCAGCTCCAAAGCACCAGGGCGCATCCGCAGGCGCCCACCATCCTCGACCGACCCTGACCCATGGCCCACCCCGCGCGCTCACTTCGCGTCCGGAGGATCGTGGGTCGGCCGCCGGCGAAGTGGGAGGCCAGGGGAGGGGAGGCACGCTCCTGGGTCGCGCGGGCGGGCGGATGCGGGGCGGCGGGCTCGCGCCGGGATCAGCCCCTTTGCTGCTCGGCTGCTCCCGGCGGTACCGCCGGCGCGGCGGCGGGCTCGCCGGGCAGCAGGGCGCGCCGGTGGAAGGAGGTGAAGGCGAACAGGCCAGCGGCGGTGGCCGTGAACGCGGCCGCGTAGGCGACCGCGAGCCCCGCCGCGCCCCACCTCGGGATGAGCAGGCTGCCGAGCGCCACCACCGTCACGCCCAGCACGACGTCGAACCCGAAGCGGGTCCACATGCGGTGGCCGACGACGAGCGGGTAGCCGAAGACCGTGTTGAGCGCCTCGGGGATGGTGGAGGCGGTCAGGATCACGAGGACCGGCCAGCCGGCGGCGAACCCGGTCCCGAACGCGGCCATCGCCGGGCGGGCCAGGAGCCCGACCGCGAGCGCGGGGACGGTGACCAGGACCAGGGTGACGACGAGGTTGGCGCGATTCAGGCGCGCGTACCGCACCGTGTCCGCGGCCCCCCTCAGGTTCGACATCATGGGGAACACCATCCGGAACACGGTCATCGGCACGAACAGGAGCGCGAGGCGCCAACGCTCGGCGGCCGTGTACACGCCGAGCTCGGCGTAGCCGCCGGGCGTGTTCGCGAGCAGCGCGTTGCAGGCCCACAGCGCGGGCGTCACCGCGAAGGAGGCGAGGAACGCCGGCAGGGCGAAGCTCCAGAACACCGAGGCCTCGCGGCGCCAGTCCGGCGCGCGGGGCCGGATGCCGGCGCGCGCGTACTGCTCGCGCAGGCTCCGCTGGTTGAGCACGAGGTTGACGAGGAGCGAGGCGACGGTCCCGACCACCGCGCCCTCGAGCCCTCGCTGCCAGGCGCCGATCGCGATGAGCGGAAAGGACGTGAGCCCGCTCACGAGGCTGATGCGGGCCATCGGCCGGAACGCCTCGAAGCCGGCCAGGACCCCGTTCTGGAACGCGACGAGCGCGTTGAGCGCGACCATCGCCGCGCCGAGCATGAGCGGGGTCGCGAGCCGCGGGGAGGCGAGCACGCGGCCCGCGATGAGCGGCGCGAAGGCGAGGAGGGCGGCCGTCATGAGCACGCCGGACGCCCCGGAGGCCAGCGAGGACATCCGGAGCACGCGCGCCACCTTCTCGGGATCCTTGTCGCGGTACTCGGCGACGTAGCGGGTCGCGGTGATCCCGAGCCCGAGCACGGAGAAGGAGCCGAGCATCCCGACGGTGCTCTGCACCATGCCGTACTCACCGTAGACGGCGCGGCCCATCAGGCGAGCGCAGACCAGGGACGCGGCGACGTTCAGGCCGCGCGACCCGACCGCCGACACGAGCGACCAGAGGAGCCCCGACGCGAAGCGGTTGCGCAGCGATCCGGCGGGCAGGATCCGCTCGCGCTCGCGCGCCACGTACGACAGGACGGGCGCGATCATGGCGGCGGGCCCACGGGCGCGCCGGGGCCGAAGGCGCGGGTCTCGGCTGGAAGGTGGAGCGGAGCGGGAGCCGTGAGCGCCTCCGGGTGCACAGCGGCCGAGGATCCGAGCGGCCGGGGTCATGAACGAGGTAGGTCGGGCCCGGGGCACCATCAACGCACGCTTCGGGGGGCGTGCCTGCGAAGCGGCCGAGCGAGGGCCTGGAGGTCCCGTCCCTCAGGGCGCGGGCGACCGCGCCCCGCGGCAGCCGCCGCACTCCAACTGTGCAGTCGATCTTCGGGGGAGGGGTGCGGAGCCTCACCGGGTGAGCGGGCGAGGGGGTCCTTCGCCCGCCGCGGGACCAGGCACGGGGCTCGGGGATGTCGCCGCTGCGGACGCCGGGGGCGGAGCGATGGGCCAGGAAGAGGCGAGCGAGCGGCAGGAAGCACCCCCGGAAGAGCACCAGGTCGCCCCAGAGCCGGGGCCGGCGACGCCGCGGCGCGAGCTGCCCTCGGCGGCGGCCGGCCTGACCTTGCGCGAGGACGAGCTGACGGCCCGGGAACTCGGCCGCGCGCTGGCGGCGCGCTGGCGGACGCTGCTCGCGTCCACCCTCGGCGCGCTCGCGGCGGCCGCGCTGTACCTGGGCGCGGCGCCGCCGGTCCATCGCGCCACGATGTCGCTGCAGGTGTCGGATCCACAGTCCCTGGGCGTCCGCCTCCGCCTCGCGCAGCCCGCGTTCGAGCCGCCGAGGACGACGGAGGGCCACGCCGAGATCCTGCGGTCGCGGAGCGTGCTCGGCCCCGTGGTCGACGCGCTCGGGCTGGACGTGGTCGCGGAGCCGAGCCGATTTCCGATCTTCGGCGGCGCCGCCGCGCGCGCGCGCCAGGCCCCCGTGGCGCCGCCGCTGGACCTGCCGCGCCTCGCCCGCTGGGCGTGGGGCGGCGAGCGCATCGCCGTCGCCCGCCTGGACGTCCCCGAGGATCTGGCCGGCGAGCGGCTGACGCTCACCGCCGAGGGCGCGGACGCGTTCCGCCTGGCGCTCCCGTCCGGCCGCGTCCTGCTGGCGGGGCGCGTGGGCGAACCGGCGCGCGCGGCGTACGGAGCGGGCCGGCTCGAGCTGCTCGTCTCGGAGCTGGCCGCGCGCCCCGGGACCGAGTTCCACCTCGAGAAGCTGCGGCGCGAGGACGCCATCGCGGCGCTCCGGGACGGGCTCTGGATCGAGGAGACGGTGAAGGGCGCGGGCGTGATGTCGGTCTGGCTGGACGGCCCCGACCCCGCGCGCCTCGCGGCCGTGCTCGCCGAGCTCGCGAGGTCCTACCTGCGCCAGGACGCCGAGCGCCGCGCGGCGGAGACGGCGGCGCGGCGCGCCCTCCTGGACGCGCGGCTCCCCGAGGCCGCCGCGCGGGTGGACGAGGCCGAGGCGGCGCTCGTCCGGTACCGCACGAGCCGGGGGATCGTCGATCTCCCGCTGCAGGCCAAGGCGGCGGTCGACCGGTCGGCGGAGCTCGAAGCGCTCACCTCCGACCTGGCGAGCGAACAGCGGCTGCTCTCCACGCGGTACACGGACCAGCACCCGGACGCCGCCGCGCTCGAGCGCAGGCTGACCGCCGCCCGGGAAGAGCGCGCCGCGCTCGATCCCCGGGTGCGCGCTCTGCCCGACGACCAGCGGGGCGCGGCGGGCCTCGCGCGGAGCGCGAGCGTCGCGACCCGCCTCGACGGGCTCCTCTCCGCTCAGGCCCAGCGGATGAGCCTCGCGCAGGCGTGGACCCTCGGGGAGGCCCGCGCCCGCCTCCTCGACGCGCCGGCCGTGTCGGCGGCGCCGGTGCGCCCCGCGGCCCCGGCGACCTGGCTCCTGGCGCTGTTCCTCGGGCTCGGCGGCGGGGGCGCGCTGATCCTCGCGCGGCGCGCCGGCGACGCGGCGGCGAGCGACCCGCTCGCGCTGGAGCGGGCCACGGGCCTCCAGGTGATGGCCGCGGTGCCGCACAGCCGGCGCGAGGCCACGCTCGGGCGCCGCCGGCGGGCGCGCCGCGTGCCGCTCGCCGCCGACAGCCCGGACGACCCGTCGATCGAGAGCCTGCGCGGGCTGCGCACGGCGCTCGGGTGCGCGCTGGAGTCGCGCGGCCGCGTGGTCGCCGTGAGCTCCCCCTCGGCCGGCGCGGGCAAGTCGTTCCTGTGCGCCAACCTCGCGCAGCTCGCCGCGGCCGCCGGGATGCGGGTGCTCCTCGTCGACGCGGATCTCAGGCGCGGTACGGTGCACCGATCCTTCGCGGCGGAGACGCAGCCGGGGCTCGCCGACGTGCTGACCGGCGCGGCGACCGTCGAGCAGGCGACCCGCTCGACCGGGACGCCCGGGCTCGAGCTGATGGCGCGAGGGACGGCGGCGGCGCTCCCGGCCGAGCTGCTGTCGAGCCCGCGGATGCAGGAGCTGTGCGCGAGCGCGGCGCGACGCTACGACCTCGTCCTCCTCGACGCGCCCCCGGTCCTGGAGATCCCGGACCCCGTCCTCGTCGCCCGCTGCGCGAGCTTGAACCTGCTCGTCGTCCGGGTCGGCCGCCGCCCCGCCAGCGAGCTGGCCCTGGCGCTGGAGCGGTACGCGCACGTCGGGGCCGCCGTGCACGGCGCGATCCTGAACGACACGAAGGCGCCCGCGATCGCCTGCGCGCGGAGCCCCGACAGCGGCGGAGGGGGCCCGGCAGCGCGGGCCGCCGGGAGGTGACCATGGCACACCAGGTGGGCTCATCGGGGATCATCGCCGCGCCCGCCGGCGGCGCGGCCCGCCCGCGCCTCCCGGGGATGTGGGCGCCGTTCCTGCTCACCATCGCCGCCGTCGGGGCGCTCTGCGCGTACGCCCTGCTGCTGGTCGCGTCCTCGTCGCGCGGCGCGGAGATGCCGGTGGCCGCGCCCTTCGCGGCGGGCGCGTTCGCCTTCTTCCAGCTGATCTTCCCGGCGACCCGGCCGAGGCGCGACCACGTGCTCTCGCCCCTCAACTGGGCGGTGCTCGCCTTCTTCCTCCAGCTCGTCGCGATGCCGCTCATGATCTCCTGCGTGGGCATGTCGCGCGGCACGCTGCCGTACCTCCCCAGCGCGCCGGCCGTCGAGAAGAGCCTCCTGCTGTCCATCCTCGCCTTCGGGGCCTTCAGCGGCGGGTACGCGTTCCTCGAGCGCGGCGGCCGGGGCGCCGGGGCGAGGGAGAGCGCGCGGCTCCGCCTGCCGCGGCTCCTGGTCGCCGCCTACGTCGTCATGGGCGTGGCCGGGATCCTGCTCAGGTTCGGCTCCTTCGGCGCGATGTTCGCGACCCTCGGCGACCCGGAGAAGTTCTGGTCCGGAACCCCGGCCACGGAGACGACGCTGGCCGACGCGGCCAGCACCTTCCTGCGGCCGTTCCTCATCGGCGGGATCGTGATGGCGTGGTGCGCGTGGATCGAGCAGCGCGGGGCGCGCGCGTCGCGCCTCGCCCGGCTGCTCGCGAGCGCGCTCGCGGCGGCCGCGATGATCCTCGTCGGCGCCACCTACGCGTTCAACCGCGGCTCCTTCGTCGTCCCGCTGGTGGCCCTGGCCGCGGCGTACTCGTTCCACGTCCGCCGCCTCTCCATGGGCGCCCTGGTGTCGATGGCGCTCCTGCTCCTCGGGCTCTCGGCCGTGTTCGGTCAGTACCGCCGGGGCGAGGCGACGCCCGCGGAGCTCCTCGAGGGCGGCGGCCAGCGCGAGAACGTGCTCCCGAAGGATCCGCTGGGCGAGGTGCAGGTCTACGGGAGCGCCCCCCAGTTCGCCGGGTTCCTCCTCGAGGCGGGCGAGCGGGGCGAGCGGCGGTTCAGCCCGCGGGTGCTGCTCGGATCCCTGATGTACCCGGTCCCGGTCCTCGGGAAGCCGTTCCGCGAGGAGAGCGGCCCCGTCATCTTCAACCGGCTCATCTACCGGGAGTCCGACATCGTGGACCAGATCATCCCGTTCCAGGCCGAGGTCTGGCTGAGCCTCGGGCCGGTCGGGCTGCTCGCCGCGTTCCTGCTCCTCGGGGCCCTCCTCGCGCGGCTGCAGCGCGCGTTCGACGCGGCCCAGACCACGTTCGACAGCTACGCGATCCAGTTCACGGCGATCTGGGCGACCTTCCTGATCCAGGGCAGCCTCGCCGTCGTCTCGCAGGTGTTCGTGTACTTCGCCCTGCCGATCTACGGGTACATGCTCGTCCGGCGCTGGCTCAGGCGGTGGGAGCCGGACGAGGAGTCACCGACGGTGGGGCTGGCGTCGCTCCCGGCCTCGAGGTGAGCGAGTGCGGGGGCGCGCGACGTCCACCGCCCGGCTGGCGGCGGCCGCGCTGGTCGGCGCGTCGCTGGCCACCTGCGCCGCCGCGCGGCCGGCGGCTGCGGCGGCGCGGCCCGCGGGGTCCGTGAGCGTGCTGGACCACGGGGCCAAGGGGGACGGCGTCACGGACGACACGGCGGCCCTCCGGAGGGCCGCCGCCACCGGGCGGCCGCTCTGGTTCCCGACCCCGGCCGCCTACTACCGGATCACGGGCACCATCGAGCTACGGAACTCGATCTACGGCCAGCGCCGCCCCGAGCTGCGCATGGACCCGGGCGTCCAGGACGGCGGCGCCGACAACGACACCGCCAACGGCACGGTCATGCTCCTGGTGCGGAGCTACCAGGGCCCGGGGATGGTGATCGACTCCATCCACCTGAACGGGAGCTGGAACCATGTCCCGCTCGGACGTTACGACGCGGGCCAGCCCGCGGCCCCGCAGTGGTCGCACGGCATCCGCATCATGGGCCCGTCGAGGAACGTCACGGTCCGGAACTGCTGGATCGAGAACAACGGCGGCGACAACATCGCCATCACCTGGTACCGGCCGGAGGCCGGTCCGCCGCGGAACATCGAGATCGTCGGGAACAAGCTGCAGTGGCCGTGGCGCTGCAACGTCTTCTTCAACGCCGGCGCGGGCGTCGTGATCCAGGGGAACTACTGCGAGGATCTCCTCGACGGCTCGGCGCAGGGCTACCCGGGGAACTTCCAGGGCCTCATCCAGATCGAGACGGACTACGACTACCACACGGTCGCCGGGGTCACGATCCGGGACAACGTGCTGAACGCCTCGCGCTCGTGGGGCGGGATGGGTGCGGTCACCCTGTCGAACGTCCACGCGGGCGCGACCGGCGGGGTGACGGTGTCCGGGAACCGCGGCGTGTGGAGCGAGGTGGCGCCGTCCATCGCCTGGCCCGGCGACGCCGCGGGGCTCGTCGGCCGCGCGGGGACCTGGACCGCCTCGACCGTCTCGGGGAACAGCCGCGACCGCGGGGCGGCCTGGAGCTTCGCGCCGTGACGCGCCGGCCCCGCCCCGCGAGACGGCGACGGGCGGCGGGGTCGCTCGACCCGGCCGCCCGTCGTCCCTGCCCGGCGGAGCTTACTGGACGAAGCTCCAGGCCGTGTTGCCGTCCATCGCGTTGTTCGAGGCCGAGGTGCCCGACCACGCGCCGGAGTAGCCGACGAGGTTGTCGCTGTTCGGGACGATCGCGACGCCCAGGTCGGTGCTCCACTTCCCGCGGGTGCCGGTGATCGTGACCGGGCCGGAGGTCGGGTTCGACCCCGGGTTGGAGAGCATGAGGGCGCCCGGGTTGCCCCACTGCCGGGCCGCGTTCATCACGTTGTTCTCGAAGGTGATGTTGCGGTCGTACTGGTAGCCGATCGGATCGAGCTCCAGGTCGATGACCGTCACGAAGTCGGTCTGCTTCTCGTGGTAGTTGTTCCTCACCATGACGTTGGTCGCGCCGACCAGCGCGATCGTGCAGCGGTACGGGTTCACGAGCTTGTTGTTCTGGATGACGATGTTGTCGGGCGGGGCGGACGCGGGCTGGTACCACGTGAGCGCGATGTTGTCGCCGCAGGTGTTCTCGATCCAGCAGTTCTGGACGGTGACGTTCCGCGAAGGGCCCATGATGCGGAGGCCGTGCGACCACTGCGGCGGGTTGTCGAAGTAGGAGCCCGTCGGCTGCCCGTTCCAGCTCCCGTTGAGGTGGAGCGAGTCGATCACCATCCCGGCGCCCTGGTAGTTGCGCACGAGGAACATGACGGAGTTGTTGCCGTTGTCGGTGTCGGTGCCGCCGTTCTGCACCCCGGGCGCCATCCGGATCTCGGGCCGGTTCTGGCCGTACGCCGAGTTCTGCAGCTCGACCGTTCCGCTGATGAGGTAGTGCGCGCTCGGGGTGGGGAACCAGAGCGGCTTGCCCGTGGCCGCCGCGTTCCGGAGGGCCTGGGTGTCGTCGGTCACGCCGTCGCCCTTCGCCCCGTAGTCCAGCACGCTCACCGAACCCGCGGGCTGCGTGGCGCCGCCGGCGGGCGGCGTGGCCCCGGTGCCGGTGCCGCTGCCGGGCGCCTGCCCCGCGGCGGTCACGAGGACGGTGGCGGTGCCGACCTTGGAGGCGTCCGCGACGCTCGTCCCGTCGACGTGATACGTCCCCGCCGTGGGCGGCGCCAGGTAGACGCCTGCGCTGGTCACCGTGCCCCCGGCCGCACCTTCGCGGACGGACCAGATCACCTCGGAGGCCGGCAGCCCGACCACGCTGGCCGAGAACGTCGCCGTGCCTCCGATCGCGAGGGAGGCGCTGGCCGGAGCGACCACCACCTCGGCCGCGGAGGGCGACGTCTGGTACTGCGCGGAGGCGCTCGGCGCGCTGGCCGGAGAGCCGCCTCCGCAAGCGGTGGTGCCGCCCACCGCGAATGCCACCATCCACGCCATCGCGATTCGATTCTGCCGGTTGTGCATGTGTCCACCGTTCCGGTAGGGGGGCGCCTGGATGGCACCCGTCTGAACTGCCGGTCGCCTGGTCGTGCGTCACTCGACCAAGGGACGCGACGGGAGGGATACAAGCACGGGCCCTGGGGCCAGAGCAACCCGGGCGGGTAGTACACTGTGAGATAACGGATTACCATCGGAGCGCCAGTAGGGGGAGCTGGCGTAGCTGACGGGAGGACAGGGAGCGCGCGAGCGAGCGCCCGCTGCTGCTGCCTAAGCCACCGTACAGCAAGGGGATTTTAGAATGCCCGGCACCGGTGCGCCGGGCGGCGCCTTCCGGCGCCGCTGTCGGCGGCCTAGCCTAAAGAGGCGGTGGGGCAAATGGTCGCGGGTAGCGCGAAACGCTCTGATCGCGGGCTGTCTCGGCGTCCCGGGTCACCTGAACCCACTTGGCGCGAGGCGGGGGCGCGCCGCGCTATCGCGCGTACCCCAGGGCCGCGTAGACGACCCGGCCGGCCCACTCGTGCAGGGCTGCCAGGGCCTGGCGCCGCGCCTCGTGGCCCCACCTCGGCGGGCGCTGCGAGCCGTCCGCCTCGAACGCGACCGGGTAGAGGTCCGGGGCGAGGCCCGCCTCCCGGAAGCACCCGACCGCGCGCTTCGCGTGCGCCGCGCCCGTCACGAGGAGGAGCGACCTCCAGCGGCTCGCCGCTGCGATCCGGGCCGACTCCACCGCGTTCTCGCGGGTGTCGCGGCTCGCGAGCTCGAGGACGAGCTGGGCGTCCGACAGGCCCAGCGCGCGCAGCTCCGCGCGGAGCGCGGCGGCGGCGCTGGTCGAGAGGAAGCCCGAGTAGAGCAGGTGCCGCCCGCGCCCGGAGAGCACCAGCCGCGCGCCGGCCGCCACCCGGGCGTCGTCCCCGCCCAGGACGATCACCGCGTCGTACGGCCCCGCGCGAGCGGTGTTCACGGCCGAGGCCTCCAGGGCGCGCTGCAGCGCCTGGGCGACGGCGGGCGAGGAGAGCGACACGAGCCCGGCGAGCGGCAGCGCGAGGGAGGCCGCCAGCCCGAGCCTCCAGCCGAGCGGGCCGGTGAGCGAGCCCCGCCCGGCCCGGCCGGCGCCCGGCCGGCGCGTGAGGTGGGGGCTGCGCGGCCGCGCGCCCGGAGTCGTGGATGGCACCGGCTGGGCCTCGCAGCAGGGATACGCACTCCGCCTGCCGCTCGCCACCCGGGCCGCCGCCCGGGGCCCGGGACACCTTTCGGGCGCGCACCTGCACGCCCGCCCGCCGAGTAGCTACGTTCGACCACGATCGGTGTTCCGAGGGGAGGCCCGTGCCCGAGCAGCCGCTCATCGCGTTCGTGGATCTGGTGACCTCGGTGGGCGGGGTGCAGACCGTCATGGCGAGCGTGTGGCCGCGGCTCGCCGACCGCTACCGGTGCGCGGTCATCGACGCCTACGGCAACCCCGACTACGCGCGGCTCTGGTCGGGCACCGCCGTCGAGCGCGTCGAGCTGCTGCGCCCGCCCCGGCGGCGCTACATCGGCGGGCGCGGCGCGACCCGCGTCCTGGGGCTCGCCGCCCGCGCGCCGTGGCTCACCTGGGCCGCGCTGCGGCTGCGGCGCTGGGTGCGCACCCACCGCCCGAGCGTGGTGTACTTCAACCAGCTGCCGGCGTTCCTGTGGTTCTCGCGCGCGATCCCCGCCGCCACCCCGGTGGTCTACCACGCGCACGGGGTCGGCGCGGTCCGCGCGGCTGAGGCGCCGTACGTCGGGCGGCGGTCCTCCCGCGTCGTCGCGGTGTCGCGGGCGGTGGCCGACAGCCTGGCCCGGGCCGGAGTCGATCGCGACCGCATCGACGTCGTCTACAACGGGGTCGACGTGGACGCCGAGCGCCGGGTGGCGGCGGCGGGCGCAGCACTGCCGGACTCCGCTCCGGGCGAGGTGGTGCTCGCGCACGTCGGGGTCCTCATCGCCCACAAGCAGCAGCACGTGTCGATCGAGGCCCTGTCCCGGCTGCCGCCGCACGTCACCCTCTGGCTGTGCGGCAGCATGCCGTCCGGCGCCGACCCGGGATACGAGGCGAGCCTCCGCGCGCTCGCGGAGCGCCTGGGCGTGGCCCGGCGGGTTCACTTCCTGGGCTGGCGAGACGACGTGCCGCACGTCATCTCGCGGGCGGACGTCGTCATCCTCCCGTCGGTCCAGGAGGCGATGCCGCGCGCGCTGGTCGAGGCGATGGCGGCCGGGAAGCCGTGCGTGGGGGCAGCGGTGGGCGGCATCCCCGAGATCATCGAGGACGGGGTGACGGGGCGGGTCGTCCCGCCCACCGCGGCCGAGTTCGCGGCCGCGCTCGCGCCGCTCGCGACCTCGGCGTCGGCGCGGCGCGCCCTCGGGGAGGCGGGCGCCCGCCGCGCGGCACGGCTCTTCACGCTCGAGGCCCAGCAGGAACGGCTGGCCGCCGTCCTCGCGTCGGCGATGGGCGGGCCGGCCCGGCGGCGTCCGCGCGCTCCGCGGGCGCGGGAGGGGGTCGCCTCGTGAGCCTCGATCGTCCGGCGGTCACCATCGGGCTCCCCTTCTTCAACGCGGCGCGGACGCTGCGCGAGGCGCTCCAGTCGATCTTCGCCCAGACGCACCAGGACTGGGAGCTGCTCCTCGTCGACGACGGGTCGCGCGACGGCTCGCTGGCCCTGGCGCGGGCCGTCGACGACCCGCGGGTCCGGGTCCTGAGCGACGGCGTCAACCGCGGCGTCGTGTACCGCCTGAACCAGATGGCGGAGCTGGCGCGGGCGCCGTACCTGTGCCGGCTGGACGACGACGACCTCATGCACCCGCGGCGCATCGAGGCGCAGGTCGCCTACCTCGAGGCGCACCCCGACGTGGACGTCGTGTCCTCGCCGCTGATCTCGATCGACGAGGCGGGCGCGATCCGCGGGATCCGGGGCGCCGGCGCGGCGCGGGTCGGGGATCCCGTCTCGGCCCTGCGCGGCTGCCCGCTGGCGCAGGGCGCCGCGATGGGCCGCACGCGCTGGTTCGCCGAGAACCGGTACGACCCCCGCTACCTCCGGGCGGAGGATCACGAGCTGTGGTGCAGGACGGCGCCTCACTCGCGCTTCGCGGTGACGGACGAGGCGTACCTGTTCTGCCGCGAGCCCGCCGAGGTGAACCTGCGCAAGTACGTCCTGAGCTGCCGCACCGACCGGCGGATCTACCGTCAGTACGGGCCGGCGCGGGTCGGCCGGCGCGGGACGGCGGTCCTCGTCGCGCAGTCGTTCGCGAAGGAGGGGCTGTACCGCGCGGCCTGCCGGCTCGGGCTCGCCGGCAGGCTCGTCGCGCGCCGCAACCGGCCCGAGCCCCCGGAGGCGGTGGCCCGGGCCGCCGCGGTGCTGGAGCAGGTGCGCCGGACCGCGGTCCCCGGGCTCGACGGCGAGCCCGCTCGCCGGCGGACGCAGGGGTAGGAGCCAGGCCGGCGCCCGCGGCGGGGGGGGCGCGGCTTGACGCCGGCGGGCCCGTCCGGGAGAAAGGGCGGATGCGCCGCACCTGCCGCCGCTGCCTCCGGCCGGAGTCCTTCTGCGTCTGCGACGGAGTGGTCCCGGTCCAGACGCGCACCCGCGTGGTGCTGCTGCAGCACCCCCGCGAGGCGCGGCTCGCCATCTGCAGCGCGTGGCTCACGCGGATCGCGCTCGAGAACGCCGAGCTCCACCGGGGCGTCCGATTCGAGGACGACGCGCGCGTGACGGAGCTGGCGTCGGCGCCGGGCGCGGCGCTCCTGTACCCCGGCGGCGACTCCGCCGCGTCGCGCGCCGGCGCGCCCCCGCCCATCCTGTTCGTCGTCGATGGGACCTGGGTGCAGGCCGAGAAGATGCTGGCCGCGAACCCGCGGCTGTCGGCGCTGCCCCGGCTCGCCATCGCCCCGCCGGCGCCGAGCGGCTACGCGGGGCTCCGCCGCGAGCCGTCGGCGCACTGCCTCTCGACCCTGGAGGCGGTGGCGTACGCGCTGGCGGACCTGGAGGGCGGGGCCGCCCGGTTCGAGCCGATGCGGGCGGCGTTCCGGCGGATGGTGGAGCTCCAGCTCGCCTGCTCGCGCGACGGGCGGCGCGCGCCGCGGCACCGCGCCCCGGCGAGGCCGCGCGGCGAGGCAGCCGGTTCAGGCGGGTGAGGGGCTCGGCGCTCGCCCAAAGGCGCGCAGCCCGAGCGCGGCGGCGGCGAGGCGCACCGCGCCACCCGCGGCGAACAGGAGCTTCCGGCCGAGCAGGACCCGACCGGCGATGAACACGAACAGCGGGAGCTTGTCCGAGAGCACCCCCGTCGCGAGCGACGCGGCGGCGAACGAGAGGCCCCCGGCCGTCGAGAAGGCGGCCACGACCTCCGCGCGCCGGTGGCGCGGCGCGATCTGAAGCGGGAGCGCCACCGAGGCGAGCGCCTGGCCAGCGAGCAACGTCCCGCCGAGCGCGGCGTCGAGCGCGAGCGTGAAGACCGAGCCGGCGTGGATCCCGAGCCAGAGGAATGGCAGCGACGCCGCGCCGGCGGTCGACGCGACGAGCACGCGGCCCGCCCCGAAGCGATCGAGCATCTTGCCCCAGAGCGGAGCGCCCAGGAGGCAGCCGGCGGCCACGCCGGCGCCGTGCACGCTGACGGCCACGAACCCCAGGTGAAGCCCCTGCAGCATGTGGAGCGCCGTGATGGCGGCCGTGATCCCGAGCGCCGCGTTCCACGCGCAGACGTAGCCGAGCACGCGGCGCACGCCGCCGTCCGCCAGCGCGCGGCTGGCGGACGGCATGGCGCGTTCGCGCCGGGGCGGCGGCGCCTGGCGCGCGAGCCAGAACGCGGCGAGCAGGCCGGCCGCCCAGGCCAGGATGGCGAGCAGGGAGAGCGCGTGGACCCGCGCCGCCCCCGCGTGACCGTCGAGGAACACGCCGACCGCCAGGCTCGCGGCGGCGCCGGAGACGGCCGCGCGGCCCGCCCGGCGGCCGAGCACCCGGCTGCGCACGGGCGCGCGGTACAGCGCAGGGGTCCAGATCATCCAGGCCTGCTGCGCGATCGAGGCGAGCGCGCACGAGCTGACGGCGACGGCCGCGACGACGAGCTGAGCGCCGGTCCGCGTGAGGGGCAGGAAGGGCAGGGCGACCAGGGCGAGGTAGGGCTGGCGGGCCGCGATCGAGGCTGCGAGCGCGACGCGGCGCGGCCCGTGCCGCGCGGTCAGGCGCGCGGCCGGGAAGTGCAGCACCTGCGCGAGCGCAGGCAGCGCCGCCAGGAGCGCGACGAGCGCCGGGGAGGCTCCGACCTGCAGGGCCCACGCGGTGAGCGCCGCGCCTCCCGCGCAGGCCGTCACCCACTCGGCGGCGATGGCCTCGAGGGAGGTCGCGAGCAGCGAACGGCGCAGGCGCCCGCGGGCGCTACGGGGTGGGCGAGGCGGGGTGAGAGCGGAGTCAACGGACATTGACCCGACCCAACGCGGGGCGGCGGGTCAGGATTTCCCGGGTGAGGCGGTCCGCTCGGGGCTGTGGGACGCCGACCTACGGCGCCACCACGTACCACTGCCCCTTCGCGCCCTGCTCGCGCTTCAGGAGCCCTTCCTTCTCCATCGCCTCGAGCAGCTTCTTGAACGTCGAGAAGCCGTGGTCGCGCTCGTCGAAGTCGGGCTCCTTGCGGACGATGAACTCCTTGATGGCCGAGGGGTTCACCGGGCCGGTGGCGCGGGCGAGCAGCGCCGAGACCGCCTCGCGGGCGACCTCCGGCACGGCGGCCGGCTTCGCGGGCGGGCGGTCCTTCTCCTTCTCGCGCGGGCCGGCGCCGTCGCCGCGGCCGCGGCGCTGCGAGGCGGGGCGCAGGTAGATGAACTCGTCGCACGCCTTCACGAAGAGCGGGCTCGTCGCCTCGCGCACGCCCATCCCGATGACGGTGCGGCCCACCTCGCGCAGCTTGTAGGCCAGCGGGCAGAAGTCGGAGTCGCCGGAGGCGATGACGAAGGTGTCGATGTGCTCGCGCAGGTAGGCGAGCTCGAGCGCGTCGATGACGAGCCGCACGTCGGCGCCGTTCTTGCCGGCGCGGGTGGAGGGCGGGACGTCGATGAGCTCGACCCCGTGCTCGTGCAGGTTGCGGGTGGCGGGCGCGAAGCGCGTCCAGTCGCAGTACGCGCGGCGGAACAGGACCTTCCCCTTGTCGAGGAGGGTGTCGAGGGCGGGGCCGACGTCGAACTGCTCGGCGGAGAGGCCGGTCCGGGTGACGAGGTTCTCGAAGTCGACGAAGAGCGCGATGCGCTGGCCGTCCGAGTCGCGTTTCATCGTCAGGGCGTACCAGGGATGGCGCGCGGCGGCAACTTCGCCGCCCTCCGCTCAGGCGGCCGGACCGGCTGGCGTCGCCCGGGGGGCGGCCGCGAGCGCGGCCGGCGCGAGCGGCCCGCCCGCCGCCGCGGACGGGCGCCAGTAGCGCAGCGCCAGGGCCAGCGTGGCGACCTGCACCGCGGCCGTGAGCGCCACGCACGCCGCCCAGCCGCCGGCGTTCCAGGCCAGCGCCGGCAGGACCCCGCCGGCGGTGCCGCCGAGGTAGTACGAGGCCACGTACACGCCCGAGGCCGCCGAGCGCACCTCGCGCTTCGCCGCCACCTGCAGGTAGCTCGTGGAGGCCGCCTGGGAGACGAAGGTGGCGGTGCAGCAGCAGGCGAGCCCCACGCCGACCGCCGCCACCGACGGGGCGAGCGTGAGCAGCACGCCGCCGAGGTTGAGCCCCAGCGACGCCGCCAGCGCCGAGCGCGAGCCCACCCGGTCGATCCAGCGCCCGGCGAAGGGCGTCACCACGGCGCCGACCAGGTAGACGGCGAAGAGCGAGCTGAGCGCGGCGGCGCCGAGGAGGAAGGGGGGCCCGGCGAGGTGGAAGGTGACGTAGGTGAAGATGGCGACCTGCGTGAAGAGCACGTTGAAGCCGACCGCGAAGGTGGCGAGCAGCCGCGCGTCCAGCGCGGCGGCCAGCGCCCGCAGCGCGCCCAGCGGGCGGCCGGCCGGCGCGCTGCGCGCGGGCTCGGGCGGCAGCCAGCGGGAGGTGGCGACCGCGCCCGCCGCGGTGAGCAGCCCCAGCGCGAGGAAGGCCCAGCGCCACCCGAGCGTCTCGGCGCAGAGCCCGGCGGCGAAGCGGCCGATGAAGCCGCCGAGCACGTTGCCGGTGACGAGGGCGGCCATGCCGCGGCCCACGCCGCGCCCCTGCCAGACGTCGCTGATGTACGACACGGCCACCGCGTAGACGCCCGGCACCGCCAGCCCTTGCGCGAAGCGCCAGGCGACGAGCGCCGGCATGGTGCGCGCGGTGCCGGCGAGCGCCGTGGGCACGGACAGGGTGAAGAGGGCGGCGATCATGAGGCGCCGCCGCCCGACGCGGTCGGCGACGGCGCCGACGAAGGGCGAGGCGAGCGCGACCGCGATGGTGGGGGCGCTGACGGTCCAGGCGGCCTGCGCCTTCCCGACCGCGAAGGCGCGCTCGAGCAGCGGGAGCAGCGGCTGGGTGGCGTAGACGTTGAGGAAGGTGCACAGCCCGGCGAGCGCGATCGCCAGGAGCGACGCGGTGTCGCCGCGCGGGCGCGGTCCGGGGGTTCCAGCGGGGAGGGGCATCGCGAGGGGCGCCGGCCGCGCGCGGGGCGAGGCCGGACCCGGAGAGGTTGCCCGCCGCGGGACGAGACTTCCAGTATATCTTTCGTCTCGACCGAGACGTGGAAGGTATCGATCGCCATGGAGCTCCGCCACCTCCGCTACTTCGTCTCGGTCGCCGAGGAGCTGCACTTCGGGCGGGCGGCGGCGCGCCTGCACATCGCCCAGCCCCCGCTCAGCCAGCAGATCCGGCAGCTCGAGGCGGAGCTGGGGTTCGCGCTCTTCGTCCGCGCGCACCGCCGGGTCCGGCTCACCGAGGCGGGCCGTACCTTCCTCGCCGGGGCGCGGGCGGTGCTCGACCGCGCCGCGCAGGCGGCCGCGGACGCGCGGCGGGTCGCGCGCGGCGAGACCGGGGCGCTGGCGGTCGGCTTCGTCGCCTCCGCCACCTACGGCTTCGTGCCGTCGCTCTTCCGCGCCTTCCGCCGCCGGCTCCCCGGCGTGGCGCTCGCGCTCTCGGAGCTCTCCACCGAGGAGCAGCTGGCGGCGCTCCGCAGCGGCGCCATCCAGGTGGGCCTGGGCCGGCCGCCCGCCGACGACCCGGCCGTCGCCGCCGAGCCGCTCCTCGACGAGCCGCTCGTGGCGGCGCTCCCGGCGGCGCACCGGCTGGCGCGCGGCCGGGCGGTGCCGCTCGCCGCGCTCGCCGACGAGCCGTTCGTGCTCTTCCCGCGGCACCCGCGCCCGGGGTGGGCCGACCACATCCTCTCGCTCTGCCGGGCGGCGGGGTTCCGGCCGCCGGTGGCGCAGGAGGCGCTGGAGCTCTCGACGGCGCTGGCGCTGGTCGCGGCCGGCATCGGCGTGACGCTGGTGCCCGCCTCGGTCCGCACGCTGCGCCCGCGCGGGCTCGTCTACCGCCCGCTGGCCTCGCCCGCGCCCACCACCCGGCTCCTGGCGCTCTACCGCCGGGACGACGCCCCCCCGGCGGTGCACCGCTTCGTGGAGGTGGCGCGCGAGGTGCTCGGGCGGGAGGGGCGCCCGCCGCGCGGCGGGGGCTAGGATGCTCGCGTGTTCCTGACCCTCTCGAAGCTGCTCGACCTGCTGGTGGCGCCGCTCACCTGGGCGCTCGCCCTCGCGCTGGGGGCGGCGCTGGCGCGGGCCAGGCCCGCCCGCGCCCGGGCGCTCGCGGCCGCTGGCGCCGCCGTCCTCTACCTGTTCTCGATCGAGCCGGTCGCCACCCTGCTCATGGCCGCGGTGGAGGCGCCCGCGCGCTCGACCTACCGGCCCGAGGTGGTCTACGACGCCGTGGTCGTGCTCTCGGGCGAGGTGGACGCCGCGGCCGCGCGCCGGAGCGGCCGGCTCGAGCTCACCGAGGGCGCCGACCGGCTGGTGGCGGCCTACGAGCTCCTGCGCGGCGGCCGCGCGCGCGCGGCGCTGCTCTCCGGCGGGTCGGCCTTCCCGGTGCCGGGGGAGCGGAGCGAGGCGGAGCTCGTCGCGGCGACCCTGCGCGGGTGGGGGATCGCCCCCGACCGGCTCGTCGTCGAGGGGGCGAGCCGCAACACCCGCGAGAACGCGGTGGAGGCGGCCCGCGTGGCCGGGGCGCGGGGCTGGCGCTCGCTCCTGCTCGTCACGAGCGCGTTTCACCTGCCCCGCGCGCTCGGCTGCTTCCGCCGGGTCGGCCTCTCGCCCGACGCGCTGCCGGTGGACGCGCGCGCCGGCGACGGCCGCCGCCGGAGCTGGCTGCCGCGCGCCAGCGCGCTCGGCCAGAGCACGGAGGCGCTCCGCGAGTGGACCGGCCGGCTCGTCTACTGGGCGATGGGCTACACCGCCTGACGGGCGAAGGCGCCTACGCGGCGGCGCGGATCCGTCCCGGGCCCCGCGCCTGGGCGCGCCGGACGCCCAGGACGTGCCGGCTCGGGTCGAGCAGCAGCCAGGGCGCGCGCGCTTCCTCCGGGCCGCACTGGCCGCGCGCGACGCGCAGCGCCTCCTTCGACCAGCCCTTCTTGCCCTTCGGCACGAGCGTGAGCGGCACGTCCGAGGGGCGCATGAGCTCGAAGCCGAGGCGGCGGTACTGCTGCAGGCAGCGCGGGTTCTCGGCCTGGAGCGACACCCTGCCGCCGTGCCCGGCCGAGAAGGAGAGGCGCTGGGCGTGGGCGATGAGCGCCTGGCCCACCCCGCGCACCGCGCGGCGGTCCGGGCCGCCGGGGGCGCGCAGGAGGTTCCAGGGCGCGCTGGCGAGCAGCTCGATGAACACCCCGCCCGGGCAGACGAAGTAGGAGCAGACGCCCTGCAGCCGGCCGTGGCCGAAGGCGGCGCACAGCTCGCGCTCGCGCGCGGTGCCCTCGCCGGGCTCGACGCCGTCGAGCACGTTGCGCAGCTCCTCGATGATGCGGAGGTCGTCCTCGATGCGGGGGCGCGTCTCGGCGCCCAGCTCGCCCTCGCCGAGGAGCGCCCTCGCGAGGCGCTCCCACTCGGCGAGTCCGGCGCGCAGGAGCGGATCGCCGGGGTCGAGGTGGTGAATCGTGAGTTCCGCCCGCGCGTCGGCGCGGGCGCATCGTTCGTGGGGGTCGTCGAGGGACGTGAGGTTCATGGCGGGGGCAAGCCCAACACCTGAACCGGGTAGGTGTCCAGAAACTACGGTGCGACGCGCTATTTCTCCTGTCGTGTCGACCGCTTGCGCTTTGGCGCAGCCGATGCTTTCGACGGCGCTTCCCGCGTCATCTCCAGCATGGTCGGCCGGAATCCGAGCGACCTGAAAAGGGCTTGCGCGCCCCGGTTGCGGGCCGCCGCCTCCAGCACCACGCGCTCCGCGCCGAGCGCGGCGAGCGCGTCGAAGAGCGCCGAGGCGAGCTTTCGTCCGATACCGCGCCCGCGCGCGCCGGGCTCCACGACGAGGTCGATGGCGTGCCCACAGGCCTCGCGCAGCGCGTTCCAGTCGCGCCCCTCGAGCCGCCCGTAGGCGTAGCCGAGGACCTGCCGGCCCCGCGCCGCGACGAGCACCACCGCCCGCGGGCTCGCGAGCTCCTTGCCGAGCCACCAGGCGTACCCCTCGTGCATGTCCTCCACGACGAAGAAGCGCTGCGGGTCGAAGGCGTGGTGGACGGCCGCCAGCGCGGCGCCGAGCCGGCCCAGCGCCGGCAGGTCGGAGCGCCGCGCCGGGCGGATGACGAGCTCACGCTTGGGCACGGGAGGGCTCTACCTCGCCCGCGGCTGCGGGGGAACGGCCCGGAGCAGGCGTCCCGCCGCCCGGCCGAAGGCCGCCTCGCGCCGGGCGATGGGCGCGAACCCGCTGCAGGTCCGGGGCAGCGCGCGCTCGGGGCAGGCCTCGCAGCGGCGCCGGTCCGGCCCGCGCCGGCGGTAGGCACGGACGGCCCATCCGGCGGCCGCCAGCGCCAGGGCGGCCGCCGCGAGCCCGGCCGGCGACGCGGCGCGGAGGCCGGACAGCGCGAGCGCGGCCGCGGCGCAGGCCGGAGCGCCGCGGGTGAGGAGCTTTCCGCCAGCCGGCGCTCCCGCGGCGCCTGCCCCGCCGCGGGGCCGCACGGCCGCGAGGAGAGCCGGGCCGAGCAGCGCCGCGCCCGCCAGCAGCGCCGCTCCCGGAGGCACGGGCAGCGCGAACGCGGCGGCCGCCCCGACCGCCGCGCCCAGCGCCGCGCCCGCGCAGCCGCGGCAGAGCCGGGCGCGCCGGCCGAGCCGCACCGTCTCGGCGGCGTAGGCCGCGCAGAGCGGGTGGTGGGCGTACCGGTGGAAGAGGTGAGCCCCGCGCGCCAGGCGGTCGAGGCGCCGCGCCAGCGGCCGGGGGACGCGGCGGCGCTTCACGCGGCGCGGGCGCGCAGCACCACCGCCGTACCGTAGGCGACGATCTCGTTCGTGTTCTGCATGAGCTCCGACGAGTCGAAGCGCATCCCGAGCACCCCGTTCGCGCCCATGACGCGCGCCTGCTGCTCGAGCCGGTTCATCGCCTCGTTGCGGCTGTCGTTGGCGAGCTCGGTGAACATCGTGATCTCGCCGCCGAAGAAGGTCTGGCAACCGGCGCAGGTGGTGCCGACCACGCTCCGGCTGCGCACCGTGATGCCCCAGCACGGGCCGATGACGCGCTCCACCTCCCAGCCGGCGGGCGGCTCGAAGGTGGTCAGGATCGGGATCTCGTGGCGCTGGATGCCGTGCATCGTTTTTCCCCTCCGGGCTCGCTCCGTGGCACGTTAGCAGGAAGCTCGCGGGGGAGGATCATGCCGAACGAGAAGCTGCAGTCCGACATCGAGCGGTTGGCGCGGGGCTTCGCCGCCGAGGTCACGCGCCTCGTCGCCGAGGCCATCGTCTCCGA
The DNA here is from genome assembly GCF_013340205.1 of Anaeromyxobacter diazotrophicus. Taxonomy (NCBI): domain Bacteria; kingdom Pseudomonadati; phylum Myxococcota; class Myxococcia; order Myxococcales; family Anaeromyxobacteraceae; genus Anaeromyxobacter; species Anaeromyxobacter diazotrophicus. The sequence goes on from NZ_BJTG01000007.1 coordinate 44,738, forward strand.
GGTGCAGGCCGCGATGGCCCGGCCCGGCGCGGCCGGGGGCGGGCGGGCCCGCGCGGCGCCGACGCGGCGCCTGCAGGCGTCGCAGGTGGAGCGGTGGGTGCCCGACCGCCGCGCCCGCCGCGTCCCCAACTTCGTCATCCAGGCGACGGGCCTCTCCACGAAGCGCGAGATCGTCGACCGCTACGGCGAGCACGCCATCTTCCAGAGGGGCCACCCGGCGCCGCCGCCGCTCCGCGCCGCCGCCGCGCCGAGGTCCACCGGCGAGGCGGACGGGTGAGCCCGGCGGGTGAGGCCGGGCCGCCCTCGTTATGAGAGGCGGCGTGGAGCCCGAGGTCCTCGCCTTCCGCGACGTCACGAAGCGCTATCCGCTCGCCGCCGGCGCCGAGGTCGAGGCGCTGCGGGGCGTGTCGCTCGACGTGCCGGCCGGGCGCGCGGTGGCGCTCATCGGGCGCAGCGGCTCGGGGAAGTCCACCTTCCTCCACCTCGCCGCGGGCATCGACGCGCCCACCCGGGGCGCGGTGCGCCTCATGGGCCGCGACCTCGGCCAGCTCTCCGACCGCGAGCGCACGCTGGCGCGCCGCGACGGGGTGGGGCTCGTGTTCCAGTTCTTCCACCTCCTCCCGCACCTCACGGTGCTCGACAACGTGCTCGTGCCGGCGCTCATCGGCGGCGGCGACCTCGCCGCGCTGCGCGCGCGGGCCGGGGCGCTCCTGGCGCGGGTGGGGCTGTCCGGCCGGCTGGCGCAGCCGGCCCAGCAGCTCTCGGGGGGCGAGATGCAGCGGGTGGCGCTGTGCCGGGCGCTCCTGCGGCGCCCGCGCCTGCTCCTCGCCGACGAGCCCACCGGCAACCTGGACGAGGCCACCGGCCAGGTCGTGATGGAGCTCCTCCTCGGCCTCGCGCGCGAGGAGGGGAGCGCGCTCGTGTACGTCACCCACAGCCGGGAGCTGGCGGCGCTCGCCGACGAGACCTGGCGGCTGCACAGCGGCCTCCTCGAGCGGGCGTGAGGCGCTATTTCCTGCGTGCGCTCGGGGCGCACCTGCGGGGCGGCCGCGCCCTGTTCGCGCTGGCGGTGGCGGGCGTGGCGCTGGGCGTCGGGGCGGTGCTGTCCATCCAGATCCTGAACCAGAGCGCGCTCGGCGCCTTCACCGGCAGCGTGCGGGCGCTCTCGGGCGACGCGCAGCTCTCGGTGGTGGGCCGGGGGCCCACCTTGCCGGACGAGCTGCTGCCGGAGGTGCTCGGCACCGCCGGGGTCGCCGCGGCGCGGCCGCTCTTGCGGCTCGAGGTGGCGCTGGAGGGAGAGCGCGGCGCCGCGCTCGAGCTGGCGGGCGCCGACCTCTTCTCCGCGGCGGGGCGGCGCCCCTTCGAGCTCCCGCGCGTCCGCCTGGCCGAGGTGCTCGCGCGCCCGGGCTGGGTGGCGGTGACGCCGCAGCTCGCCCGCGAGCGCGGGTGGGCGCCCGGGACGAAGCTCGCCGTCTCGCTCGGCTCGCGCCGCGCGACCCTGGAGGTGGGGGCGCTCGTCGACTTCCAGCGCGTGGCGCCGCTCGCCAGCCGCCGCCTGGCGGTCATGGACCTGGCGCAGGCGCAGGCGCTCCTCGGGGCGGCGGGGCGCGTGAGCCAGCTCGACGTGGTGGCGGCGCCCGGCGCCTCCGTGGAGGACCTGACGCGCAGGCTCGAGGCGCGCCTCGGCCCCGGCTACCGCGCGGTGACGCCCGAGCAGCGCGTGGCGGAGGCGGGGGCGCTCCTCGCCGCCTTCCGGCTCAACCTCACCGCGCTCTCGGCGGTGAGCCTGTTCGTGGGCGGGTTCCTCGTCTACGCCTCCACCCAGGCGGCGCTGGCGCGACGCCGCGAGGAGCTGGGGGTGCTGCGCTGCCTCGGCGCCACCCGCGCCCAGGTGCTGGCGCTCGTCCTGGGCGACGCGCTCGTGCTCGGCGCGCTGGGCACCGCCGCCGGCGTCCCGCTCGGCTGGCTCGCCGCGCGCGCCAACGTGGGGGCGGTGAGCGCGACCTTGCGCAACCTGTACCTGCTCGAGGGCGTCGAGGCGGTGACGCTCGGGCCCGGGCTCGTGGCGCTGGGGGTGGGGCTCGGGCTCCTGGGCGCGCTGGCGGGCGCGGTCCTGCCCGCGCTCGACGTGGCGCGCGAGGACCCGCGGGCGCTCCTCTCGAGGCGCGCCGAGGCCTCGCCCGGGCGGACCCCGCCGCGGCTCGCCGCGCTCGGCCTCCTCGCCCTCGCAGCGTCCGCCGCGCTGGCGCTCGGGCCGCTCCGGCGCTGGCCCTACGCCGGCTTCGGCCTGGCGCTGGGCGTGCTGGCGGCAGTGCCGCTCGCGGCGCCGCTCCTCTTGCGGGCCGCCGGGCGGCTGCGCCCGCCGCGGCGGCTGGGGGTCGCCTTCGGGGCGCGCGACCTCGCCGCCCACCTGCGCGCCACCGCCGTCCCCGCCGGCGCCCTGGCGGTGGCGGTGAGCATGCTCGTCGGCATCACCGTGATGATCGGGAGCTTCCGGCACACGGTCGAGGACTGGCTCTCGGCCACCCTGCGGGCCGACGTCTACGTGACCTCGCCCTCGTGGCGGCGCGGCCGGACGGACGCGGTGCTGGCGCCGGAGGTGGTGGCGCGGCTCGCGGCGGCGCCCGGCGTGCGGCGGGTGGAGCGGCTCCGGCAGGTGACGGGCGAGGTGCTCGGGCGGCGCGTGCCGGTCTCCGGGTTCGACGCCGCGCCGGCGGCCGGGCGGGTGCAGCTCCTCGCCGGCGATCCCGCCGCCGCGCTCGCGAAGGTGGCGGGGGAGGGGCAGGTCCTCGTCTCCGAGCCGCTGGCGCGCAAGGCGGGGCTCGCGCCGGGGGACCGCCTCGCGATCGACTTCCCGGCCGCCGGGGCGAGGGCGGGCCCGCGGCGCTACGTCATCGCCGGCGTCTATCGCGACTACGGCAGCGAGGGGGGCGCCATCCTGATGGACCTCGCGGCCCTGGCGGAGGCGGCCGGCCCCGGGCCGCTCACGAACGTCGCCCTGGACCTGGCGCCGGGCGCCGACGTGGAGGGCGAGGTGGCACGGCTGCGGCGCGAGTTCCAGGGCGAGGCGCTGGTGGTGCGCTCGAACCGCACCCTCCGGACGGAGGTGCTCGCCATCTTCGAGCAGACCTTCGCCGTGACGCGGCTCCTGCAGGGGATGAGCCTGGTGGTGGCGGTGGCCGGGGTGGCGCTGGCGCTGCTCGTGCTCGCGCGGGAGCGGTCGGCCGAGGTCGCGCTCCTGCGCGCGCTCGGCGCGACGCGCGGGCAGATCTTCCGCCTCTTCGTGGGGCGCGCGCTCGGCATCGCGCTGGCGGGCCTGGTCCTCGGGGCGGCCGGCGGCGCCGGGTTGGCGCTCGTCCTCGTCCAGGTGATCAACCCCGCCTGGTTCGGCTGGTCTCTCGCGCTCCACGCGCCGTGGAGGGTGCTCGCGAGCCAGGGGGCCCTGCTGCTGACGGCCGCGGTCGCGGCCGGGATCTACCCCGCCGCGCGCGCCAGCCGCACCCCGGCCACGGAGCTCGCCCGCGATGCGCTCTGAGCCCCGGGCCGCGCTGCTCGCGCTCCTCCTCGCCGCGCCGGCCGCGACCTCGATCGCGACCGCGACGGCGACGGCGACAGCGACGGCGGCGACCGCGCCCTCGACCGCCGACGGGTTCCGCCCGGCCGCCCCGGGCTACGCCTGGTCCTTTCCGCGCGACCACTGGAAGCACGACGGGTACCGGACCGAGTGGTGGTACTTCACCGGGCGGCTCAGCTCGGTGGACCCGCCGGGGCGCGAGCTCGGCTACCAGCTCACCTTCTTCCGCGTGGGCCTGCTCCCGGAGCGGCCGCCGCTCGACACGCCCTGGGCGAGCGCGAACCTCGTCATGGTGCACGCGGCCGTCTCGGATCTCACCGGCGGCGCGCACCTCTTCGGCGAGGTGCTCTGGCGCGAGATGCCCTACCTCGGGGAGCTGGCCGAGTTCCCGCGCCACCCGCTCGCCTGGGCGCGGGCCGCGCCCGGCACGCCGGGGCGCTGGACGCTGGACCTCGCCGGTGGCGCCTTCGAGCTGGCGGTGGAGGACCGCGCCCGCGGCTTCGCCTACCGGCTGCGCGCCACCCCGGAGCGGCCGCTCGTGTTCCAGGGGCCCGGGGGGTTCTCGCGCAAGTCGGCCCAGGAGGGGTACGCCAGCCTCTACTACAGCTACCCCCGGCTCGCGACCGAGGGGACCGTGACGCTCGGTGGAGAGAGCTGGCGCGTGCGCGGCCTCTCCTGGATGGACCGCGAGCTCGGCTCCTCGCAGCTCGCGCCGGCGCAGGTGGGCTGGGACTGGTTCGCGCTCCACCTCGCCGACGGGCGCGACCTCATGCTCTACCTCCTGCGGCGGGAGGACGGGGCCGTCGACTTCGCGCGCGGCACGCTGGTCGGCCCCGGCGGCGCTACCCGCTGGCTGGCGCAGGGCGAGCTGTCGGTCCGCGCCGACCGCAGCTGGAGGAGCCCGGGCAGCGGGGCGACCTACCCTGCGCGGTGGGAGGTGAAGGTCCCGTCGGCCGGCATCGCGCTCACCGTGACCCCGGCGCTGGCGGACCAGGAGAACCGGAGCGCGCTCGCGGGCGGCGTCTTCTACTGGGAGGGGGCGGTGCGGGCCACCGGGCCGGACGGGGCGCCGGCGGGGGAGGGCTACGTCGAGCTGACCGGGTACGGGGCGCGCAGCCGGCCGCCCATCTGAGCGCCGCGCGCCGGCCGGGCCCGGGCGCGCGCGAAGAGCCAGAGCGCCGGGAGCAGCAGCGCGGCGGCGAAGCCGAACCGGCCCCAGCCCGCGCGCGCCACGCAGAAGTCGCCCAGCCCGTGCAGCGCCGCCGCGATCGCCGCCGCCGCCGCGACCCGCAGCGCGAGCCGCCCGCGCGGCGCCGCGGTCGCCTCCGCCAGCGCCACCGCGAAGGGCGCGGCGAGCAGCCCGTGCGCCACCGGCCCGAGCGCCGCGCGCGAGAGCGCGAGCGGCCAGCTCGCGCCGCGCAGCGCCAGCGCCGCCTCCGCCACCGCGAACACCGCGACCGCCGCGGCGCTCGTCCCGAGCACGTTGCGCCGGCGGTGGCCCCGGCGCGGCGGCGAGACGGCGAGCGCGATGCCGAGGAGCTTCGCGCCCTCCTCGATGATCCCGATGGCCGCCGCCGCCCCGAGCGCCGGCCAGGCGCCGGCCGAGAGCCACTCCCAGCGGAGGTCGAGGCCGGCCGCCGCGGCGGCGCGGTAGGCGAGCCACGCGGCCGCGAGCGCGATGGCGCCGCCGGCGATCCCGCGCAGCGCCGTCGCCCCGGTGCGCCCCGGCTGCCAGGCGACGGCGACGACCCAGGTCGCGGCGAGCGCAACGCAGGCGGCCAGCCAGGCGAGGCCTTCTGTGCTCATGGCGCACAAGGTAGGTGTCCGCCCACAAGGAGACACCCGAACACCTCACGCGGGATTGATCCGGGCCACCCCAGGCGCCCTACCGCTTGGGATGGGTGGCCAGGGTCTCCCCGGAAGGTGGGCTGGCTCGCGCCCGGCGGGGGAGCGCGGTCGGGGCCTGCTATAAGCGGCACCGATGCTCCGCCACGTCGAGCGCATCCCCGTCCACGGCTACGACACCGACGCCTTCGGCGAGCTGGCCCTCCCGGCGCTCGCGAGCTACCTGCAGGAGGTCGCCGGCCACCACGCGACCGCCCTCGGCTGCGGGCTCGACGCGCTCCGCCCGCGCGGGCTGACCTGGGTGCTGGTCCGCCAGCGGGTCGAGGCGCCGCGGCCCATCGCCCTGGGGGAGGAGCTCGAGATCGCGACCTGGCCCTCCGGGCTCCACCCGCTGGTGGTCACGCGCGAGTTCACGGTGAGCGGAGCGGACGGCCAGGAGCTGGCGCGCGCCTCGACCGCCTGGCTGGTCCTCGACCTCACGGCGCGCAAGCCGGTCCGGCCGGAGGCGGTGCTCGACGCGGCGCTCCGGCCCCACCTCGAGGCGGTGGCCCCCGTCCCGCCGCGCCTGCCGCCGCCCGCGGAGGGCGCGCCGTCGCGGCGCTTCGAGGTCCGGTACGCCGACATCGACCTCAACCGCCACGTGACGAACACGAGCTACCTGGGCTGGGCGCTCGAGGGCGTGCCGGAGGCGAGCTGGCTCGCCGAGCGCGCCTCCGCCGTGGAGGTGCACTACCTCGCCGAGGCCCGGCTCGGCGACGCCGTGCGCGTGAGGACCGAGGGCGGCGCGGGGGAGCGGCTCCACGCGGTCGTGCGCGAGGCGGACGGCAGGGAGCTGGCCCGGCTCCGCACGCGCTGGGCGCCGCGGTGATCCTGCCGCGGAGCGCCGCCAGCGCCCGCGTGTCCCGTGAATATCGGGGGTCGTCGAACGGACACTGGGTCAAATTGGCGTGGCCACCCATCCCACGCTGGCCGCGATCGCGCGCGGCACGGCGGCTGCACCGGCCCGGCGCGGGAGGCACAGGGACGACATGCGCCAGGGCCGTTCGAGCCGGTTGACCATCCGCACCCGCGTCCTCGTCGCCTTGACGGGCGTGGCGCTCACGACCGGGGTGGTGGGCGGGGTCGGCTGCTGGCGCCTGCTCGGGATCGAGGCCCGTTTCGAGGAGAGCTCCAGGGACGCGGTCGCGATGACCCAGCTCGCCGAGGCGGAGCGCGGGCTGTGGGAGCTGCGGTTCGCGCTCCCCAACTACCTCCTCGGGGACGCGGCCCGGCGCGCCGCGCTCCGGGACGGAGCGCGGCGCTGGCTCGACCAGGTCGAGGCGAACCTGGCGCGGTTCCGGGCCGGGAGGAACGATCCCGCGACGGCGGGGCTGCTGGCGCAGTGGGACGCCTCGTACTCCACGTACGTGGCGTCGAGGCCGCGGTTCTTCGACCTCGTCGACGCCGGGCGGGCTGACGAGGCGAAGGAGCTCCGCGCGAACGTCACGAACCCCGCAGCCGCGCGCTCCGTCGAGGCGCTCGGGAAGCTCATCCAGCTCGGGCAGGCCCGGTTCGAGCAGGAGAAGGCGACCGCGCGCGCCAGCGTGGAGGCCTCGCTCCGCGTGCTCGTCCTGCTGACCATCGCGGCGGCGGTCGCGGCGATCGCCACCGCCCTCGCCGTAGCGGGCTTGACGGCGCGCTCCGTGGCGCGCGTCGCCGGAGAGGCGCAGCGCCTCACCACGGCCGTCTCGGAAGGGCGCCTGGGCGCCCGCGCCGATCCCGAGCTGGTCGAGCCCGAGTTCCGGATCGTGATCGACGGGATGAACCGGACCGTGGACGCCTTCGTGGCCCCCATCCGGCTGACGGCGGAGTACGTGGCGCGCATCGCGAACCACGAGATCCCTCCCAGGATCACCGACGAGTACCGGGGCGACTTCGCGCTCGTGAAGGAGAACCTCAACCGCTGCATCGACGCGGTCGCCCAGCTCGACGGCGACGCCGACCGCCTCGCCCGCGGGATCGCGGCCGGCGACCTGTCGCTGCGCATCGAGCTGGCGGGCCACCAGGGCACCTTCCGGAAGGTGGCCGAGGCCATGAACCAGGCCCTCGAGTCGTGCGCGGTGCCGCTGCGGCGCGCGCGCGAGGTCCTGGAGCGGCTCGCCCGGCACGATCTGCGGGCGCGCATGGATGGGGAGCACCGAGGCGAGTTCGCCGCCCTGAAGGTGGCCATCGACGCGGCGGCCGGCGCGCTGGACGAGACCATGGCGCTGGTCGCGGACTCGGTCGAGCAGGTCTCGGCCGCCTCGACGGAGATCGCGGGCTCCAGCCAGGAGATCGCGGCCGGCGCGAGCGCGCAGGCCGCCAGCCTCGAGCGGACGCAGACGTCGCTCGAGGGCATCGCGGCGTCGACCCGGAGCGCCGCCGCCAGCGCGCAGGAGGCGGGCGCGCTCGCGGGGCAGGCGAGGGGCACCGCCCAGGACGGCGCGCGCGCGATGGAGCGCATGAGCGAGGCGATGGTGGAGATCCGCCGGTGCGCCGACGGGACGCGCCAGATCATCCGGGACATCTCGGAGATCGCCTTCCAGACCAACCTCCTCGCGCTCAACGCCGCGGTCGAGGCGGCGCGGGCGGGCGACGCGGGCCGGGGCTTCGCGGTCGTGGCCGAGGAGGTGCGGTCGCTCGCCCAGCGCGCCAAGAGCGCTGCCGTCAAGACGGAGGAGCTCATCCAGGAGTCCGTCAGGCAGGCGGCGCAGGGCGAGAGCACGAGCGCGCACGTGGGCGCGAAGCTTGGCGAGATCCTGGCGAGCGTCGCCTCGCTCTCGGACGTCGTGGGCGGGATCTCCGCCTCGACCGCGCAACAGGCGGCCGGCATCGGGCTCCTCGGCACGACGGTCGCCGAGGTGGGAAAGGTCACGCAGGAGAACGCGGCCAGCGCCGAGCAGTCCTCCGCGGCCGCGGGCGAGCTGTCGCGCCAATCCGACGAGCTGGCGGCGCTGGTCCGCGGCTTCGAGCTCTCGCGCCGCGCGCGCCGCGCGCACGCGGCCACCAGGCTCGCGGACGAGCCGTCCGCCGGCCTCACCTGAAGCGTCCCGAAGGGAGGAGCACCCGCATGCCGACCTGGAATCCGAGCCTCACCGTGGGTGTCACGGCCATCGACGAGCAGCACCAGGAGCTCTTCCAGCGCGCCGACGCGCTGCTGGAGGCGATGCGCGCCGGCAAGTCCACCGAGGAGGTGAAGCCGCTGCTCGAGTTCCTCGACGCGTACTGCGCCCGCCACTTCGCCTCCGAGGAGCGGGTCATGCGCGAGCGCGGCTACCCGGGGCTGGAGGAGCACCTGGCGCAGCACCGCACCTTCGTCGGCAACTTCCAGAAGGTGGCGGAGCAGTTCGAGCTGAAGGGGGCCTCGCCGACGGTCACCATCGCCCTGCAGCAGCTCGTCTGCGGCTGGCTGGTGGGGCACATCGGCGCCGTCGACAAGCGGCTGGGGGCCTTCCTGGCCGGCCAGCAGGTCCGGATGACGGTCTAGCGTCCCCGGCCGCGCCCGCTCAGGCCGTCACCCACTCGCGCAGCACCTCGTCGATCTGCTCCTCGGAGAGGCTGCCCTGGTCGGCCAGCTCCTTGATGCGCTGGGTGATGGCCTTGAGCTCGCCCTCGCCGAAGGTGATGCCGATCTCCCGCGCGCGATAGCCGATGGCGTGCTTGCCGGTGAGGCGGCTCCCCACGATGAGGCGGCGGGTGAGGCCGAACGCCTCCGGCGGGATGACCTCGTACGAGCCCGGGTTCTGGGTCATGGCCTTGAGGTGCATGCCGGCCTTGTGGGAGTAGGCCGTCTCGCCGGTGAGGTAGTTGTTGAACGGGATCTCCACCGCCGCCGCGCGCGCCACCAGCCGCTCCAGCTCGCGGAGCTGCCCCAGCCGGTAGCGCTTCGCCACCCCCTGCGGATCGAGCGAGTACATGCGGGCGACGAACCCGCCCAGCGGCGTGATCCCGATGCGCTCGCCGATGCCCAGGACCGAGACGTCGACGTGGGTGGCGCCGGCCGCCACCGCCTCGTGGGCGTTGGCGATGGCGCAGCCGGTGTCGTTGTGCCCGTGAAACCCGATGTCGCACTTCACCGCGCGGCGCACCTCGCGCACGGCGGTGAAGACCTGGCGTGGGGTCGCGATCCCGACCGTGTCGGCGAGCCCCACCCGGTGGACGCCGAGCTGCGCCGCGGCGCGGTAGACGGCGAGGAGGTCCGCCTCCTCGGTGCGGAAGGTGTCCTCGGCGCTGAAGCGGACCTCGAGCCCGGCGCCCAGCGCCAGCTCGATGGGCGGCGCCATGGCGTCGATGATCTGCTGGATGCTCTTGCCGTGCGACGACTCGCGCAGGATGCGGCTGGTCGCGAAGAGGAGCCCCAGCCCGCGCACCCCGGTGTCGATGGCCGCCTTGACGTCGTCCACCACGCAGCGCGAGTGGGTGATGACGCGGGCGCCCAGCCCCAGCTTCACCACGTGGGCCAGGTCGCGCTGCGACTGCGGCGAGGCGGCCGGCGAGGTGAGCTCGATGTAGTCGACGCCGAAGCTGTCGAGCGCGCGCGCGATCTCGACCTTGTCCTGGGGCCGGAAGGTGGCCTTGGCGAACTGCTCGCCTTCCCGCAAGGTCGAGTCGATGATCCTCCAGTTCGAGTTCGGCATGGTCATCTCGAGGCGGCGGCCGCGACGGGCGAGGGCGGCGCCGGCGGGGTGGGCTCGGCCGCGAGATCCGAGACCAGCCCGCCCGAGGTGGGGTCGGTCCGGAACCCGAAGCGGCTCAGGTACTCCGGCTGGTAGTAGCCGGTCTCGACGGCGGTGGCGCCGTGGGCGCGCAGGCGGCGGAAGAACTCGCCCATGAGGCCGTCGGCGATCCCTTGCCCGCGGTGTTTGCGGGCCATGACCAGCTTCTCCATGTGCGCGCGGTCGGGCGCCACCCACCGGTAGAAGACCCCGCCCATGACCGTCTCGTCGCCGTCGAGCGCCACCAGGAACTCGTGCTCGGCGGTGAAGGTGACCTGCAGGTTCGCCTCGTGGAAGAGCTGCAGCAGGCGCGCCGCCTCGCGCGGCGTGGCCGGCGCCCGCACCCAGAAGCGCTCGCCCTGCTCGTCGCGCAGGCCCATGACCACCTCGGTCACCTGCTTGTCGCCGGCGGGCAGCGAGATGAGCTGCGCGTCGTCGGTGGGCGCGAGGTAGCGGTAGGTCATGCGGGCGAGGAAGTAGTCCTCCTCCGCGGTGGTGCGCAGCGCGGCCCGGTGGGCCGCCACCTGCTCCTCCAGATCGAGGCCGAGCATCGAGACGGAGCGGGCGCGCTGCATGAGCCGGTCGAGCGCGGCGCCGAGCTCGGCCCGCGCCCCGGCGAAGACGGTCTGGCGGAAGAACCGGATGCGCGTGTCGGGCCAGGTCGCCTCGAGCTCGGAGAGCCGGTAGGTCCCCCACAGCTCGCCCAGCATCTTGCCCCGCGCCTCCACCGTCGCGGCCGGGGTGGCCGCGAGCCAGCGCGCGAACCGGCGGGCGGCGAAGTGGACCCGGAGCGGGGTGTAGCCGCCGTCGCGCACCGCCTCCAGGAAGGCGGCGATGGCGGGGCCGCGGCGGTCGATGCGGGCGGCCACCTCCAGGAGCGCCCGGGCGCGCGTCAGCCCCAGCGCCTCCACCGCGGCCGAGAAGAGCATGGTCTCGCTCACCTCGCCCGCCAGGTCGGGGCGGGAGGCCTCGACCCGGTTCAGGAAGAAGTCCTGGAAGCGGTCCAGCAGCTCGTCGAACGAGCCGCAGGCGCAGCGGTCGGAGATGGACACGAGGCGCGTGCCGGTGTGGTAGTCGTGCGACGGCACGATGAACGCCTCGGGCGAGGGCTCGCGGACGGCGAGCTTCCGGCCGGTGCGGTCCCAGAACGCGATGTGGGCCGACAGCGCCGACCAGGCCAGGTACGGCCAGAGCGTCTTGAGCCGCTTCGTCTCGCCGTGGCGCTCGAGCCGCTCCACCTGCCGCGCCACGTGGTCGCCCGGGATGTACTCCTCGGTGAAGATGCCGTACTCCGGGTAGTAGCCGCCGAACGCCTCCACCAGCGGCGGCGGGGCGCCGGCGGCGAGCAGCCAGGAGATCTCCTCCCGCAGCTCGGCCGGGTGCATGGCCGAGACGAGGTTGATGGCGCTGTCGAAGGTCTCGCGGGCCCGGGTGTGGATGGAGAGCCGGAACACCGCCTTGCCGTGACCGGTGCCGAGGTAGCTCACGGTGGCGCCGCCGGGCGGGATGTCGGCCAGGGAGAGGAGCGCGCCCCGCCCGAAGAGGAAGCAGGAGGCGCGCACCAGCGTGGTGTCGATGATGGCGCGCAGGAGGAGCTCGCGGGTGCGCTCGCCGATGCCGTGCTCGAATCCGATGACGTCCTTCCAGCCGTACTCGTTGCCGCTCTCCGGGTCGATGGCGAGCCGGAGGTTCGGCCCGATCCAGTTGGAGAACCCGCGGCGCAGCCGGTCGAGCTCCTCGCTGGCGCGCGCCCCCAGCTCCTCGTCGTCGTGCATCGACAGCCGCGCCAGCGGGACCCGCACCGCCGCGTACCACCGCGGGTGCGTGTTGGCGTGCGCGACGAGGAGGCGCATCGTCCCGACCAGCAGCCGCCGCTCCGAGGGGTCGCGCACCTCGTCCAGCGCCGCGTCGGCCGAGAGCGAGGCGAGCAGCACCGCCACCTGCGGGTCCGAGAGGCCGCGCTCGCCCAGGATGGCGAGGTCCTCGTCGCGGAGCGCCATGGGGCCGAGCCGGTCGAGGAAGAGGCGCAGGGTGGCGAGGGTCTCCTCCGCGTCCTCCTCGGGCAGGAGCGCGCGGAAGGCGCGGCGGCGGATCTCCTCGTCGGGCGAGTCGGCGGCGCGGCGCAGCAGTGCCCGGCAGACCGTGGCGTGCTCGCTGCGGCCGGCCGAGACCCCGGACTGGAGGTGCGCCACCGCCCGCCGCGCCTCCGGCCGCTCGGCGCGGAGCAGCTCGCCCGCCGCGTGGATGCTGTGGAAGGTGGTGCGCTCCACCTCGACCGCGTCGACGAGCCGCGAGACGCGCGAGTGGGTGGGCGCGGGCCAGACCCGCGCGTCGAGCTGGATCTCGCTCGCGGCGCGCCGGCGGCGGGCGACGAGGGAGTGGAAGGCCTCCTCCCCGATGAAGGCGACCAGCTCCTCGTTGCCGAGCCACAGCGCCGGCCGCGCCAGCAGCGCGCCGAAGTCGAAGACCGAGGCCGGCACCGTGTAGGCGAGATCGCCGAGCCGCATCGCCCCGGGGGCGGCGGGGTCGGCGCCCACCCGCATCGAGCGCGCGCCCGCCTGGAGCCGCCCGTCCTCCAGCCGCACCTCGTGCTGGAGCACGCCCATCTCGCGCAGCACCCAGTTCGGGATGCGCAGGAACATCCCGTCCACGGTCAGCGCGAGGTGCTTCTGGACGTACATCCGCTCGACGAGCTCCGACCAGTTGCGCTCGACCACCTCGCGCTTGAACGACAGCTTGTGGGTGAGCTCGCCGTGCGCCTCGTCGAGCGCGCGCGGCAGCACCTGGAACGCCACCACCCGCTCGAAGGGCGCCAGGAAGCGGTTGGCCGAGGCGACGAGCGAGGAGAGGAGCTCGTTGAGGTCGGCCGGGGAGAGGTCGCGCAGCGCCGGCTGGGTGGCGTAGTTCGGCCAGATGAGGAGCGTGTTGTACTCGCGGTGATCGCCGACCAGGAACGCCTGCGCCACCGCGTCGAAGTCGCGGAACAGGTTCTCCACCCGCTGCGGGGCGATCGTCTGCCCGGCGCGGTTCTTGTAGATCTCCTTCTTGCGGCCGACGATCCGGAAGTGGCCGAGCGCGTCCTCTGAGACCAGGTCGCCGGTGCCGAACCAGCCGTCCGCGTCGAGCCCGCGGTCGATCCCGCCGGGTCCCCAGTACCCCTCGCTCACGTACGGCCCGCGGATGAGCAGCTCGCCGTCCTCGGCGCGGCGGCACTCGACGCCCGGCAGCGCGGTCCCGATCGACTGGTCGAAGTACTCCCCGGGCGGCGTCATGGTGACGCCGCCGGTGGCCTCGGTCATGCCGTAGCCGGAGCAGAGCTCGATCCCGGCGCGGTGGAAGGCCTTGAAGACGAGGGGGTCGAGGTAGCCGGCGGCGGAGAGGCCGTAGCGGAGCCGCCCCCCGGTGAGCGCCTTGAGGTGGGCGGCGGTCTCCTCCAGGTCGTCCGAGGCGGCCTCCTGCACCGCGGTGTCGTGCAGCTCGATCCACTTCTTCGGCACGCTGATGAAGAGGGTGGGGCGGACGGCCTTGAAGTCCTCGAGGAGCGAGGCGTGCGAGGTGCTGCGCGCGAAGACGTAGGTGGCGCCCCACCACAGCGAGGCGCACAGCTCCAGGTACCGGCCGAACGTGTGGTAGAGCGGCAGGTAGCTGAGGAAGACGTCGCCCTCGCCCACCTGCGGCAGCGCGAAGCCGCGGCAGAGGCGCTTCGAGACCACGTTGAGCTGCGAGAAGGCGATGCCCTTCGGCCGCCCGGTGGTGCCGGAGGTGTACATCACGGTCGCGAGGTCGCGGCTCCGCACCTCGGCGGCGCGGGTGACGCGCACCACGTCGTCGAAGGCGCCCCCGCCCTGGCCCACCATCTGCTCCAGGGAGAGGAGCCCGTGCCGGTCGGCGCAGCCCGGCGAGACCACCACCACCTCGCGCAGCTCGGGCAGGCTCGAGAGCGCCGGCAGGACCTTCGCCAGCTGCTCCTCGTCGGAGGCGACGAGGACGCGCGCGCCGGAGTGGCGCAGCATGTACACCACGTGCTCCGCCACCGCGTTGGCGGGGAGCGGGAAGTCGACGATGCCGTTCGTCAGGCACGCCAGATCGCACAGCGCCGTCTCGAGCGAGTTCTCGGACAGGATGGCGACCTTCCCGTCCGGCTCGTCGCGCATGAGCGACAGGATGCCGCGCGCGATGGAGCGGGTCCGGCGCGCCACGTCGGCCACGGTGAGCTCGGTCGCGTCCGCGCCCAGCACGCGCATGGCGACGGTGCGCGGGTCGGTCTCCTCGCGCGAGCGCAGCACCTCGCCGAGCGTGTAGTCGGCGCGGTCGATCACGCCGACGAGGAGGCGGGTCCAGTCGGGCACCTGCTCCGCCGGCAGCGCCTGGGTGAAGAAGCGGCGGCGGCTGGCGTCGAGCAGCGTGAAGAGCGCCCGCCGGGCCGGCAGGCGCGCCTCGGGGGAGCGCGTGCGGCCGAGCAGCGTCTCCACCAGCGCGGCGACGTGGGGGAGCTCGGCCGGGTGCACCCCGGCCAGCGCGTCGCGGGTCTCGGCGAGCAGGTCCTGGGCCACCGGACCGGGCCGGGACCAGTGCGAGGCCAGCCTCGCCAGCGTGGAAGCCTGCTCGTGAGCCATCGTGCGGTGCCTCGATCGTGACGTCGGCGGGGGCCGGAAGCACGAAGAAATCACGCTTCGAGCGCCGAGTCACCCGCGGCGCCACCGGGCGACGAAGAAGGCGTCGGCCCCGTCTCGGTGCGGCCAGGTCCGCCGCCAGGCCTCGCGGGCGAAGGCGGGGTGCGCGCGCTCGAACGCCTCCGCCACCTCCTCGTTCTCCTCGCGGCGGAAGGTGCAGGTGGCGTAGACGAGCCGGCCGCCCGGCCGGACGCGGACGGCGGCGCGCGCGAGCAGCCCGAGCTGCAGCCCGGGCAGCGGCGCGAAGGCCGCGGGGTCGAGGCGGAAGCGCTGGTCGGGGCCGCGCCGCAGCGCGCCGAGCTCGGAGCAGGGCGCGTCCACGAGCGCGGCGTCGTAGGTGGCGCCGGCCGGCGGCGCCGCGCCGGCCACGCGCACGAGCTCCCCCGCGCCCGCCCTTCGCGCGCGCTCGGAGAGCCGGCGCAGCCGCTCCGGGTCGAGGTCGCAGGCGTCCACGGCGCCGCCCGGCGCGACCGCCGCGGCGAGCAGGAGCGTCTTCCCGCCCGCGCCGGCGCACAGGTCGAGGAGCTCCTCGCCCGGCCGCGCCTCTACCAGCGCGCCGGCGAGCTGGCTCGCCTCGTCCTGGACCTCGAGGAGCCCCTCGCGCCAGGCGGCGAGCCCGTAGACGTTCGGGCGCGGCGAGGTGACGAGGAGCGCGGAGGGGGCGAGCCGGCCCGGCGCGGTGGCGACGCCTTCGGCGGCGAGCCGCGCCGCCAGCGCGGCGGGCGTGGTCCGGAGCCCGTTCGGCCGCAGGCACACCGGCCCCGGGAGGTCGAGCGCGTCGGCGAGCCGCGGCGCCTCCGGGCCGAGCTCGCGCTCCATCGCCGCCCACAGCCAGTCCGGGAAGGAGAAGCGGATCGCCGGGTCGTCCGGCGGCGGGCGCGGCGGCGGGAGCGTCCCGGGGCGCAGCTCCAGCAGCTCCTCCGCGCCGGCGACGCCGCCCAGGTCGCGCACGAGCGCGGCGAGGAGCAGGCGGGACGGCCCCCTCTCCCTGCCCTTTCCCCCGGTGGGGCAGAGGGGCTGCGACGCCTCGGGCACTTCGGCCCCCGCGTGCCACCCGAGCCGCCTCCGCCACACCGCCACCCCGTAGATCGCCTCCTTGGCAGCGGCGCGCGCCTCGGCCGGAAGCTCGCGGTGCGCGCGCAGGAAGCGGTCCACCACCCGCTCCGCCGGCTCGCTCGCCAGCACGGCCGCGAGCGGCGCGTCGAGCGCGGGGGCGAGGCCCTGGAGCGCGCGCCACGGCACCGCGGCGAGGCGCGCCTCGGAGGCGAAGGTCACAGGAGCACGAGCCCCGCCGGCAGGCTCTCGCCGAAGACGCGCTGCTCGTCCGCCACCTCGAGCGCCACCGGCTCCTCCACCGTCCGGAGCAGCGCCGGCGAGGCCCCAGCGCGCCGCAGCGCCGCGAGCGCCTCGTCGCGCGCCTCGGGCGCGAGGTCGCGCGCGCGGTCGCCCGACATGCGCGCCAGCTGCGCGACGGGGAAGACCAGATCCGCCGGCCGCGCCGGCACTGCGAGGAGCCGCGCCAGCCACGCCTCGGCCACCTCGGGGGCGACGCAGGCGTGGCCGCTGCCGTGGAAGGGGACCCGCGCCCCCAGCCGGCCCACCGCCCACAGGAGGTGCGGCGCCGGTCCCTCGCGGTCGAGCCGCTCCAGCACCGCCTCGCCCGCGGCGCGCTTGCGGGCGGGCGCGACGCGCTCGAGGCTGGCGGCGAGCCGCACCATCTCGTCCACCGCCTCCGGGCGCACCCCGGCCACCTTGGGCTTGGCGCGGCGCGGGTCGGGCGGCGCGAGGAACGGCAGGACGGCCTCGAGGACGCGCTCCTGCGCCGCCTCGTCGAGGCCGCCCGCGATGCGCCGCCACAGGATCCACCAGGCCTGCCAGTTGTGGGGCTCGGCCTGGAACTGGAGCCCCTCGCCGAAGGCGGCGAAGGTGCGGGCGGCGCGCCAGGCGTCGAGCGGCGCGCCGAAGCCGGGGCGGAGCGCGTAGCCGGTGAGCGTGAGCCACTGCCGCTCGTGGTCGGCGCTGCGCCGGCGCCGCGCCATGCCGGCGTGGAGCGCGGCCCACAGCTCGCGCAGGAGCGGCAGGCCCCACTGCTCGCGCGGCCCGAGCGCCTTCTCGAGCGCGCGCGCCAGGCCCTTCACCTCGCGCCGGTCCACCGGCGCCGCCTTCTTGCCATAGCAGCGGTCCACGAGCTCCCGCGCCTCCTCGAAGCGCCGGGGGAGCGCCGCCACCTCCGAGGGGGCCTCGTCGCCCGCGCCGCCGCGCAGCCCGAACTCGAGCTTCCACCGCGCGTCGCGGTCCTCCGCCACGCAGAACACCTCCAGCGTGCCGATCTCGGTCAGCGCCGCCCGCAGCCGCACCGGCAGGTGGGCTGGCGCGCCCGGCCTGGCGCCGCCGGGGCCGCCGGCCACGTCCGAGCGCAGCACCGTCTCGACCGGCGGCAGCGGCTGCAGCCCGGCGCCCTCCACCGCCACCGCGTCCCCGGGGCGCTCGAAGCGGGCGCGGGTGGTGGCGTAGAGTGGGAAGCGCACCGGCTGGTCGAGGCGCAGCGCGAAGGTGCGCGGCACCTCGATCTCCGCGCCCTCCTCGGCGTGGCGCGGGACGAGGCAGATCGCCTGCGCCTGCTCGCCGGCCGTGTCCACCCCGACGTAGTAGGCGCGCGGGGCGCCGCCGCCGATGCGCAGGCCGAGCCCGCGCCGCACCAGCGCGAAGGCGGCGGCGCCGCGCGCCACCGCCAGGTCGAGCGCCTCCGCGTCGAGCAGGTCCACCGGCGGCGCGCCCGGGAACCAGCTCGACACCACCTCGCGCAGCCGCTCGCGGACGGCCGGCGGCGTGAAGACGCCGCCGTTGAGGAGCAGCGCGTCGGGGCGGGGGAGGGCGGCGGCGCGGCCGGTGGCGGCGGCCACCTCCTCGGCGTGGTCGCGGAGGAAGGCGAGCGCGTGGCGCGTCACCGCCGGCTCGGCCTCGTAGGGGAGGCCGAGCTCGAGCAGCCCCCCCCGCCCGCGCTGCCGCGGCAGCTCGTCCGGCCCGGTGCGCGGGAAGAACCCGTCCAGGAGGACCGCCAGGACCTCGGGGCGGGTGAGCTCCGCCGAGAGCGTCCCGCCCACGAGCCGGCTGCCGCGCCCGGGGATCGCGATCGTGAGGGCCTCCGGCGGCGCCCCCTCCGCGGCGGCTCGACCCTCTCCCCCGCCGGTCTCCCGGAACGGTAGGGCGGGGGCTCGTCGCCCGCCTCCGGGCGAGAGGAGCCTCTCCTTCGCCTCCCGGCACGCCTGCACCAGCAGGGACCACTGCACCGCGTCGAGGCGCGCCCCGAGCCGCGCCTCGACCTGCCGCGCCAGGGTGACGTCCACGTTGTCGCCGCCGAGGAGGAGGTGGTCGCCGACCGCCAGGCGCGTCAGCCGCGGGGCCGCGCCCTCGCCCGGCGCGGCGTGGATGAGCGTGAGATCGGTCGTCCCGCCCCCGACGTCGCAGACGAGCACCAGCCGCCGCCCGCCCAGCGCGCCCGCCAGATCGGCGCGGTGCCGGGTGGCGAAGTCGTAGAACGCCGCCTGCGGCTCCTCGAGCAGCGTCACGCGGTCGAGCCCCGCCTCGCGGGCCGCGCGCAGGGTGAGCTCCCGGGCCACCTCGTCGAACGAGGCGGGCACCGTGAGCACCACCTCCTGCTCGGGCAGCGGGTGCTCCGGGAAGCTCCACGCCCAGGCGTCGCGCAGGTGGCCGAGGTAGAGCGCCGAGGCGGCCACCGGCGAGAGCCGCGGGACGCCCTCGGGCGCGCCCCAGGGCAGGATGGCGGCGGTGCGGTCCACCCGCGGGTGGCTGAGCCAGCTCTTGGCGGAGGCGACGAGCCGCCCGGGGACGCGCGCCCCCTGCGCCCGCGCCAGCTCCCCCACCACCACGTCCGGCTCGCCCCAGGGCAGGCGGCGCGCGCCGGGCGGCAGCTCGTGCTCACCGGGGAGGTACGCGCTCGAGGGCAGGAGGCGCCGCTCGCCCACCTCGCCCGGCGCCACGAGCTGCGGGACGGCCAGCACGCGCAGCGCCTCGGCCGGATCCCCCTCGGCGGCGAGGTCGACGTAGGCGAGCGCGGTGTGGATGGTCCCGAGGTCGATGCCGACGAGAAAGCGCGATGGCGTGGCGGACACGGCCCCTCTTCCCCGCCCTCGCCGGCGCCGCCGGCGGAGGGGGCGGACATCCTAAGCCTGCGGCTGCTCCGCCGCGCGGAGGTTGAACTCCACCCTCCAGGCGCGGCCCTGCGCGTCGGCGGCCTCGAGCTCGAGCGTGCCGAGCTCGGTGACGTGCGCCCGCAGCGCGACCGGCACCACCTGCCCCGCCTCGCCGCTGGCGGCGGGCAGCGTCGTCTCGATGGGCGGCAGCTCCTCCAGCTCCGCCTCGCGCTCCACCACCGCGCCCACCCGGTCGTCGCGCCGCAGGGACGACGCGAAGAAGCGGAAGCGGGCCGGCTCGCCCACCACGAGCCCCAGCTCGCGCCGCGGCAGCTCGGCGGCCGTGCCCTCCTCCATGCCCATGGGCGCGACGCAGAGCGCCTCGACCGGCGGCGGGAGCCCGGGCACGGCCGGCGCCGCGGTCTCGACGCCCACGTAGTAGGCGCGGGCGGTGCCGCCGCGGATGCGGATGCCGCGGCCGCCGCGGACCCGGCCGTAGCTGGCGGCCCCCTTCGCCACCGCCAGGTCGAGGTCCACGCCCGGCAGCGCGCGCGGCGCCGCGCCGCCCTCGGCCGCCACCCAGCCGGCGACCACCTCACGCACGCGCTCCTCGAGCTCGGCCGCCTTCATGACGCCGCCGTTGAAGAGGAGCGCGGTGGGGTGGAGGAACGCCTTCCCGGAGAGCCGCGGCACCGGCGCGGACGAGGCGTCGAGCGCCTCGCGCTGCCGCGACAGGAAGGCCGCCAGCTGGCGGGTGATGGCCGGGTCCGAGGCGTAGGGGAGCCCGAGGGTGGTGAGCGCGGCCCGGCGCTGGGCCGCGGGCCGGGCGGTGACGTCGACCCGTGGCAGGAAGCCGTCCACCAGCGTGGAGTTGAGCTCGCCGCGGGTGAGCTCCACCCGCAGCGCGCCGCCCATGAGGCTCGAGCCGCGCCCGGGGATGGTCACCGGGACGCTCATCCTGGCGCGGTCGGCGAAGAGCAGCTCCTTCGCCTGCCGCGCGCCGTGGGTGAGGGCGAGGAGCTGCCAGCGGTCGATGGTCTTCCCGGCGTCGGCCAGCTTCTGCTGCAGCCGGTGGGCGAGCGCGAGGTCCATGTTGTCGCCGCCGAGCAGGAGGTGGTCCCCCACCGCCACCCGCTCCAGCCCCAGCTCGCCGTCGCGGTCCACCACCGCGATGAGGCTGAAGTCGGTGGTGCCGCCGCCGACGTCGACGACCAGGATGAGGTCGCCGACCTGGACCAGCTTGCGCCAGCCGTCCCCCATCGCCTCGACCCAGGCGTAGAGCGCCGCCTGCGGCTCCTCCAGCAGCACCGGCTCGGAGAGGCCCGCCTGCCGCGCCGCCTCCACCGTGAGCTCGCGCGCCACCGCGTCGAACGAGGCGGGCACGGTGAGCGTCACCGCCTGCCGGTCGAGCGCCAGCGCCGGGTCGCCCTTCGCCACCTCGGCGTCCCAGGCCGCCCGCAGGTGGGCGAGGTAGCGGGCCGACGCGTCCAGCGGGGAGATGCGCGGCACCTCCTCCGGGCTGCCGACCGGGAGCGACGCCGCGCGCCGGTCGAGGGTGGGGTGGCAGAGCCAGCTCTTCGCGGAGGAGACGAGGCGGATGGGGGTGAGCGCGCCCTGGGCGCGGGCGAGCTCGCCCACCACCTCGCGCGGCGCGGGGCCGGGCGGGGTCCAGGGGAGCCGCAGCGCCTCGTCGGCCAGCTCGGCGGCGTGCGGCAGGTAGAGGTAGGAGGGCAGGAGGGGGCGGTCCGCCACCTCGCCGGGGTGGACGAGCTGCGGGATGCCGAGCACCCGCGGGGCGGCGCGCTCCTCGCCGAGGGGGAGGTAGGCGAGCGCGGAGTGGGTCGTGCCGAGGTCGATCCCGACCGCGTAGGCCGCCCCTCGCTTCACAGCTCGACCTCGGCCGCGGCCAGGATGCGCGGGTCGTGGCCGGGCAGCGGCGGGAAGCTGGTGCGGGCGGCGCGCCAGCCGTGGTGGCGCAGGGCGCCCTTGAAGGGCGGCTGGCCGACCACGTTCCCGGTGAGCCGCACCGCCGCCGGATCGAACCCGGCCGCCACCGTCACGCGCGCGCCCTCCGGCTCGCGCAGCACCGGCTCGAGCTCGAGGTAGGCCGCGAGCGCCTTCTTGCACCCCGCGTGCACGGTGCGCGCGGCCGCGCCGATCTCGGAGTCGGAGAAGCCCTCCAGCGACTCCTCCAGGAAGTCGAGGAGGCGGCCGTCGCGCTGCAGGAGCGCGATGACCTGCAAGGACTCGGCGTGTTCGGGCGCCGCCTTTGCGGCCGGCTTCGGCGCGGGGATGGGCGGAGGAGCGGCGGCGGCTGGCGGCGCCGCCGCGGGCGCGGCGCTGGGGGCGGGCGCGGTCCGTCCCGCCTCGCTCGCGCCGGCGCGCGGGGCGGGGACGGCCGGGGAGGGGGGCTGCGCCTCGGGGAGAGGGGGCGCCCCCGGCGGCAGCGCGCGCTGGCGCTCCCTGAGCAGGTGGACCTCCTCCGCGAAGCGCCGGTTGAACAGCACGGCGAAGAAGGCGACGAAGGCGAGGAAGAACCGCTGCAGCGGCGTGAGGGTCCCGTCCATGGCGGGGAGAGTTAGTCGCGCCGGCCCCTCGCCGCATCGCTCGAGGGTCGCAGCCCAAACGAAAGCCCCTCCCCCGGGGCGCGGGGGAGGGGCCGAGAGCCTTCAGCAGCGCGGCGCGGACGCTAGTTGAACGTCCACTGCACCATCGCCTGCGGCGCGCTCACCGTGTGCGCCTCGTGCACGCCGCCGTGGGCGAAGCCGCTCGGGTACTTGTGGACGATCCACTCGACGCCGGCGTAGAGGCGGTTGCTCTTCCCGCCGAACGGCGCCAGCACGTCCACGAGGAGCTCGGGCTCCGCGAGGATGTCGATGGCGTTGTCGCCGTTGAGGTCCTTGGTGCCGGCGATGTCGACGAAGCCGGTGAAGAGGAACGGCACCGGGCCGATGGCGAACGGGATGGTCCAGGACGGGCTGATCTGCCACACGTGCGTGTCGAACTTGTCGTACCGGTAGTAGATGTTGCAGCTCACCGTGTACGGCTGGGGGAGCGCGAGGTCGAACCCGACGCCGCCCAGGTACGCGTAGAACGCCGGCCCGACGTTGACCTCACCGGCGAGGCCCCAGTTCTGGAAGATGCCGAACAGCGGCCCCTTCTGCCCGAGGACCTTGTTGAGGAACAGGCGCGGGTGCCACTCGGTGTAGGCCTGCGCGCCCGTGCCGAAGCGGCCGGCCTGCGAGCCGAACTCGGGGGCGCCGGTCGCGTCGCGGAAGTCGCCGATGTACATGTCGACGAAGGCGAAGTTGTCGCCGTACTCCCACGTCGAGTAGTGGTTCAGCGTGATGGTCGTCATCGCGCCGTCCTTCGTGTTGTAGCCGTACTTCTTGTCGTCGAAGTCCCAGCCCTGCAGGAGCTGGATGTTCGTGGTCGAGAAGCCGTCGGCGTGGGCGACCGACGGGAGCGCGGACGCGACGAGCGCGGCGCCGGCGACGAGCGAGGCGAAGAGTCGAGAGCTGCGGTGCATGGGCCTTGTTCCCTCCCTGAGAGGTGAGGGGGGGCACCCTACCCGGGTGGGCTGACAGCGAGCAGTCGCTTGGTCACGGGAGAGGTGCGACAAGAAGCCACACGGTGCCCCGTCCTTCGGGTGGCGGTCCGGCGCCGACCCAGGGTGGCGGGGGACGTAACCAGCATCTACGCTGGAGCGGCAATTTGTCACGGTACGTCACATGCATACAGCGAAAATCATGTTTCGGATCAAGACACGGGATCGGGTGCTCGCCTTCGCGGCGTTCGCGCTCGCGGTGACGCTCGCGGTGGGGGCGGTGGCGCGGCACGCCCTGGCGCAGGTCGCGGATCAGTTCCAGTCGGTCGCCGACGTCCAGTTCGCCGGCGCGCTGGCGCTCGACGCAGTGGAGAACGGTCACCAGCTCGCCATGCGGGCGTTCAACGCGCTCCTCATCGAGCGGGGGGACGAGGGCGTCCGCCAGCGGTCCTACCAGCGGATCGCCGAGGCCACCGCGTCCGCCGAGCAGGCCCGGAGCGCCTTCGAGGCGCTGCCGCTCGACGCCGGCACGCGGCAGCTCTACGCCGAGACCGGCGGCCCCTGGCACGGGTGGCGCGAGAGCGGGGAGCGCTTCGTCCAGCTGGCGCGGCAGCGCGACGGCCTGCTCGCGGCCGGCCGCTCCCCGACCGACCCCGAGGTGAAGGCCGCCGCGGACGCCGCGTACACGACCTGGCAGGCGACGACGAAGCTCGAGCGCACGCTCACCCCGGCCCTCGCTGCGGTGACCCGGCGGAACACGGAGCAGGTGGCCGAGGCCAAGGTGAAGGCCGCCGCCGCCGTCCGCGCGGGCGACCGCGCGGCGCTGGCGGTCCTCGTCGCGGGCGCCGCGCTCCTGGCGCTGCTCGCGCTCGTCATCGCCCGCTCGCTCCAGCGCGCCATCACGACCTTCCAGCAGGAGACCGCGGCCCTGTGCGACGCGGTCCACCGCGGCGACCTGCACCACCGGGCGGACGCGGACCGCGTGCACTTCGAGCTCCGGGGCGCGATCGTGGGCCTGCAGGCGGCCGTCGACGCCTTCGGCGTGCCGTTCCAGGCCGCGGTCCGGTGCGCGGAGCGCCTGGCCGACGGCGAGGCGGTGGCGCCGATCGAGGCCGAGTACCAGGGCGAGTTCGCGGCGCTCAAGCGCAGCCTCAACCACCTCATCGAGGTGACCGGCCGCCGCGAGCGCGACATGGAGGCGCTCATCGAGGCGGCGGTGCGGGGGCGGCTCGACGCCCGCGGCGACCCGAGCGCGTACCGGGGGCGCGACGCGCACCTCATCGCCGGGATGAACCAGGTGCTGGACGCGGTGGCCGCTCCCATCGCCGAGGTGTCCGCCGCGCTGGACCGGCTGGCGCGGCGCGACCTGGCGGTGCGCGTGACCGGCAGCTACCAGGGCGAGCACGCCCGGATCAAGGACGCCCTCAACGCGACCACCGAGGCGCTGCACGACGCCATGGGGCAGGTGTCGCTGGCGGTGACCCAGGTGGCGGCGGCCGCGGGCCAGATCGCCTCGTCCAGCCAGGCCGTCGCGGCGGGCGCGTCCGAGCAGGCGTCGAGCCTGGAGGAGACGTCGTCGAGCCTGAGCTCGATGTCCAGCATGACGAAGGGCACGGCGGACAGCGCGCACGAGGCGGAGCGCCTCGCCCAGCGCGCCCAGAGCGCCGCGGCCGACGGCGGCAGCGCGACCGCGCAGATGAGCCGCGCCATGGAGCGGATCAAGGCGGCCGCCGAGGGCACCTCGGAGATCATCAAGGTCATCAACGAGATCGCCTTCCAGACCAACCTGCTCGCCCTGAACGCGGCGGTGGAGGCGGCGCGCGCGGGCGAGGCGGGGCGGGGGTTTGCGGTGGTGGCGGAGGAGGTGCGCTCGCTGGCGCTCCGCTCGAAGGAGGCCGCCGCCAAGACCGAGGAGCTCATCCGCGGCTCGGTCCAGCAGGCGCAGGCGGGAGAGGTCACCGCGAAGCACGTGGCCGAGGTGCTGGGCGAGATCACCGCCTCGGTCACCGGCGTCACCGGCCTCCTCGGCGAGATCGCCGCCTCGTCGCGCGAGCAGGCCGCCGGCATCGACCAGGTGGAGCAGGCCGTCACCCAGGTGAGCCAGGTCACCCAGCAGAACGCGGCCAGCTCCGAGGAGTCCTCCTCGGCGGCGGTCGAGCTGCTCCGCCAATCGGAGGACCTGGCGGCGGTGGTGGGGTCGTTCGAGCTGGGCGGCGGCGGCCCGGCGACCGGCGCCGGCCACGCCGCTCACCTGCCGAAGAACTCGAGGGCCGGCGCCGCGGCGCGGGCCTGACGGCGGGGGACAGGGCCGAACCAGCGGTCCCTCCACCCTCGCCCCGCGCAGCGGGGAGGCTGGGGAGAGGGGCCGCGCAACCACGCTCGGCCGCCCCGTCTACTCGAGCTTCCCCGGGTACACCGGCAGGCTCTCCCGCCCCTCGGCGTCCACCGTCGCGACGGCGAAGACGAAGTTGTCCGGCACCACGTCCGGGAGCACCAGCTCGGCCTGGCGCGGGTAGCGCGTCGCGCGCTGCCAGGTGACGCCGTCCGCCCGGCGGCGGTAGAGCACGAGCGCGGCCGCGCGCGGATCCGCCGGCAGGGCGAGCCGGAGGTGCGTGTCCGGGCTCACCGCGCCCCCGAGGCGCACCTCCGCCGGCGGCGCCGGCGCCGCGGCCAGCTCGGCCACCGCGGCGAGGAGCGCGCGCCCGAGCCGCGCGGCGTAGGCGAAGTCGACGTGTGCGAGCACGTCCCCGTAGGCGCGCCCGCCCACCGCCCGCAGGTCCTGGTGCTGGCGATCCCAGTGCTCGTGCGCCTCGACGAGGCGGATGGCCGGGAACCCCTCCTTCGAGAAGGCCAGGTGATCCGAGCCGCGCGCGATGCGGTCGCGCCGCAGCATGAGCCACAGGTCCAGGTTCTCCACGTACCGCTCGCCGACGCGCTTCACGTAGCGCGCCCACTCGCGCGCCGCGCCGTCGTTCTCGCCGCCCAGCGCCTCCCGGAGCTTCCGCTGCGGCTCGGTCTCGGCGGCGGGCACCCCCTCGCTGAAGAGGCGCGCCGAGACGTCGTCGTGCACGCCGTCCTGGCCCGCGCTGCTGCCGATCATGTCGACGGCGGTCATCGCGACCACCCGCACCCCCTCCTGCTTCAGGCGCTGCGCGAGGTGCGTCGAGCCGTTCAGCCCCTGCTCCTCGCCGGCGACCGCCACGAAGTAGACGGCGATGGCCGGCTGCTCGCGCGAGAGCACCCGCGCCAGCTCCAGCATGAGCGCGGTGCCGCTGCCGTCGTCGTCGGCGCCGGGGGCGTCCACCTCCGCGTTCGCGACGTCCGAGCCGCGCGAGTCGTAGTGGCCGGTGAGGACGATGGCCTCCTTCGCGCGGGCCGGGTCGGTGCCGGGCAGCACCGCCCCGACGTTCCAGATCTCGACCGCCCGCGGGATGCGCGGGGCCGGGGGCTGGGTGAAGCGGTCCTCGAACGGCTGGAGCCGCGCCCCGGGCTGCCGCGCCAAGGCCGCGAACTCGCCGGCGAGCCAGCGCCGCGCGGCGCCGATGCCGCGCACCGGCGACTGCGCCTCGGAGAGCGTGTGGCGGGTGCCGAAGGAGACGAGCTTCGCCACCGTGGCCTGCATGCGCGCCGGGTCGACGGCGGCGGCGAGCTGGGTGACGTGGGGATCGACCGAGGTGGCCGACAGCGCGGCCGCGAGCGCGAGCGGGGCGATGGGCGTCATGGGCCGCCATCCTATCGAAAGCGCGGGAGCCGAGGTCGAAGTCGAAGTCACATGTCGCGGTCGCGGTCGAAGTCGCGGTCGAAGTCGCGGTCGAGGTCGCGGTCGAGGTCGCGGTCGCGGTCGCGGTCGCGGTCGCGGTCGGGGTCGGGGTCGGGGTCGGGGTCGGGGTCGGGGTCGGGGTCGGGGTCGGGGTCGCGGTCGGGGTCGCGGTCGGCTTTCGCCCGCCTGCGCGGGGGCCCTCTGCGCTAGAGTCCCCCGCGTGGGATCCCCCGCGCTCGCCCTCGCCTGCGCGCTCGCCGCCGCCTCGCCGGCGCTCGCGCGCGAGGCGCGGGAGCCCGCCCCGGCGCGCCGTTACGCGCTCACCATCAGCGGCGGGGCGAGCCTCGGCGCCTACGAGGCCGGGGCCACCTGGGCCTTCGTCCGTTACCTGCGGCAGCTCGAGGCGCAGGCGCCGGCCGGCGTCGCGCCGCGCCTGGCGGTCGCCACCGGCGCCTCGGCCGGCAGCCTCAACGCGGCCCTGGCGGCGGTGGGCTGGTGCGCCGCGACCGAGGGCTCGACGGTGGACGACAACCCGTTCCGGCGCGCCTGGCGCGGCCTCGACCTCGACGCGCTCCTGCCCGCGGTGCCGACCTCGTACCAGCGGGACGACGCGCTCCTGGCGCGGGCGGCGCTCGGGCCGGCCGAGCGCGAGCTGCGGGAGGCGCTCACCGCGCCCGGCGCGCGGGGGTGCCGCGTCGCGCTCGGCATGACCGCCACCGCGGAGCAGCCGCTCGTGACCTACGTCGCCGGGCTCCCGGCGCGCGACCAGACGGTGGCGCTGCCGCTGCAGATCGTGGCGGAGCCGGGCGGGGCGCCCGAGGTGCGGAGCCAGCGGCTGCCGCACCAGCGCGTCGCCGGCGACCGCGTGCTGCACCTGTCGGGCCGCGCCGCGGCGCCCGGCGGGGAGGTGCAGGTGGAGCCGGAGGTGGTCATCACCGCCATGAAGGCCTCCGGCGCCTTCCCGTTCGCCTTCGGCGCCGTCGCGCTGCCCATGTGCGTCGAGGCCTGCCCGGCGGCGAGCGCGGCGCCCCTCCGGCTGTGCCCGGCGCCGGACGGACCGCCCGTGCCGGGCCGCGCCTGCGCGGGCGCCTACCGCGACGGCGGGGTCTTCGACAACACGCCGCTCCAGCTGGCGGTGGCGCTCTCGGAGGCGCAGCCGGGCGCGGCGCAGGAGCCCACCGCCTACCTCTACGTCGACCCCGACCTGCGGCGGACCCAGACCCGGGAGGCGCGGCGCGAGCTCGCGCCCGCCGCGGGCGCCGCGCGCGAGCTGGCCTTCCTCGCCGGCGCCGCCACCTTCGCCCGCGAGCGGTCGCTGTACGAGGCGCTGCACGGCTCGCGCTGGGGGGAGGCGGCGGGGCCGCAGCCGGAGGGCGCCTCCGCCGCGGCCGGCGGCCAGGCGCCGGCGCGGGCGCTCATCCTGTCCCGCCGCTTCGCGCCGCTCACCGCCAGCCTCTTCCTCAACTTCGGCGCCTTCATCGAGGCCCCCTTCGCCGAGGCCGACTACCTGGTCGGCGTGTACGACGCCGGCTACGGGCTCGCCTCGTTCCGCTGCGGGCAGGGGAGCGTGGCGGCGGGCGCCACCGCCTTCGCGCGCGACGGGGCGGTCGACCTGCGCTGCCTCGGCGCGGAGCTGGAGCGCGCGGGGCGCGCCCTGGAGCTGCCGGGCTCGCCGGTGGCGTGGGCGGTGTATCGGCGGCTCGCCCGCGCCGAGGCGCGCGCGCTGGCGGGCGCGGAGCCGGGGGCGGGCTGGGCCTGGACGGCGGACGGGGCCCCCGGGCCGCTCGCCCCGGCGGCGCAGGTGGTGGAGGCGCTCCTGTCGCAGCCGCGCCGCTGCGACCCGGCCGACGCGGAGCCGTGGTGCTTCGCCGATCCCACCGCCGACCAGTTCGTCGAGGCGCTCCGGGCGCGGGGGTACGCCAGCGACTTCGCCGACAGCCCCGAGCGCTGGGCCGACGAGCGGCTGGTCCGGCTCGCCAACCGCGGCCTGGCGCTGGAGCGAGAGCCGGGGTTCGGCCGGGTGGCCTGGGCCGGGACGCAGCTCCTCGTGCGCAGCGCCTACCGCGGGCCGGGGCTGCACGATCCCTCGACCCTGCCGGCGCTGTCGGAGGTGGGCCTCACCCCGGCGCGCCTCGCCGCCGCGGCGCTCCCGCACCGCCTCTCCGTCTCGGTCACCACCACCCAGCTCGCCGCCGCCTGGTGGGAGCCGGTGCTCGACCTCGACGCCCGGTTCGCGCTGGAGCTCCGCGGCGACCTCGCCACCGACTTCGTGCACGGGCCGATGGTGTCCTTGCGGCCCGGGGTGGTGGTGAATCGGACCGGCCTCCTCTCGGCGTCGCTGGGCCCCGCGGCCGGGCGCACCTGGCCGTGGTGGCCGGCCGCCGCCAGCACCACGCGCCTCGGGGTGGAGCTCGGGGTGGGGGTGGCGCGCGACCGGCTGCGGCTCGTCCTCACCTCGCTCTCCGGACCGGGCGAGCGCGCGGGGGCGGGCTGGGACGTGCGCCTCGACGTGAGCGACGTCGCGGGCATCGTCTACTGGCTGACGCGCATGTGACCGGCGGACTAGGATGCGCCTCCATGGCCCTCCACCTGGCTCGTGCAACCCGCGCCGCGCTCGCCGCCGCGCTGGCGCTCCTGGCGCTCCCCGCCGCCGCCGCCCCGTCCTTCACCCCGGCCGAGCAGGCCGCTGCTGCGCGCGTGCGCGCCGACGAGATCTCCGGCCACCTCCGCTTCCTGGCCGACGATCTGCTCGAGGGGCGCGCGCCGGGCGAGCGCGGGGACGACCTCGCCGTCCGCTACCTGGCCGCGCAGCTCGAGGCGGCCGGGCTCGAGCCGGGCGTGCCGGCCGAGGGCGGGAAGCCCGCCTCGTGGTTCCAGAGCGTGCCGCTGGTGAAGCTCACCGGCGCGGTGCCGCCCGAGGTCGAGGTGCGCGGCGCCCGCGGCGCGCTGGCGCTCTCGACCCGCCCGTCGAAGGAGATGGACCTCATCGTCGCGCCGAGCGCCGAGGTGGACCGGGTGAAGCTCGCGGGCGCCGGGCTGGTCTTCGTGGGCTACGGCATCACCGCGCCCGAGCACGGCTGGGACGACTACCGGGGCGCCGACGTCCGGGGCAAGGTGGTGGTGATCCTCAACTTCAACCCGCCCTTCGCCGGGGAGGGCGTGCGCCTCTGGTACGGGCGCTGGGACTACAAGTACGAGAACGCCGCCCGCCACGGCGCCGCCGGGGCCATCATCGTCCACACCACGCCCTCGGCCAGCTACCCGTGGCAGGTGCTCACCGCCTCCGCGGACGGGACCGAGATGGCGCTGCCGCAGGAGCCCGGCGAGGCGCGGCTCCTCGCCAAGATGTGGGTGAGCGAGGCCGCCGCGCGGCGCGTGTTCGCGCTCGCCGGCCAGGACCTCGACGAGCGCACCCGCGCCGCGCAGGACCCGCAGCGGCGGGGCCTGGGCGCCGCGCCGCTCGGGCTCGGGCTCTCGCTCGACATGCCGGTCGCGCGCGCCGTGACGCCGAGCGCGAACGTGGTGGGCCTGCTCCGCGGGACCGACGCGAAGCTCGCGCAGGAGTACGTCCTCTACAGCGCGCACCACGACCACCTGGGGCAGCGGGCGCCCGTGCCGCCCGCGACCGACGGCATCTACAACGGCGCGCTCGACAACGCCTCCGGCTGCGCCACCGTGCTCGCCATCGCCCGCGCGGCCGCCCCCGCGCCGGCCCGGCGCTCCCTCCTGTTCGTCTTCTTCACCGCCGAGGAGAAGGGGCTCCTCGGCGCCCGCTGGTTCGCGCAGCACCCGCCGGCGCCGGCCGGGCGCCTCGCCGCCACCATCAACCTCGACGCGGTGAACATCCTCGGCCGGACGAGCGATCTCGCCATGCTCGGGCTCGGCAAGTCGTCGGTCTCCGAGGTCGTCCGCGAGGTGGCGGCGGCGCAGGGCCGCACCGTGCACGGCGACGCGTTCCCCGACCGTGGCTCCTACTACCGGTCCGATCACTTCGAGCTGGCGCGGGTGGGCGTCCCCGACGTCTCCGTGAAGGGCGGCCCGCACTACCTCGGCCGGCCCGAGGCCTGGGGCCGCGAGCAGCAGACCGCCTACGAGCAGCGGAACTACCACCAGCCGTCGGACGAGTACCCGCCCGCGCCGGGCCGGTGGGACCTGTCCGGCGCGGTCGAGGACGCGCAGCTGCAGCTCGTGGTGGGCCTGCGGCTCGCCGACGCGCCCGGGCTGCCGCGCTGGAACGCGGGCGACGAGTTCGAGCCGGCGCGGAGCGCGGCGCTCCGGGCGCTCACTTCACGGTGAACGGGATGGCGACCGTGCCGAACGCCTCGCCGGTGTTGCCGTCCACCAGCGCCGCGTAGAACGTGAGCGCGGTCCCGGGCGGCTGGTCCTTGAAGTAGAGGAACCCGCTCACCTTCCCGCCGGCCTGGAGCACGCCCTCGGGGAGGGCGTGGCGGAGGACCTCGTCGTTCGGGAGGTTGGTGGGCCACGCCCCGTACCACCGGTCGTAGTAGAGGGGGTCGTACGGGAAGGGCCCGTACCAGGGCGCCACGCCGCGGTAGAAGCGGGCCGCCCACGGCGCGACGAAGTAGTTCTGGCCGACGAAGCCGGGCGGCACCGCGGCGCCGCTCGCGGCGACGTCCTGCGCCACCACCTGGTATGGCGGCAGGGCGGCCAGCCGGAAGCCGGAGGGTCCACCCAGCGTGAACTGACCGTAGGAGACGCGGAGCGCCCGCGCGCTGCCGTTCTCGAGCGTGACGCGGACCGGCGAGAGGACCTCGCGCACCGGGCTCGAGCGCCAGGCGTCCGAGTCCACCTGGACGTGCACGCCCTCGACCGTCTCCTCGGCGGTGCGGGGGCGGCCGGGGGCGGTCTGAGCACCGGGGCCGGGGACGAGCTCGCGCGGATGCGTGCAGGCGAGCGCGGCCACGGCCAGCGCGAGCGACAGGAGGCGCCCCACGCGCTGACGGTGAGGGCGCCCGCGGCTCCCCGCAAGGGGCACGCCCTCGCTCCCAGGCCTGCTTCTCCGGGCGTACGAAAACACGCTCAGTCTGTGCCAACTTGACGCACCTGGTTCCAAAAATCCCCCGCAAAGTCGCGCCCCAGCGCCCCAAGTTGGTGCCGGCTTCGCTGCTGGCGCTCGCCCGCTCGCTCCTGCTAGGTGAGGAAGCTGCCTACCTCGGGGGACACACGCCCCCCTGGCTGCCGTCCTACCGGCTTCACCAGGAGGAGTCATGCGCCGATCAGCTCTCGCCGTACTCACCGTCGCGGCCGCGGCCGCGGCGAGCTCGGTCGCAGCCGCCGACCGCTCGAGCCGCCTCACGCTCACGCCGATCCAGGGCGAGTTCCAGCCGGCCTACGTCCCGATCCCGCTCGGCGGCGGTCCGCTCGTCACCGTCGTGGTGGAGGTCGGCGGCGACTCGGTCGCGGCCGCCCAGGCGGCGGCCGGGAAGAAGCTCGACGACGCCACGAAGCAGCGCATCGCCGGCGATCTCGCGACGCGGCAGGCGCCGGTGGCGGATCACATCCGCGCCCACGGCGGCCGGGTGCTGGCGCAGTTCCAGCACGCCCTCAACGGCGTCAAGGCGCGCGTCCCGCTGGCGGAGGTGGCGAAGCTCGCGGGCCTCCCCGGCGTCGTCGCGGTCCGCCCGGTCTCGGTGGTGAAGCCGGACGTCGACGGCCCCGCCAACACGGTCGGCGTGCCCTTCATCGGCGCGCCCCAGGCCTGGAGCGGCGTGGACGGCGTCCACGGCGAGAAGATCAAGGTGGCGGTCATCGACACCGGCATCGACTTCACGCACGCCAACTTCGGCGGCCCCGGCACGCCCGCCGCCTACCAGGCCGCGTTCGCCGCCAACACCGCGCCGGCCGATCCGAAGCTGTTCGGCCCCGGGGCGCCCAAGGTGAAGGGCGGCATCGACCTCGTCGGCGACGCGTACGACGCGTCCGCGCCCGCGACGCTGCCCGACGGCACCCCCAACCCGGCCCTCACGCCGGTCCCCGACCCGAACCCGCTCGACTGCTACCTGGCCGGCCACGGCAGCCACGTCTCCGGCACCATCGCCGGCTTCGGCGTGACCGCCGCCGGGGCGACGTACCGCGGCGCCTACGACGCGAGCACCATCGGCTCGCAGAGCTGGAACGTCGGCCCGGGCGTGGCGCCCAAGGCCGACCTCTACGCGGTGCGCGTGTTCGGCTGCGAGGGCTCGACGGACGTGGTGGTCGACGCCATCGACTGGGCGGTGAAGCACGACATGGACGTCATCAACATGTCGCTCGGCTCGTCCTTCGGGACGCCCGACAGCGCCGACGCCATCGCCGCCGAGAACGCCGCCAGAGCCGGCGTCATCGTGGTGGCCTCGGCCGGCAACTCCGGGTTCGCGCCCTACATCACCGGCTCCCCCGCCACCGGCAACCGGGTCATCTCGGTGGCCGCGCTCGACGCGATCGCGTCCTTCCCCGGCGCGGTGCTGGGCCTCTCCACCGGCGCC
Source organism: Anaeromyxobacter diazotrophicus (assembly GCF_013340205.1). Classification (NCBI taxonomy): domain Bacteria; kingdom Pseudomonadati; phylum Myxococcota; class Myxococcia; order Myxococcales; family Anaeromyxobacteraceae; genus Anaeromyxobacter; species Anaeromyxobacter diazotrophicus. The sequence goes on from NZ_BJTG01000007.1 coordinate 77,509, forward strand.
ACCGTGGACGCCATCGACGCCAACGGGGCGACGCTGCCCGGGGGCGCGCTCGGGCTCTACGTGCTGCGCAACGCCGACGGGACCGTCTCGCTCGGCTGCAACGACGCCGAGTACGCGGCGGTCGAGCCGCAGCTCGCCGGCAAGATCGTGGTCTCGGTGCGCGGCCTCTGCCCGCGCGTGGACCGCGCCATCCTGGCCGGCAAGCACGGCGCCGCGGCGGCGCTCATGATCAACACCTCCGACGCCTTCCCGCCCTTCGAGGGCGCCATCCCGGGCGCCACCATCCCGTTCCTGGGCGTCAAGTCGAGCAGCCGGGCGGCGGTGCTGGCCGCCAGCTCGACCACGCTGACCGCCGCCTCGATCGCGAACCCCGGCTTCTCGCAGTTCGCGAGCTTCAGCTCGGGCGGCCCGCGCATGAACGACTCGGCCCTGAAGCCGAGCGTCACCGCGCCCGGCGTCTCGGTGCTCTCGACCTGGGTGGGGACCGGCGACCAGGGTGAGCGGATGAGCGGCACGTCGATGGCCTCGCCCCACGTCGCCGGCGTGGCGGCGCTCACGCTGCAGGCGCACCGCGGGTGGAGCGCGGAGGAGATCCGGGCCGCCATCCTCGGGACCGCCGACGCGACGAAGGTGCTCGACTACGAGGCGCGGATCGGCGGCGCCGGCCTGGTGCAGGCGGCGCCGGCCGTGAAGACCCAGGTGGTCCCGCTGGCCCAGCCGTTCGGGCCGATGAACCTCTCCTACGGCTTCGCCGAGCTCACCCGCGACCTCGATCGCGGCCAGATCGTGCTCGTGAAGAACAACGGCAAGGAGTGGGCGACGTTCGACGTGACCACCACCCCGACCGGCGGCAGCCCGCACACCGCCACCGCCTTCCCGTCGCGGGTGCGGGTGCCGCCGCACGGCGTGTTCCCGGTGGCGGTGCGGCTGCAGGTCGCCGCCGGCGCCGCCGGCAACACCGACCTGTTCCGGGACGCGGCCGGCCTGGTGACGCTCACGCCGGTGTCGGGCTCGAACGGCGGCATCGGCCTCGCCGTCCCGTACTACCTCGTCGCGTACTCGCGCGCCGAGCTCGAGGCCCGGGCGACCGGGCTGAACGGGTCCAGCACCTCCGCCACCGTGGCGCTCGCGAACGAGGAGGGCGCCATCCCGGTCAACGCCGACTTCTACGCCTGGGGCGCCTCCGGGACGCCGAACGGCAAGGGCTCGATCGACCTGCGCGCGGCGGGCGTGCAGGCCTTCACCTCGGGCGGCCGCCGCTACCTGGTGTTCGCGGTGAACACCTTCAACCGCTTCTCGAGCGCGGCCGTGAACGAGTACGACGTCCTCGTCGACACGAACGGCGACGGGGCGCCGGACTACGCGGTGAGCGCCATCGACTACGGCCTCGTCACGGCGGGATCCTTCAGCGGCGACGTGGCGGTGGTGGTCCAGAACCTCGCCACCGGCGCGGCGTCCATCCGCTTCTTCGCCAACGCGCCCACCGACGGCTCCACGCTGGAGCTGCCGGTCCGCGCCTCGGACCTGGGGCTCACCCCGGCCGCGCCGCGCTTCACCTACAGCGTCCAGGCGTTCGACCTCTTCACCGGGGACTCGGACGCGACCAGCGACGCCGGTGCGTTCAACGCCTTCGCGAGCGCGGTCGCCACCGGCGACTACGTGACCGTCGCCCCGGCCGGGAACGCCTCCGTGTCCGTGGCGGTGGATCCGGCTGAGTGGGCGCAGACCGCGCCCAAGGGGCTCATGATCGTGAACCTGGACGGCAAGGCCGGGCGAGACCAGGCGGTCCTCGTCCCCGCCCGGTAGCGCGGGGCGCAGCGTCGGAGGGGCCGGCCTCGCGCTCGCGGGGCCGGCCCCCACGAGCTCCGCGTCTTCACGCCGGCCCGCGCGCCGGCCTGCGCGTGATCGTCACCGCGGCGCTGCGCGCGAAGCGGAGCGAGCCCGGCTTCTCCACGACGACGTCGACGCGCCGCACGCCCGCGTGTCCGAGGCAGAGCGCGGCGACGCGCTCGGCGAGCGCCTCGACGAGCCGGTGGCGCGAGCCCTCCGCCGCGCCCAGGATCTCCTTCTTGATGGACCGGTAGTCGATGGCGTCCTCGAGGCGATCGCTCGCCCCGGCCTTGCGGAGGTCGGCGTGGAGCGTCACGCTGATGAGGACGTCCTGCAGCTCCCGGCGCTCCTCGTCGTCGACGCCGAGGACGCAGCGGACCAGCAGCTCGTTGATCGCGATCCGATCCATGGTGCTCCCCTCAGCTCCTCCTCACAGGTGCCGCCGGCCGATGAGCGTCAGGAACTCGGCCCTGGTCGCCGTCGAGCGGCGGAAGCTGCCCAGCACCGCCGAGGTGGTCATCATCGAGTTCTGCTTCTCGACCCCGCGCATCATCATGCACAGGTGCTGCGCCTCGACGACGACGCCCACGCCGTCCGCCTTCACCGCTTCCTGCACCGCGCCGGCGACCTCCTCCGTCAGGCGCTCCTGGATCTGGAGCCGCCGCGCGAAGTGGTCGACGAGGCGCGCCAGCTTGGAGACGCCGATGACCCGCCCCTGGGCGACGTAGCCGATGTGGGCGCGGCCGAAGAAGGGCAGCAGGTGGTGCTCGCACAAGCTGTAGAGCTCGATGTCGCGGGCGATCACCATGTGGTTCGTCGGCTGCGCGAAGACCGCCCGGTGCACGACCTCCGCGGCGTCGCCGCGGTAGCCCGAGGTGAGGAACGCGAGCGCGCGGGCCACGCGGGCCGGCGTCTGGAGGAGCCCCTCGCGCGCGGGGTCCTCCCCGATCTCCCGGAGCAGCTCGCGCACGAGGCCCTCAACCTTCGCCGCGTCCATGGGCGAACCTCCTTCCGAGCTGGCGGGTGAGCTCCGGGGCCGGCGCCATGGGGTGGGGCGGGAGCGCCGGCGCCACCGCCGAGAGGCGCTTCCCGGCGCCGGGGAGCACCAGGTCGGGCGCGAGCTCGAGCAGGGGCAGCGCGACGAACCGGCGGCGGGTGACGTCGGGGTGGGGCAGGGGGAGGTCCGGCGCGCACGACACCGCCTCGCCGTGGAGGAGGAGGTCGAGGTCGATGGGACGCGGCGCGAAGCGATCGCCGTCCCGCCGGCGGCCCTCGCCCTCCTCGATCCGCCCGAGCAGCGCCTTCAGCGGGGCCGGCGCGAGGAGGTCGCGCACCTCGACCACGCCGTTCACGAACGGCGGATCGGCCGGCCGCTCCAGGGCGGGCGTGGCGTAGAAGGTCGAGACGGCGAGGAGGCCGACCGCCTCGTCGAGGCGCGCCAGCGCCCGCGGGACGTGCACCTCCGGCGCGACGCTCGACCCGACGCCGACGAAGACGCGCGCCATCAGGGGACGGTCTCCAGGAGGTCGATCGGCACGGATCCAGGGTAGGTCCTCGCCGGCGCCGCGATAAGGGCGGCTGCGCGCCGCCGCCCGATGCGCATCTTCAGGCCTGCCGCTTCTTGTCCGCCAGGGCGTCGAGCGCGACCACCGCGTGCGCGAACGCCCCGCCGGCGCGCATCTCGGCGGCGACCCAGATGGCCTCCATGATCTCGCGCTCGCTCGCCCCGTCGCGGAGGGCGCCGAGCGTGTGCCCGCGGATGCAGTAGGGGCACTGGGTGGTGTGGGCGACGGCGACCGCGATGAGCTGCTTCACCTTGCGCGCCAGAGCCCCCTCGGCGAACGCGGCCTTGCTGAACGCGTGGAACGCGTCGTCGATCTCCGGCGCCAGCTCGTGCCGGTGCCGCGACAGCTCCGCGCTGGGGACGGGATAGACCTGATCGTGATCGTGATCGTGCATGCGCTCCTCCTCGGGTGGTCCTACTCGGCGTCCAGCGGCGGGGCACCGCGGCTCGGCGCGGGAGCCCCCAGCGTGAGCGCCCGGCCGGACGAGGCGCTCATCGTGCGATCGAGCACGGGGAAGAGGACCTCCTCCTCCAGCTCGAAATGAGCGAGGACGACGCCCAGCAGGTTGTCGGCGCGCCGCGAGAAGGCGACGGCGGCCGAAGCCTCGCCCGCCTGACGTCCGAGCTCCGCGAGCCAGCGGTAGATGATGACGTGCTCGTACCGCATGGAGGCGCTGAACGCGGCCGGACCCTCGCAGGCGAACTTGTCCACCACCGGGTGGATGGTGCGCTCCTCGAACTCGAGGTGCGGGCGGAGGCGCTCGTCGAGCTCGGCGACCACCCGCCCCATGGCGGCGGCGCGCTGCTCGAGCGGCAGGGAGGGCAAGGCGCCCACGCGCTCGGCCAGCGCGGCGAGCGCCTGCCGGAGCTGAGCGCGCGCTGCGCGCAGCGGAGCGGTGACCGGCGGCGCGCTCGGCCGGGGCGCTCCGCTCTGGGCGATGAGGTCGGCCCCTCGCGGGCTGAAGCTCGTGGTCTCGGACCTTGGCACGACGTGCCTCCTGAGATGGCCGGGCCGTGCAGCCAGCGTGCCGGCGGGCGCGCCTGCACGCCGACGTGCGCCGCAGACGATTGGAGATCCCATGAGGCGGAGGTCCAACCAGGATTGGGTGCGCCCCACCGCGATGTGGGTGGCGCACCGGCATTTGGGTCGCGGAGCCGCCCTACGGGGCGTGCGCGCCCGCACCCGCCTCCGACGCCCGCCGCGCCTCGATGGTGGCCAGCAGCTTGGCGAACGGCTCCGCGAACAGCCGCACGCCGTCCGCGAGCAGGCGGTCGGTGACGTCGTCGATCGAGATCCCGAGGTCGGCGAGCTCGGTCATCGCCTGCCGCGCCGCTCCGACGTCGGCCTCGAGCGTCGGCCGCACCCGGCCGTGGTCGCGGAAGGCGTCGAAGGTGGCGGGCGGCATGGTGTCGATGGTCTCGGGGCCGATCAGCTCCTCCACGTACATGACGTCGCGGTAGCGGGCGTTCTTGGTGCTGGTGCTCGCCCAGAGGAGCCGCTGCGGCCGCGCGCCGAGCGAACGGAGCCGCGCCCACCGCGGCGAGGCCGTGAGCGCGCGCCAGTCCTGGTAGACCAGCTTGGCGTTGGCGATGCCCACCCGGCCCCGCAGCGCCTCGGCGCGCACCTGGACCTCGCGCCGGGAGCTGCTGGCGCACTGCTCCTCGAGCAGGCCGTCCACGAGCGTGTCGACGCGCGACACGAAGAAGCTCGCCACGCTCGCCAGCCGCGACAGATCCTCGCCGCGCGCCGCCCGATCCTCCAGCGCGGTGAGGTAGGCCTCGGCGACGCGGGCGTACGTCGCGCGCGAGAAGAGCAGCGTCACGTTGACGTTGACGCCCTCCGAGAGGAGCTGGCGGATGGCCGGGAGGGCCTCGGGCGTCCCCGGCACCTTGATCAGGACGTTCTCGCGCCCGAGCGCGCGCCACAGCCGCCGCGCCTCGGCCTGCGTCGCGGCGGCGTTGCGCGCGACCACCGGCGAGACCTCGAGGCTCACGAAGCCGTCGCCCCGCGCGGTCCGCGCGTAGACGGGGCGCAGGAGATCGGCGGCGGCCCGGATGTCGTGGAGCGCCAGCTCCTCGTAGATGGCCTTGGCGTCGAGGTCGCGCCGCGGCAGGAGCCGCAGCAGCTCGGCGTCGTAGTCGCGGCTCTGCCCGATGGCCTTCTCGTAGATGGCGGGGTTGGTGGTGAGCCCGGTGAGCCCATCCTCCGCGATGAAGCGCGCCAGCTCCCCCGAGGCGAGGATCCCCCGCCGCAGGCTGTCGTACCAGACGCTCTGCCCGAAGCGGGCCAGCTCACGCAGTGGGTTCGCCATCGCCGGATCCTCCGGGAGGAGGATAACCGCGGCCGGCGAGAGGAGCCGCGGGGCCGCGCGGAGGGGACGGCGAGCGGGCCTCCCAGCTGCCGGGAGGTGGGCAGGGGGCTGCCGCCGGCGGCGCGGCGAACGCTGCCGCGCGGGTGGGCAGGCACTACCGTCAGGCAGCAACGCTCACGCTCGGCTGGAAGACGATGGGCGCCGCGAGGAGGCCGCGGATGGCGAGCACTTCCGACAGGTGGCGAGCGCTGGCGACCCGGCTCCGCGCCGACAGCATCCGCGCCACGACCGCGGCCGGCTCGGGGCACCCCACCTCCAGCATGTCGGCGGCGGATCTGATGGCCGTCCTGCTGTCGGATCACCTCCACTACGACTGGAAGGCCCCCCACGGCCCGGACAACGACCGGCTCGTCTTCTCGAAGGGCCACGCCGCGCCGCTCCTCTACGCCATGTTCAAGGCGGCCGGTGCCATCGCCGACGAGGAGCTGCTCACGCTGCGCAAGCGCGGCAGCCGGCTCGAGGGACACCCGACGCCAGGCCTGCCCTGGGTCGACGTGGCGACGGGGTCGCTCGGGCAGGGGATCCCGGCGGCGGTGGGGATGGCCCTGGCCGCGCGCCTGCTGGACCTCGACCTGCGCTGCTGGGTGCTCCTCGGCGACAGCGAGATGGCCGAGGGGAGCGTGTACGAGGCCTTCGAGCTGGCGGGGTTCTACAGGCTGAGCTCGATCATCGCGATCGTCGACATGAACCGCCTCGGGCAGCGCGGCCCCACGATGGCGCAGTGGGACGGGGAGCCGTACGCCGCGCGAGCGCGCGCCTTCGGCTGGAACGCCCAGATCCTGGACGGCCACGACCGGGAGGCCATCCACCGTGCGTACCAGGAGGCGGAGGCCTCGTCGCGGCCGACGTGCCTCGTGGCGCGCACGAGGAAGGGCGCCGGAGTCTCCTTCCTGGAGGACAAGGAGGGCTGGCACGGCAAGGCGCTCTCCGCGGACGAGGCGAAGCGGGCGCTGGCCGAGCTGGGCGACCCCGCGGGCGACCTCGTCGTCGAGACGCGGAGGCCGCGGCAGGCCTCGGCGCCGCGCACGCCTTCCGCCGGCGCGTTCACGCCGCCTCGCTACGAGGTCGGGACGAAGGTGGCGACGCGCGAGGCGTTCGGCGACGCGCTCCGGGCGCTCGGCGCGGCGCGCGGGGACGTGGTGGTGCTGGACGGGGAGGTGAGCAACTCCACCTTCTCGGAGAGGTTCCTGAAGGCGGACGCCGCCCGCTTCTTCGAGATCTACATCGCGGAGCAGCAGCTGGTGAGCGCGGCGGTGGGCATGCAGGTGCTCGGCCTCAGGCCCTTCGCGGCCACCTTCGCCGCGTTCTTCTCGCGCGCCTACGACCAGGTCCGCATGGCCGCGATCTCGCGGGCCCACCTCGGCCTGGTGGGCTCGCACGCGGGCGTCTCGATCGGCGAGGACGGGCCCTCGCAGATGGCCCTCGAGGACCTCGCCATGATGCGCGCCGTGCACGGCAGCACCGTCCTCTACCCGTCGTGCGCCACCACCGCCGCGGAGCTGACGCGGCAGATGGCGAGCCGCGACGGGATCACCTACCTGCGCACGACGCGGGAGAAGACGCCGGTCCTCTACGGGAGCGAGGAGCGCTTCGCCATCGGCGGGAGCAAGGTCCTGCGCCAGTCCCCGCGCGACGTGGCGGCCGTCCTCGCCGCCGGCGTCACGCTCCACGAGGCGCTCCGGGCCCACGCGCTGCTCGAGGGCGAGGGGCTGGCGGTCCGCGTCGTCGACCTCTACTCGGTGAAGCCGATCGACGCGGTGACGGTCGAGGCCTGCGCCCGCGAGTGCGGCGGCCAGCTCGTCGTCGTGGAGGATCACTGGCCGCAGGGCGGGCTGGGCGACGCGGTCTGCGAGGTGTTCGCGGGCCGCCCCTCGCCGCCGTCCGTCGCGCGGCTGGGGGTGCGGGACATGCCCGGCTCGGGGACCCCGGCGCAGCTGCTCGACGCCGCGGGCATCAGCGCCGAGCACATCGCGGCGGCGGTGCGGCGCATCGGCCGAGGGGGCACGGGTCCCGGCGGCGGGTGACGCGCCCCCTGGAGCGGCCTCGCCAGGCCAGGTGCGCCACCCCCACGCCCGCGGGGACGGCCCGCTCGCCTTCAGCGGCGCAGCGGCGGCAGGTCGGCGTAGTCGGCCGCGCGCGGCGCCGCGCGCAGCACCTCGAGCAGCGACGGCGGGGCGACCACCAGCCGCCGCGCCTCGAGGTCGATCCAGCCGCCCAGCACCACGAGCTGCGCCGCCACCTCGCCGTCCTCCTTGCGGACGGTGTGGCGCAGCTTCCAGCGGCCGCCGTCGGGCGAGAGGCCCACCGCCTCGTTGTCGATCTCGACCGAGCCGTTGAGGCCCACCTCGCGCCGGTAGTCGATCTCCTCGCGCAGCAGCACCGGGCCGATGCGCTCCCGCTCGAAGCGCTTCCAGTCCCAGCCCGCCTCCGCCAGCCAGGCGAGCCGCACCTCGGCGCCGAGCTCGGGGTAGACGGTGTGGCGGACGTGCCCGTTGGCGTCGGCGTCCGACCAGCGCACGACGTAGCGGCGAGAGAAGGCCATGCGGTCCCGATATCACGCCTTCGGGCCGAGCCACTCCGGATTCTGGAACGTGCCGTCGAACTCGCGGGCGGTCTTGTACTTCTCCCATTTCCCGCCCTGCGCGGCCGCGGCGGTGCGCGCGAGCAGCGCGGCGCGCTCGGTGGCGCCGAGCGGCTGGAAGCCGCGCGCCAGGCGAAGATCCTGCTCGAGCACCCGGCGCGAGTCGATGCCGGTGATGGTGACGCTCACCCCGGGCACGCTCATCGCGTAGCGCAGGCACTCCTCGGCGCCGGCGGCCCGCGACTCGAGGATGAGCCCGTCCGCCATCGGCTTCATGCCGAGGACGCCCATCCCCTTCGCCACCGCCACCGGCAGCACCTTCCGCTCGAAGCTGTCGTGGTGCGCGTCGAGCACGTTGAGCGGCAGCTGCACCGTGTCGAAGGCGAAGCCGTGCGCGTCGGCCGCCCGGAGCATGGCGAGGTGGAGGTCGGGCGACTTGTGCCCGGTGAAGCCCAGGAACCGCGCCTTGCCCGCCTGGCGCGCCGCGGCGAGCGCCTCCATCGCGCCCCCCTCCGCGAACGCGCGCCCCGGGTCCTCGGAGTAGATGACCTCGTGGAGCTGCAGGAGGTCCAGGTGATCGGTCTGCAGCCGCCGCAGGGACTCGTCGAGCTGCTTCGCGGCGGTGGCGCGATCCCGGCCGTCGATCTTGCTCATGAGGAAGACGCGGGCGCGGTAGCCGTCCCTTAGCGCCTTCCCCATCCGCAGCTCGCTCTCGCCGCCGTTGTAGTCCCAGCAGTTGTCGAGGAAGGTGATCCCGCCGTCGATCGCCGCGCGCACGAGGCGCACGCTCTCCTGGGGGTCCTCCTGCTTCCCGATGTGGAACCCGCCCAGCCCCACGATCGAGACCTCGGCGCCGGTGCGGCCCAGCGTGCGGTGGGGCAGGGGGCCCGCGGCCGCCGCCCTGCCGCCCGGCAGCGCGGGCGTCACGCCTGCCGCCACCGTCACCTGGAGGAACTCGCGCCGGGTCATGGGATCTCCTCGCCTCGAGCCAGGGTGTGCATCGCCCGACCAGGCCGCGACGCCTTCCGCAGGCCGCGCGCGGGCCGCAACGTGAGGGCATGGCGCGCGCCAGGCCGCCCGGGCAGGAGGAGCCCCCGCGCGCCGGGCGGCGCCCGCTGCTCGTGGTCGTCGCCGCCCACCCGGACGACGAGACCCTGGGCGCGGCCGGCCTCCTCGTCCGGCGCGGCCGGGCGGCGCTCGTGCACCTCACCGACGGGGCGCCGGACGACCGGCGCTGGTGGCCCGCCGCGTGGTCCGGCCCCGCGCCCGCGACCCGCGCCGCTTACGCCGCCCTTCGCCGGCGCGAGCTGGAGCGCGCGCTGGCGGTGGCCGGCCTCGCGCCCGGGGCGGCGCGCGCGCTGGGGGCGGGCGATCAGGAGGCGGCGCTCCACCTCGCCCCGCTGGCGCTCGCGGTGCGCGATGTGCTCCTCGAGGAGGCCCCCGCCGCCGTGCTCACCCATCCGTACGAGGGCGGTCACCCCGACCACGACGCCGCAGCCTTCGCCGCGCGCGCCGCGGTGGCGCTCGTCGCCCGGGCGGGCCGCCGCCCGCCGCGGCTGTGCGAGATGACGAGCTACCACGCCGAAGGCGGCGAGCTCACCACCGGCCGGTTCCTGCCGGCGCCCGGCGTCCCCGAGCTGGTCCACCGGCTCTCGCCGCGCGAGCGCGAGGCGAAGCTCCGGATGCTCGCCGCCTTCGAGAGCCAGCGGGCGGTGCTGGCGAGCTTCCGGGCGGACGAGGAGCGCTTCCGGCGCGCTCCGCCCGCCGACGTCGGGCGGCCGCCGCACCCCGGCCCGCTCTGGTACGAGCGCCTCGGGTTCACCATGACGGGGGCGCGCTTCCAGGAGCTGGCGCGGCGGGCGATGGCCGAGCTGCGGCTCGCGGGGTGAGGACGAGCCGCCAGGTGGTACGGGGCTGCGCGCCCCAGCGCCGCTTGTAGGGCTCCCGCCCGCGCAGGAAGTCGAGCTCCCGGGCGCCCTCCGCGATCGCCTCCTCGGCCGCGTGCGCGAAGAGCACGCTCCCCGGGCTGCGCGGGGCCGCCTCCGGCGCGAAGCCGGTGAGGTAGGCGTAGGCGCGGCCGCGCGCGGTGAAGCCGTGGAGCACGCCCAGCGTGCGGCCGGCGAGGCGCAGCGCGTGCAGCCGGAGGACGCCGGCGGCGAGGAGCCCGCGCGCCGCCGCCGCGTGGAACGCCTCCAGCCGGCCGGAGGCGAGGAGCCCCGGGCGCCCTCGCGAGGCCCAGCGCGCGCGGTGCAGCCGGAACAGGTCGGCGAGCAGGTCGGGCAGCGAGGCCGCGTCGGCCCGGACGAACGCGACGTCCCCGTCGCGCCCCAGCCGGCGGAGCTGGTAGCGAGCGCCGGCGAGGAGGCCGGGCGAGACGCCGGCGGCGGCGAGGCCGGCGGCGCGCGAGGGCAGGGCGAGCACCGAGCAGAGGTCGTCCTCGGCGCGCGCCGCGGCGAGCGGCGCGGCCTCGGCCGCCGGGAGCAGCAGCGACGAGCGGGGCAGGGCGCGGAGGTCGCAGCGGTCGAAGGCCGCGCCCTGCCGGTCGGCGAGCCAGCCCAGCGCCGCCTCCGCCGCGGCGCCGTCCTCCGCCACGAGGTCCTGGTAGTCGGAGACCCCGCCGCCGAGGAGCCCCAGCACCCGCGCCGCGCCGTCGCGGTAGGTGAAAACGGGGAGGAGCGCGGCGAGATCCCGCCCCCGCCAGGCGAGCAGCGCGCGCGGCGGGCCGGTGGCGAGGTGCTCGCACCAGGGGAGGAGCCAGGCCGGCGAGGAGAACGGCGTCGCGCCCGGGGCGCGCGCCCAGAGCTCCTCCCACGCGCCGCGCGCCGCCGCGAGCTGTTCGAAACGCCCGACCTCCTCCAGGCGCAGGGCGGCCCGCGGCGCGGCGGGGGGCGCGGGGACCGCGCGGCGCGGCGAGGCCGGCGCGCCGTCCCGCCCCGCGAGCCGGTCGTAGAGCGCCAGATAGCGGCGGACCGTCTCGGCGAGCGGGAAGCGCTCCTCCGCGGCGCGGCGGCAGTCGGCGGGCGAGAGCGCCGACGCCTGCAGGATGGCGGCGGCCAGCTCCTCGGGCCGGTCGACCAGGAACCCCGTCCGCCCGTGCTCCACCACCTCCCGCAGCGCCCCGCGGCCGAGCGCCACCACCGGCGTGCCCGAGGCGAGCGCCTCCAGCGCCACGAGGGAGGTCGTCTCCGCGACCTGGCTCGCCACCACCAGGCACCGGGCGCGCGCGAGCAGGGCGCGCTTGCGCGCGCCGCCGACCGGCCCGACGAAGCGCCGCCGGCGGTCGAGCCGGGGGCGCACCTCCTCCTCGAAGTACCGGAGGTGCTCGGGGAAGGGGTGCACCGCGCCCGCGACCACGAGGTCCACCCCCGCCCGCGCCGCCGCGTCGAGCGCCAGGTGGACCCCCTTGTCCGGGCAGACGCGCCCGAGCGCGAGCGCGTAGGACCCCTTGCCCAGGGCGGGGTGGAACGCCCCCAGGTCCACGCCGTTCGGCACGTCGTCGAGGAGCGCCGTGCCGGGCGGGAAGGCCGCGCGCTGGGAGGCCGAGACGCAGTGCAGGAACGTGCGCGGCCGGGCCGGGTGCAGCGCGTGGCCGGGGTAGGAGGCGGCGGGCAGGTGCAGCGTCGCCAGCGCGGGCGGGCCGGGCGGCGGCAGGTAGGCGTGGAAGTCGACCCCGTGGAGGTGGACGACGTCGATCGGCTCGCGCGCCAGCGCGGCGCGCAGCGCCGCCCGGTGCGCCTCGTGCGCGCGGTGCCACGCCGCGACGTCCAGCGGCGGCGCCTGGAGCGGGACGGTCAGCAGCTCCCCCGCCACCCGCGAGCCCTCCGGCGCGAGGACGAGCGAGCGGTGGCCGGCCGCCGCGAGGGCGCGATCGAGCTGCCACAGCACCTGCTCGGCGCCGCCCACGGCGTCGGGGCCGACCCGGGCGAGCGGAAATCCCACGTTGAGGACGGTGAGCGGCATGCGGGGGGAGCGGGGCCGGCGCGACCCGGGAAAAGTACGGGGCGCCGCGCGGCCATGCCGAGGCGACCGCACGCTCTCCGGCCGAGCAGCGCGGCGCGGGAGGCCCGCGAGGCACACCTTCGCGTGAGGCTCGAGGAGGAGCGGCGCCATGCTGAAGGGGATGCTGGTGGGGCTGTGCGTGGCGTTCGCGCTCGACGAGCGCCAGCGGCGCCGCCGCGGCCGCCGGCACCCCGCCGCCGGGCGCACGGCCGAGCCGCCGAGCGCCGCCCGGGCGCTGGCGCAGGCCGGCGCGGGCCCGCTGCTGCCCGGCCCCCGGACCGAGGGCGATCTCTCGGACGAGCAGCTCGTCGCGAGGGTGCAGGCGATGGTCGACATTCCGCCCGGGGTGGAGGTCACCGCGGTCGAGGGGGCGGTGGTCCTCTTCGGGCGCGTGCCGCGGTTCGCCTTCGCGGCGCTCCTCTCCCGCGTGGCGCGCGTGCCCGGGGTGGCCGACGTCGAGGACCGGCTGACGCCGGTGGACGATCTGGGCGGGGGCGCCGGCGAGCAGCTCTGACGAGGGCCCCAATTCGGGCCTCCGCGCCGGGCGAGGACGTGCCAGGATCGCGCCGCATGCCTCATCCGCTCGCAGGAAAGCCGGCGCCCCCCTCCCTGCTGGTGAACGTCGCGCGCCTCCTGGCGGCGTACCAGGACGAGCGGCCGGATCCCGCCCGGCCGGAGGAGCGGGTCGCCTTCGGGACCTCCGGCCACCGCGGCTCCTCCTTGCGGCGCAGCTTCAACGAGGCGCACGTGCTGGCGGTGGTGCAGGCGATCTGCGAGCACCGCGCGGCGCAGGGGGTGTCCGGCCCGCTGTTCCTGGGCAAGGACACCCACGCCCTCTCCGAGCCGGCCCAGCGCACCGCACTCGAGGTGCTGGCCGCGAATGGCGCCGACGTCTTCCTGGCGGCGGGCGACGCGGCCACGCCGACGCCGGTCGTCTCGCACGCCATCCTGGCGCACAACCGCGGGCGCACCACCGGCCTCGCCGACGGCATCGTCATCACCCCGTCGCACAATCCCCCGGAGGACGGCGGCATCAAGTACAACCCGCCCGACGGGGGCCCCGCCGGCACGGAGGTGACCGGCGCCATCGAGCGGCGCGCGAACGAGCTGCTCGCCGCCGGCAACGCCGCCGTGAGGCGGCTCCCGTACCCGGCGGCCCTCCGCGCCCCCACCACCCACGCGCGCGACTTCGTGACGCCCTACGTCGAGGACCTCGAGTCCGTCGTCGACCTCGCGGCCGTGAAGCGCGCCGGGCTGCGGCTCGGCGCCGATCCCCTCGGCGGCTCCAACCTCCGCTACTGGGAGCCGATCGCCAGCCGGTACGGGCTCTCCGTCGAGGTGGTGAACCCGAGGCTCGATCCCACCTTCGGCTTCATGACGGTGGACCACGACGGCAAGATCCGGATGGACTGCTCCTCGCCGTACGCCATGGCGGGCCTGGTCGGCCTCAAGGACCGGTTCGACGTGGCCTTCGGCAACGACGCCGACTCCGACCGGCACGGGATCGTGACGCCGGCGGGCGGGCTCATGAACCCGAACCACTTCCTCTGCGTGGCCATCGACTGGCTCTTCGCCCACCGCCCCGGCTGGCGGGCCTCGGCGGGGGTGGGGAAGACGCTCGTCTCGTCGGCGCTCGTGGACCGCGTGGCGGCGCGCCTGGGCCGGCCGCTGCTCGAGGTGCCGGTCGGCTTCAAGTGGTTCGTCCCGGGGCTCCTCGACGGCTCGCTCGGCTTCGGGGGCGAGGAGAGCGCCGGCGCCTCGTTCCTCCGGCGCGACGGCACCGCCTGGTCCACGGACAAGGACGGGATCATCATGGACCTGCTGGCGGCCGAGATCCGCGCCGTCTCCGGCCGCGATCCCGCCGCCCGCTACGAGGAGCTGGCGGCGGCCCTCGGCCGCCCGGTCTACGCGCGCGTCGACGCCCCCGCCACGCCGGCCGAGAAGGCGCGCCTCAAGCGGCTCTCCCCCGCCGCGGTGCGCGCCGACCGGCTGGCGGGCGAGCCGATCCTGGCGAAGCTGACGCGCGCCCCCGGAAACGGGGCGGAGGTGGGCGGCCTCAAGGTGGTGGCGGAGGGCGGCTGGTTCGCGGCCCGGCCGTCGGGCACGGAGGACGTCTACAAGATCTACGCGGAGAGCTTCCAGGGCGAGGCGCACCTGGCGCGCATCCTCGACGAGGCGCGCGCCATCGTGACCGAGGCGCTGGCCGCCTGATGCACGTGCTCGTGGCCGGCGCAGGGTGGCTCGGGGCGGCGCTCTGCGAGGCGCTCGTCGCCCGCGGCGACCGCGTGACCGCGGTGCGGCGCGACCCGGCCCGCGCCGCCGAGCTCTCCCGGCTCGGCGCCTCGCCGCTGGCGCTCGACCTGGCGGCGCCGGGCGCGGCGGCGCGGCTCCCCGCCGGCCTCGACGCGGTGCTGGCCTGCCAGGCGGCGTCCGGCGACGGCGAGGCGCCCTACCGCCGCGCCTACCTCGACGCGAACCGGACCCTGCTGGAGGCGGCCGCGCGCTGCGGCGCCCGCGCCTTCGTCTACACCGGGTCGACGGGGGTGTTCGGCCAGCGGGACGGGAGCGACGTCGACGAGGCGACGCCCCCCGCGCCCGCCTCGGCCGCGGCGGAGGTGCTGGTGGCGGCCGAGGCGCTGGTCCGCTCGCTGGGCGCGGCCGCGCGGGTGGTGCGCCTCTCCGGCCTCTACGGCCCAGGCCGGACAGGCCTCGTCGAGCGGGTGCGCGCGGGCGCGCTCGCCCTCGGCCCGGACGACGGCGCCTGGATGAACTTCTGCCACCGGGCGGACGCGGTGAGCGCGGTGCTGGCCGCCCTCGACCGCGGGGCGCCGGGGGCCGTGTACCACGCCAGCGACGCCGGCCCGGCGCCCCGGCGCGAGGTCGTGCGCTTCGTCGCGGAGCGGCTCGGGATCGAGCCCGCTCGCCGCGACGCCCCCGCGGCCGGGGCGAACCGCCGGGTGCTGGCCGAGCGGACCCGCGCCGCGCTCGGCCTCGCGCTCGCCTTCCCCACCTTTCGCGAGGGGCTCGCGCCGCTCCTCGCCCAGGCAGGCGGGCGATGACGGCGCGCGTCCGGGCGCTCCTCGAGCACCTGCGCACCCACGCGGCGGCCTACCTCGTGCTCGCCGTCGCGCTCTCCGCGGCGATGGCGGTGCGGATGTACGTGGCGAGCGCCATCGCGCACCAGGTCCGCTCCCGCTTCGACGAGCGGGTCACCGCCGCGGTGGAGGCGGTGAGGGACCGGATGGACGCCTACGTCGCCACGCTCCGCGCGACCCGCGGGCTGTTCGTGAGCGGGCGGCGGCCGTCGCGCGAGGAGTTCCGCCTCTTCGTGCAGAACCTGCGGCTCGAGCGGCACTACCCCGGGATCCAGGGCATCGGCTTCGCGGAGCTCCTCGCTCCCCAGGAGGTCGCGCGCCACGAGGAGGCGGTGCGCCGGGAGGGCTTCCCCGGCTACAGCCTCTGGCCGGGCGGGGGGCGCGAGGCGTACACGGCCATCGTCTACCTGGAGCCGTTCGACGCCCGCAACCAGCGCGCGTTCGGCTTCGACATGCTCTCCGAGCCGACGCGGCGCGAGGCCATGCTGCGGGCCCTCGCCACGGGGAAGGCCGCCTGCTCGGCGCGCGTCGAGCTGGTCCAGGAGACGGACCAGGATCGCCAGCCCGGGTTCCTCATCTACCTGCCGGTCTCGGCGAGCGCGCGCGGCGGGCTCGAGCAGCGCACGGGCGGCTTCGTCTACGCGCCGTTCCGCGCCGGCGACCTTTTCGCGGCCACCCTCCCGCCCGAGAGCCTGGCCGAGATCCACCTCGACCTCCTCGACGGGCCCTCCGGAGATCCGGCCCAGCTCCTGTACGCCTCCGCCGCGCCGGCGGGCGGCACCCTCGAGGCGGTGCGGGGGCTCACGGTGGCGGGCCGGCCCTGGACCGTGCGCTTCCGGAGCTCGCCGGGGTTCGTCGCGCCGTGGGAGCGGTGGCTCCCGCGGTGGGCGGCCCTCGCCGGGGTGATCGTCAGCCTGCTGCTCTTCCAGGTCACGCGGCGCGAGGTGCGCGGGGCGGCCGAGGCGCGCCGGTCGGCGGAGCGCGCCAGCTTCCTGGCCGAGGCGGGCCGCGCGCTGTCCTCCTCGCTCGACTACGTCACCACCCTGGCCGAGGTGGCGCGGCGGGCCGCGGAGGGGCCTTGCGACTGGTGCGTCATCCTGGTGGTCGAGCCGGGCGGACCGGTGCGGCTGGTCGGCCACCGCGACCCCGCGCTCGCGCGCGCCACCGGGCAGGCGCTGGTGGAGGTGACCCTCGACCCGGAGGCGCGCTTCGCCGCGGCGGCCGCCATCCAGTCCAGCGAGCCGTTCGTGACGGACGCGGTGAGCGAGGCGGACCTCGCCCGCGTGGCCCGCGACGCGGAGCACCTGGCCCGGCTCCGGGCGACCGGCGTCCGCGCGCTCGCCACCGTGCCGCTGCGCGCCCGCGGCGAGGCGCTCGGCGCCATCAGCTTCGCCTCCACCACCCGGCGCCGCCTCGACGCGAGCGACGTCCGGCTCATGCAGGACCTGGCGCGGCTGGCGGTGGCGGCCATCGACACGGCGCGCCTCTACCGCAGGGCCCAGGAGGCGGTGAAGCTCCGGGACGAGTTCCTCTCCATCGCCTCGCACGAGCTCAAGACCCCGCTCACCTCGCTCGCGCTGCAGGCGGACAGCCTGCGCCAGGCCGCGGTGCGCGGGTTCGTGCCCGAGCCGCTGGCGCACAAGACGGAGGTGATCCGCCGCAACGTCGAGCGGCTCTCGCGCCTCATCACGAACCTCCTCGACATCTCGCGCATCGGCGAGGGCCGCCTCGCCATCGAGCTCGAGCCGGTGGACCTGTCGGACGTGGTGTGCGAGGTGGCGGGGCGGTTCGAGGACGAGCTGGCGCGCGCCGGCTCCACGCTGCAGCTCGACGTACCGGGCCCGGTGGTGGGCCGCTGGGACCGGCTGCGCCTCGACCAGGTGGTGACGAACCTCGTCGCCAACGCCGTGAAGTACGGCCCGGGCAAGCCCATCGCGGTGGCGCTCCGCGTGGACGGCGACCGGGTCGCGCTCACGGTGCGCGACCAAGGCATCGGCATCCCGCGCGAGGCGCAGCAGCGGATCTTCGAGCGGTTCGAGCGGGCCGTCTCCGACCGCCACTTCGGCGGCTTCGGGCTGGGGCTGTGGATCGCGCGCCGGATCGTGGAGGCGCTGGGCGGGACGATCGCGGTCGAGAGCGAGCCCGGCCAGGGGGCCACCTTCACGGTCGAGCTCCGGCGCGCGCCTCCCCCGGAGCCGCCCGCGGCGCCCGCCCCCGGGGCCCCCCTTTAGGCTACTTTCCCGCTTGAGGGGCCGCCGGCGGTTCGTCTACCGTCGCGCGCCATGCCGACCCCCGCGCTCGCGCTCCTCGTGCTCCTCGCCGCTTCGCCCGCCGCCCCCGCCGCGCCCACCGCCGCCGAGGCGCGGGCGTTCGTCGCGCGCGCGAACGCCGAGGCGAAGGACCTCCTCACCCGGCAGTCGACCGCCGACTGGGTGCGCCAGACGTACATCACGGACGACACCGAGCGGCTGTCCGCCTGGGCGAGCGAGGCGCTCATGGCGTTCCAGTCGCGCGCCGTGCCCGAGGCGAGCCGGCTGGCCCAGGCGAAGGGGCTCGACGCCGAGACGGCGCGGGCGCTCTACCTCGTCCGCACCGCGAGCACGCTCCCGGCGCCGAGCGATCCCGCCAAGCGCGCGGAGCTGGCGACCCTGGCCGCGCGGCTCGACTCCGCCTACGGCAAGGGGAAGTGGTGCGGGAAGGACGGGCACGCCCCCTGCCGCGACCTCGAGCAGCTCTCGGAGGTCATGCGCAAGAGCCGGAGCTGGGACGAGCTCCTCGATGCCTGGTACGGCTGGCACACCATCGCCCCGGCCATGCGCGCCGACTACACGCGCCTGGTGGCGCTGGGCAACGAGGGCGCGCGCGAGATCGGCTTCGGCGACCTGGGGGAGCTGTGGCGGGCCGGCTACGACATGACCCCGGCAGAGTTCGCGCAGGAGACGGACCGGCTGTGGGCCCAGGTGAAGCCGCTCTACGACGAGCTGCACTGCTACGTGCGCGGCAAGCTGCAGGAGCGCTACGGCAAGGACCGCGTCCCCGACGGCAAGCCGATCCCCGCCCACCTGCTCGGCAACATGTGGGCGCAGGAGTGGGGCAACGTGTACGACCTGGCGGCCCCGCCCGGCGCGGCCGCCTCGGTGGCGAAGCTCGACGTCTCCGGCGCGCTCGAGCGCAAGGGGTTCGACCCGGTGAGGATGGTGAAGCTGGGCGAGGGGTTCTACACCTCGCTCGGGCTCGACCCGCTGCCGGCGTCCTTCTGGGAGCGCTCGATGTTCGTGAAGCCGCGCGACCGGGAGGTGGTCTGCCACGCCAGCGCGTGGGACGTCACCTTCTCCGACGACCTGCGCGTGAAGATGTGCATCAAGCCGACCGCCGACGATCTCGTCACCATCCACCACGAGCTCGGCCACGACTATTACTTCCAGTCGTACTGGCGGCTGCCGGTGATCTTCCAGCAGGGCGCGAACGACGGCTTCCACGAGGCCATCGGGGACGCCATCGCGCTCTCCGTCACGCCGGCCTATCTGAAGAGGGTCGGCGTGCTCGACGAGCTGCCGCCCACCGACGAGGCCGGCCTGGTCGCGATCCAGCTGCGGGAGGCGATGGACAAGGTCGCCTTCCTGCCCTTCGGCCTGCTCATCGATCGGTGGCGGTGGGACGTGTTCTCCGGGAAGACGCCGCCCGCGCAGTACGACGCGGCCTGGTGGGCGCTCCGGCGCAAGTACCAGGGCGTGGACGCGCCGGTGGCGCGCAGCGAGGCCGACTTCGACCCTGGCGCGAAGTACCACATCCCGGCCAACGTGCCCTACACGCGCTACTTCCTGGCGCGCATCTATCAGTTCCAGTTCCACCGCGCGCTGTGCCAGGCGGCGGGCCAGCAGGGGCCGCTCCACGCCTGCTCCATCTACGGGAACAAGGCGGCCGGGAAGCGCCTGCACGAGATGCTCGCGCTGGGCGCGTCGAAGCCGTGGCCGGAGGCGATGTACGCGCTCACCGGACAGCGGCAGGCCGACGCGTCCGCCCTCCTCGACTACTTCGCCCCGCTGCGGAGCTGGCTCCAGGCGCAGAACCGCGGGCGAAAGTGCGGGTGGTAGCCGGCCGGGGGTGAGCGGAGGGCCTGCGGCGGGACCGCACGCCCCGCCGCGCGTCGTGGGGCTTCGGGGCTGGTGGTCACGTCCGCGGTGAATGAGCCTCTATCACGTGCCGTCCATGTCGCGTGGAGGACAGGACCTTGCTGGAGCCGGCGACACAGCGCGAGCAGGTGACCCTGGCGGTCTTGCCGCAGGGGGCCTCGCTCGCCGTGGTGGTCCCGCCCGGCCTGGTCGGGGTCCCCATCTACCGGGGGCCGGGCTGGGTGGACTACCTGTGCGGCCAGTGCGGGACGGTGCTGTGTCACGGCGTGAGCCGCGGCATGTTCGTCTCGCTCGCCTTCGCCTGCCGCTGCGGGGCGGTGAACGCGCTGCGCTGAGCTGAGGCTCGGGGCTCAGCCGCCAGTGGCGAGGGCGCGGCGGACCGCCTCCGCCGCCGCCACCACCCGCCAGGCCGGGAGGGCGTCCTCCGGGCGCGCGTCGAAGGCGCCGCGGCCGCGGAGCCGCGCGGGGGTGTCCGCGAAGCGGGGCACGAGGTGCAGGTGGAAGTGGCGGAGCACGTCGCCCAGCGCGAGCGCGTACACGTGCTCGGCGCCGAGCGCCGCCTGCTGGGCCCGCATGACGCGCGCCGCGGCCGGCCCGAGCGCGGCGAGCTCGGCGGGCTGCAGGTCGTAGAGCGCCCGCGCGTGCCGGTCGCTCGTCAGGACCAGCCAGCCCGGGATGGGACAGGCGTCGGCCACGCCGTGGACGGTGAGCCCGTCGCCACGCCAGACGATCCCGCCGGCCGGGCGCGCTTCTCCGGCCACGATCCGGCAGGCCAGGCACGGGTGGTTGGGGTCGGCGGCCACGGGGCCAGCGTACGACAGCCGGCCCCCGGGCGAAACCGGCGCGGCTCCGCCTCAGGGCTGCGGGCCGGGGGGCGGCAGCTTCTGGGCGCTCGACTCGGGCTGGGAGAGCCCCGACTCCTCGCGCTCGTCCTCGAGGTTCCCGTCGGGCGCTCCGCGGCGCTCCGGCGCCTGCTCCACGGTCGGCTCGAGCGGCTCGTTCTTGGGTTCCATGCGCGGCTCCCTCCCGCGGCCTCGAGGCCGCCCGCTGGAACCTTGGCGACGCGCCGGCGGCGGCGGAAGGGGCGCCGGGCCCGCGCTACGCGGCCTCGCCGCGCAGGATGGCGTCGAGCTTGCCCTGCCGGTCGAGCGCGTCCACGTCGGAGAAGCCGCCGAGCGGCCGGCCGTCCACGAAGATCTGCGGCACCGTGCGCTGGCCGCTCGCCTCCACCAGCCAGGCGCGCTTCGCGTCGTCGTGCTCGACGTCGATCTCCTCGTAGGCGACGCCCTTCTTCTGCAGGAGCGCCTTGGCGCGGACGCAGTAGGGGCACTGCTGCTTGCTGTAGACCTGGACCTTGGGCATCGCCCTCACTTAACGTCGGCGGCGTGATCCCGCAAACGGCCGCCGAGAAGCTGCTCGTCCCCGGGGAGGACGCCGGCGAGCGCCTCGACCGATTCCTGGCGCGCGCGCTGTCGGTCCAGGTGGAGCGCGCCCGCGCGCTGGTGGCGCAGGGGCGAGTGCGCATCCGGGGCCGCACCTGCTCGCCCCACCGCAAGCTCTTCGGCGGCGAGGAGGTGGAGGTGACGCGGCCCGCGCCGCGGGCCGCGGCGGCGGCGGCGGACGAGCCGGCGCTGGCGGCGCTCTTCGACGACCCCGACTGCCTGGTGGTGGACAAGCCGGCCGGGCTGCCGGTGGAGCCCGCGCGGCCGGGGGCGCCCTCGGCGGTCGGCGCGGCGAGCCGGCTCGGCCGCTTCGACGTCGCCGGGCGGGCGCTCCCGGGGCTCGCCCACCGGCTCGACCGCGACACGAGCGGCTGCCTCCTGCTCGCCCGGCACGACCGGGCGCTGGCCGCGCTCAAGGGCGCCTTCGAGGCGGGCCGCGTGGAGAAGAGCTACCTCGCGCTGGTGGCGGGGACGCCGCCGGACGAGGGCCGTCTCGACACGCCCTACGCGCGCGACCCCGCCGACCCGCGCCGCTTCACCGGCCGGGTCGCCTCCGCGCGCCGGGCCCGCCTCCGATACCGGGTGCGGGAGCGGCTCCGCGGCGCGGCGCTCGTGGAGGTGCGGCTCGAGACCGGGCGCACGCACCAGATCCGGGTCCAGCTCTCCGAGGCGGGCTACCCGGTGCTGGGGGACGCGGTGTACGGAGTCGCCGCGCCGGGGCTCGCGCGGCAGGCGCTGCACGCCTGGCGGCTGGCGTTCCCGGCGCCCTCCGGAGCGGCGGTGGCGGTGGAGGCGCCCGTCCCGGCGGACCTGGCGCGGGCGGTGGCGGCCTTGCGAGAGGAGCCTCGCGGTTGAGGGCGCCGCCCGGTCACCGGAAGGTGCGCGACCGCGCGGCGTCCGCCAGCGCCACCACCGCCGGGTGGCGCAGCCGCCGCTCCACCGACACCGCGAAGTAGCGCTCGCGCACCTCCTCCGCGCGGCCGACCGGCGCCACCCGGAGCTGCGCGCACACCTCCGCCGCGATCACCGTGGGCGCGGCGAAGAAGCCGAGGCCCCGCCGCCCGAAGGCGGTGAGCAGGGCGGTGTCGTCGAACTCGGCCACCGCCAGCGGCCGCACCCCCTCGCCCTCGAACCAGGCCTCGAGGTCGCGGCGCAGCGCGGTCCCGCGCGCGGGGAGCAGCGCCGGCGCGCCGTCGAGCGAGCGGGGGAAGCGCCGCCGCAGGCCGGCCGCGAGCTGCGGCTCGGCCAGGAAGCTCACCCCCGACTCGCCGAGCGGGTGGCTGAAGGCCTTCACCTGGGTCTCGGCCGCCGGCGTGTCCGAGAGCACCACGTCGAGCTCGTGCAGCGAGAGCGCGGCCATGAGCTGGGGGAGCGGCCCCTCGCGGCAGGCGAGGGTGAGGTCGGGGACGGCCTCCAGCGCGGGGCGCAGCAGCAGCTCGGCCATGATCTTGGGGATGACGTCCGCCACCCCGGCCGCCAGGCGCGGCCGCTGGCCGGTCGGGAGCCCCTTCACCGCCAGCTGCAGCTCGCGGCCGGTGCGGAAGATCTCGTCCGCGTAGCGCTGCACGGTGCGCCCGACGTCGGTGAGCACGAGGCGCCGGCCCTGCCGCTCGAAGAGCTTCACGCCCAGCGTCTCCTCGAGCTTCTTGATCTGGGTCGAGAGCGTCGGCTGCGAGAGCCGCAGCTCCTCCCCGGCGCGGGCGATGCTGCCGTTGCGCGCCACGGTCCAGAAGTAGAGCAGGTGGTGGTAGTTGAGCCACTCCATCCCATCCTTTTAGGAAGCCGAAGGCTGGCACGCGACCCTCCGTTTCGAGAAAGCCAGCCCAGCCGCGCCCGGTCCGCCCGGGGGCGCGCGATCCGGCGCGACGCCGCCCGCCGCGGCGGTTACCCTGCGGCGGCCATGCCCAGCCGCCGCCTCCGCGCCGCCCTGCTCCTCACCGCCCCCCTCGCGCTCCTCGCCCCCGCGCTCGCCGCCGCCGCCGCCGGCGGGGGCGGGCAGGCCGACCCCATCGCGCGCGTCGCGCTCGACCTGGCGCTCATCCTGGTCGGCGCGAAGCTCGGCGGCGAGCTGGCGACCCGGCTCGGCCAGCCCGCGGTGCTGGGCGAGCTCCTCATCGGCGTCGCGCTCGGCAACCTGGGCCTCCTCGGGTACGCGGAGCTCGAGGGGATGAAGCAGGACGCGGCGCTCGACACGCTGTCGCGGCTGGGGGTGCTGCTCCTCCTCTTCGAGGTGGGGCTCGAGTCCACGGTCCGCCAGATGCTCCAGGTCGGGCTCTCGGCGCTGCTGGTGGCGACCCTGGGGGTGGCGGCGCCGTTCGCGCTGGGCTGGGGGGCGGGCGCGCTGCTCGTCCCGGCCGGCGGCCCCTACCTCCACGCCTTCCTCGGCGCCGCGCTGACCGCCACCAGCGTCGGGATCACCGCCCGCGTCCTGCAGGACCTCGGCCGGTCGCGGTCGCCGGAGGCGCGCATCATCCTCGGCGCGGCGGTGATCGACGACGTGCTCGGGCTCATCATCCTGGCGGTGGTGAGCGGGGTCATCGCCGCGGCCGGCCGGGGCGGGGCGGTCTCCGGGCTGGAGATCGCCGCCATCGTGGCCAAGGCGGCCGCCTTCCTCGTCGGGGCGCTCGCGCTCGGCGTCTGGCTCGCGCCGCGCGTCCTGAGGGGCGCCTCGCGGCTGCAGACGCGCGGGGTGCTGCTGGCGGCCGGGCTCGCCTTCTGCTTCTCCCTCTCCTGGCTCTCGGCCGCCCTCGGGCTCGCGCCGATCGTGGGCGCCTTCGCCGCCGGGCTCGTGCTGGAGGACGTCCACTACCGCGACTTCGTCGACCGCGGCGAGCACGGCCTCGAGGAGCTGGTGAAGCCCATCGGCGCCTTCCTGGTGCCCGTGTTCTTCGTGGTGATGGGCCTGCGCACCGACCTGCGCGCCTTCGCCGACCCCTCCGTCCTCGGGCTGGCGGGCGCGCTCACGCTGGCGGCGGTGGTGGGCAAGCAGGTGTGCGCGGCGGGGGTGCTCGGCGGCGCCGATCGGCTCAGCGTCGGCATCGGGATGGTGCCCCGGGGCGAGGTGGGCCTCATCTTCGCCAACATCGGCTTGACGCTCCAGCTCGGGGGCCACCCGGTGCTGTCGCCCGCGCTGTACTCCGCGCTGGTGATCGTGGTGGTGGTGACGACGCTCGTCACCCCGCCCGCGCTGCGGTGGAGCCTGGGCCGGCGGCGCGCGGGATCCATCGAGAAAACCGAAGCCTCGCCCTGAAACGACGTCCTGGTGAAAGCGTCCACCACCGCTTAGGTTCCGTCCCCGACCCGGCCGGCGCCGGACGGAGGGGATCGATGGCACACGGGTGGGCGCACTGGGCGGGTTTCCTGGGGTTCGTGGCGGCCATGCTGGCGCTCGACCTCGGCGTCTTCCACCGCAAGGAGCACGTGGTGCGGGCGCGCGAGGCCCTCGCCTGGTCCGCGGTGTGGGTCGGGCTCGCGCTCGCGTTCGCGGGGCTGGTGTGGAAGGTGGAGGGGCCGGGGCGCGGCCTCGAGTTCCTGACCGGCTACGTGATCGAGAAGTCGCTCTCGGTCGACAACCTGTTCGTCTTCGTGGTGCTGTTCGGCGCGCTCGGGATCCCGCCCGTCCACCAGCACCGGGTCCTGTTCTGGGGCATCCTCTCGGCGCTCGTGCTGCGCGGTGCGATGATCGGGGCCGGCGCGGCGCTCCTGGCGCGCTTCCACTTCGTCGTCTACCTGTTCGGCGGCTTCCTGGTGCTCACCGCGATCCGGCTCGCCCTGGCGGGCCGCGCCGGGCACGACCCCGGCCAGAGCCGGCTGCTGGCGGCGCTGCACCGGGTGGTGCCCGGCACCACCCGCTTCGAGGGGCACCGGTTCTTCACGCGCGAGGGCGGGCGGCGCGTCGCGACGCCGCTCTTCTTCGCGCTGGCGGTGATCGAGCTGTCCGACGTGCTGTTCGCGGTGGACTCGATCCCGGCCATCTTCGCGGTGACGAGCGACCCGTTCATCGTCTTCACCTCCAACGTCTTCGCCATCCTGGGGCTGCGCTCGCTCTACTTCCTGGTGGCGGGGGCGGTGGCGCGCTTCGTCTACCTCAAGCCGTCGCTGGCGGCGGTGCTCGGCTTCGTCGGCGTCAAGATGATCCTCGCCGACGTGGTCCACGTCCCGGCCGCGATCTCGCTGGCGGTGGTGGTCGCGATCCTGGCCGCCGGGGCCGCCGCGTCGGTCGTCCAGGCGCGGCGGCAGGCGGCGCGCCTCAGGCCCAAGAGCGAGGCCGCCGCAGCACCTCGATGAGGCGCGCCTCCTCGCTCCCGGGCGCGGGGTGGTGGTCGTAGGCCCAGCGCACGCGCGGCGGCATCGACATGAGGATCGACTCGGTGCGCCCGCCGGTCTCGAGGCCGAAGACGGTCCCGCGGTCGTGGAGCAGGTTGAACTCGACGTAGCGCCCGCGGCGGAGCTCCTGCCAGGCGCGCTGCGCGGCGCCGTACGGCGTCGCCCGCCGGCGCTCGGCGAGGGGCAGCCAGGCCGGGAGGAACGCCTCGGCCAGGTCCTTCACGAGCGCCAGCGACGGCCCGAGCTCGCCCGCCAGGTCGTCGAAGAAGACGCCGCCCACGCCGCGCGCCTCGCCGCGGTGGGGCAGGAAGAAGTACCGGTCGCAGCGCTCCTTGAACTGCGGGTAGAGCGCGGGGTCATGGCGATCGCAGGCGTCGCGCCAGGTCCGGTGGAAGTGCGCCGCGTCCTCGTCGAAGAGGTAGTAGGGCGTGAGGTCGCTCCCCCCGCCGAACCACGCCTTCGGCCCCTGCGCGATGAAGCGCAGGTTGGCGTGCGTCGCCGGGACCATGGGGCTCAGCGGGTGGAGCACCACGGAGAGCCCGGCGGCCGCGAAGGCGCGCCCCTCGCCCGGGAGACGGCGCGCGAACGCCTCGGGGAGCTCGCCGTGCACGTGCGAGAACGCCACGCCCGCCCGCTCCAGCACGGCCCCGCCCTCCAGCATGCGCGTGAGGCCGCCGCCGCCGCCGGCGCGCTGCCAGGGGTCGCGGCCGAACCGCGCGGCGCCGTCGAGGCGCTCGAGCTCCGCGCAGAGCCGCTCCTGCCACGCCTGCAGGAACGGGACGAGCTCCGCCAGGACGGCGCCGGCGCCGGGGTGGTCCACCGGCGGGACCTAACGCCGCGCCTCGCCCGGCGCCGCCCGGCGCAGCTCGAGCCACGCCCCCTGCGCGCCGACCGCGCTCCACCCCGGGGGCACCGGCCAGCGGCGGTCCCACAGCGAGACGCCGAGCTCCGGCCGCGCCTCCAGCTCCGCCGCGGAGCGCAGCGGGACCGCCTCCAGCCCGGCGTGGTCGGCGAGGATGCCCGCCTCGGCGAGCGCCACCCGGTCCGTGGCGAGCCCCACCCGCGTCCCGGGGGGCGGGCGCGCGGTCGTGAGCAACGGCAGCGCGCCCAGGCCGCACCCCTTCACGAGCAGGCGCGCCGGCCGGAGCGGCAGCGCGAGGGCGAGGACCAGCGCGGCGCCCGCGGCGGCCCGGTGCGCGGCGCGGAAGGCGCGCTCCCCGGGGCCGAGCAGCGCGTCGAGCCCCGCGCCCGCGAGGAGCGCCAGCGGCACGTAGGCGGGCATGGCGTAGTGCCACCAGGCGCGGCCGGCGAGCGCGTAGCCGCCCACCACCACCGCCGCCCAGGCGAGGAGGGCCAGCGCGGCGCGCGCCCGCGGCGCCGGCCACCCGCGCGCGGCGCGGAAGAGCGCCCACGCGGCGAGGAGCGCCCACGGCCCCATGCGCCCGGCGGCCGAGCGGACGAGGAAGAGCAGGCCCACGGCGCCGTCCTGGCGCTGCCCGAGCGCCGAGGCGAGCACCTGGCCGCCGACGTAGCCGCGCCACCAGCTGCCGCCCAGCGCCAGCCGGTCGCAGGCGAGGAAGAGGGCGGGCGGGAGGAGCGCGGCCGCCCCGGCCGCGAGCCAGGCGCGCGCGCTCGCGAGCTCGCCGCGCCGGCCCAGCGCGACCAGCGCCAGGGCTGCGGCGAGCGGCGCGCCCAGCGCGGGCGGGCCCTTCACCAGCGCGCCGAGCCCCGCGCACAGCCCGCCCGCCGCGAGCCAGGCGGTCCGGCCGCGCGCGGCGACGAGCAGGGCCACCGAGGCGGTGAAGAGGAGGGTGAGGGGCGGGTCGAGCCGCGGGCGGGCCTGGTAGCGGAAGAACGACTCGACCGTGGCGAGCGCCACCGCGCCGAGGAAGGCGGCGCGCGCCCCGAGGAGCGTTCGCCCGGCGGCGAACGCGACCGCGACGGTGGCGAGGCCGCAGGCGGCGCCGAGGAGCGGCAGCGCGGGCGGGCCGGCCAGGCGCAGCGCCGCCGCCCAGAGCCAGAAGAAGAACGGCGGGTGCTCGCGGAAGTGCGGGAAGAGCTCGGGCAGGAAGCGGAGGTCGAACAGGCGCCCGTCGGCGGCCAGGTGGCGCGCCACCACCCCGTAGACGACCCCGTCGGCGTCGTCGAGGTGGACGAGCGCGAAGGGCAGGATCAGCCCGGCGGCGAGCGCGAGCGCCGTGAGGAGCAGCCTCCGGTCCGCGGCCGGAGCGGCCGCGGGGCCGCCCCCGGGCGGCGGGCGAAGGCCGAGAGGCGGGAGCGCCATGGGCCGTCTTACCGCGCCCCGCCGGGCCGGTCGAGCGCCCGGCGCCGGGCGGTGGCCGGCGCGCCGCCGCGTGGCGACCTTCCAGCCGGAGGGAGCCCCATGGCCCACGCCGCCCACGTCCGATCATCCGCCGCGCTGCTCGGCGCCGGGCTGCTCGCCGGCCTCGCGCTGGCGAGGCGGCGGCGCCCGGCGTCCTTGCGCGGGGCGTGCGCGCTCGTCACCGGCGGCTCGCGCGGGCTCGGGCTCCTCGTCGCGCGCGAGCTGGCCGCGCGCGGGGCGCGGCTCGTGCTCTGCGCGCGCGACGAGGAGGAGCTGGAGCGGGCGCGGCGCGAGCTCGAGCGGGCGGGCGCCGAGGTGCTGGCGGTGGCCTGCGACGTGTCGGACCCGGCCGCGGTGGAGCGGCTCGTGGCGCGGGCCGAGGCGCGCTTCGGCCCGGTGGACGTGCTCGTGAACGACGCCAGCATCATCCAGGTGGCCCCGGCGGAGGCGCTGTCGCTCGAGGACCTGCGCGCCGCCTTGGCGGTGAACTTCTGGGGCACCGTGCACTGCACGCTGGCGGTGCTGCCGGGCATGCGCGCCCGGCGGGCGGGCCGCATCGTCGACGTGACCTCCATCGGCGGCACCGTGGCGGTGCCCCACCTGCTCGGCTACTCGAGCGCCAAGTTCGCGGCGGTGGGGTTCTCGACCGGGCTGGCCGCGGAGGTGGGCCGGGACGGGGTCCGGGTCACCACGGTCGTCCCGGGGCTCATGCGCACCGGCTCCTTCCTGCACGCGCTCGTGAAGGGGCAGCGGCGGGAGGAGGCGCGCCTGTTCGCGGTCGTCTCGAGCCTGCCCCTCCTCACGCTGGACGCCGGTCGCGCCGCGCGGCGGATCGTGCGGGCCTGCGAGCGGGGCGAGCGGTTCGTGACGCTCGGCTGGCCGTGGAAGGCGCTGCGCGTCGCCCACGCGCTCGCGCCGGGGCTGAGCGTCGTGCTGCTCGCGCTGGTGAGCCGGCTCCTGCCGCGGGCCGGCGGCGAGCGGCCGGAGGCCGCGCCGGACCCCGTGTGGCGCCAGCGCCCGGGCCGCTCGGCGGCGACCGCGCTGGGAGACGCGGCCGCGGCGGAGAACAACGAGCGCCCCGCCCACCCGTAGGCAGGCGGCCGGCGCCGGTCAGCTGAACACGACCGTCTTGTTGCCGTGGACGATGACGCGGTCCTCGCAGTGCCACTTCACGGCGCGCGCGAGCACCCGCCGCTCGAGCTCGCGGCCCATGCGCTTCAGGTCCTCCACCGCGTGGCGGTGCGAGACGCGCGCCACGTCCTGCTCGATGATGGGCCCCGCGTCCAGGTCGGCGGTCACGTAGTGCGCGGTGGCCCCGACGATCTTCACCCCGCGCTGCCAGGCCTGGCGGTACGGGTCGGCGCCGGCGAAGGCGGGCAGGAACGAGTGGTGGATGTTGATGATCCGGTCGGGGAAGCGCGCCACGAACTCGCCCGAGACGATCTGCATGTAGCGGGCGAGCACCACCAGGTCGACCTTCCCCTCGAGCAGCGCCAGCATCTCGCGCTCGGCCTCGGCCCGCCGGTCCCGGTCGTTCGGCACGTGGTGGAACGGGATCCCGAACCCCTCCACCGCGCCGCGCAGGTCGGGGTGGTTCGAGACCACGGCCGCCACGTCGGCGGCGAGGTCGCCGCGCCGCCACGCCCACAGGAGCTCCATGAGCGCGTGATCGTGCCGCGACACGAGCACGGCCACCCGCTTGCGCGCCTGGGCCGCCTCGAGGCGCCAGGTCATGGCGAAGGGGGCGGCCACCTCGGCCGCGAAGGCGCTCCGGAGCTCGGGCAGGGGCACGTCGAGCCGCGCCGTCTGCAGCTCGAGCCGCATGAAGTAGGTGCCGGGCTCGTCGTCCGTCGAGTGCTGATCGAGGTCGGTGATGTTGGCGCCGCGCCGGAAGAGGAAGCTGGAGATGGCCGCCACGATGCCGGGGCGGTCGGGGCAGCGGATGAGGAGGTTGGCGAGGGTGTCTGAGCTCACGAGGCCGCCGAACCTAGCAGACCCGCCCCGTTTCGGTCAGTGGGCGGCGGCGTGAACCCTCGCGCGCACCCCGGATCAGGGTGAGGCGGTTGGTCGCGGCTTGATGCCGCGCAACGATCTGGTCGGCCGGTCTGCTCCAACCTCTCACTCCAGCGCGCGGCTTCACGCTTGGGGGGCGATGGGCGACGCGAGCATCACGTCCAGGGGAGCGCCCGAGCCGGTCGCCAGCGGCGAGCCGGGCGGCCAGCCGTCGCATTCCTCGACGGCTTCGCGCGCGGTGCGCATCCCCCATGTCGAGCGCGTCATCCCGTGGCGCCACCGGATCAAGACGAAGCTGCTGCTCGTCACCGTCGTGATCTGCGTCGGAGGGGTGACGATCTTCGCCCTCGCCGAGGGCCGGATGGCCGACCAGTTCTTCGAGACCCAGGCCGCCGGCGCCGCGCTCTTCAGCAACACCATCGAGCGCGCCACGCTGCGCGCGATGCTGGAGAACCGGCGCGGCGACGTCTTCGACACCATGCGCGACATCGGCCGCCAGGAGGGGGTCGAGGGCGTGCGGCTCCTCGCCAAGGACGGGCGGGTGGCGTACTCCACCGTCGAGCGCGAGGTGGGCACCATCCTCGAGCAGCGCTCCGACGCCTGCCGGCCCTGCCATGCCGCCGGCCGGCCGCGCCTCCACGCCCCGCTGCTCGAGCGCACCCGCGTCTTCGAGCGCGGCGGCCGGCGGGTGCTCGGGCTCGTCACCCCCATCCGCAACGAGCCGCGCTGCGCCACCGCCGAGTGCCACGTCCACCGCGCCGACGAAGACGTGCTGGGGCTGCTCGACGTGAGCCTCTCGCTCGCCTCCTCGGACGCGCGCATCGCCGACTTCCGGCGGGGGAGCCTGGTGCTGACCGGCGTGGGCGTGCTCCTGCTCTGCTCGTTCTTCTTCGCGTTCGCGCGCTTACACGTGGTCCGCCCGGTCCAGGCGCTCGTCGAGGGGACGCGGCGGGTGGCGGGGGACCAGCTCGACACCGAGATCCGCGTCCGCTCCAAGGGCGAGCTGGGGCTCCTGGCCGCCTCCTTCAACGACATGACGCGCTCGCTCCGGCGCACCGAGGGGGAGCTGAAGGACCTGAACCTCGGGCTGGAGCGGCAGGTCGAGGAGCGGACGGCGGACCTCCAGAAGGCGCAGAACGCGCTCGTCCACAACGAGAAGATGTCGTCCCTGGGCCAGCTCGCCGCCTCGATCGCGCACGAGATCAACAACCCGCTGGCGGGCATCCTCACCTTCGCCAAGCTCGTCATCCGCACGCTCGAGCAGGGACCCCCGGACGACGCGACCCGCCGCGACCTCGTGCGCAACCTCGCCCTGGTGCAGCGGGAGACCGAGCGCTGCAGCGCGATCGTGCGCAACCTCCTCGACTTCGCGCGCGACCGCCCGGTGGCGCTGCGCGAGCTGCAGGTGAACGCGGTGGTCGAGGAGGCGCTCCAGCTCATCGCGCACCAGCTCGCCATCCAGGGGCTCACGCTGGAGAGGGACCTGCAGCCGACCGCCGCGGTGCGCGCCGACTTCGGCCAGCTGCGACAGGCGGTGGTGAACGTGGCGCTGAACGCGGTCGAGGCCATGGGCAAGCGCGGCACCCTGTCGGTGCGGACGCGCGCCGCGGCGGACGGCGGCGTGGAGATCGTCCTCGCCGACACCGGCCCGGGCATCACCCCGGAGAACCTGAAGCACGTCTTCGAGCCGTTCTTCACCACCAAGGAGAAGGGGACCGGCCTCGGCCTCTCCGTGGTGTACGGGATCATGCAGCGGCACCAGGGCCGGGTGGACGTGCAGAGCGAGCCCGGGCGCGGGACGACGTTCGTCCTCGCCCTGCCGCCGCTCGGCGCCGGGGAGGGACAGGCGTGAACGGGGCAGGCACGGCAGGCACCATGAACGACGCGGTCCACGTCCTCGTCGTCGACGACGAGGAGATCGTGCGCGAGTCGCTGTCGGGCTGGCTGCGCAAGGACGGGTACACGGTCCAGACGGCGCCCGACGGCCGGGCCGCGGTCGAGGCGCTGCAGCGCGCGCGCTGGTCGGTCGTCCTGCTCGACCTGAAGATGCCCGGGATGGACGGGCTCCAGGTGCTCGAGGAGGCGCGCCGCCTCCGCCCCGAGGCCGCCTACGTGCTCATGACGGCCTACGCCACCGTGGACACGGCGGTCGCCGCCATGAAGCTCGGCGCCTTCGACTACCTGGTGAAGCCGTTCGACCCGGAGGAGCTCTCGGTCCTCGTCCAGCGCATCGTCGCCCAGCAGGAGCTCCTGCAGGAGAACGCGTCGCTGCGGCAGGCGCTCAAGCGCGAGTACGGGTTCCACGACCTCGTCTCGAAGAGCCCCGCCATGCAGCGGGTCTTCGACCTGGCCCGGGTGGCGGCCCGGAGCGCCTCCACCATCCTGGTGCTGGGAGAGAGCGGCAGCGGCAAGGAGGTGCTCGCGAGGGCCGTGCACGCCGAGAGCCCGCGCGCCGGCGGGCCGTTCGTCGCCATCTCCTGCGCCGCCCTGACCGAGACCCTGCTGGAGTCCGAGCTGTTCGGGCACGAGAAGGGGGCCTTCACGGGCGCGGTCGCCCGCCGCAAAGGCAAGTTCGAGGCGGCGGCGGGAGGCACGCTCTTCCTCGACGAGGTGGGCGACATCTCGCCCAAGCTCCAGCTCGACCTCCTGCGGGTGCTGGAGGAGCGCCGGTTCCAGCGGGTGGGCGGCACGGAGAGCCTCGCCGCGGACGTGCGGGTGATCGCGGCCACGAACCGCGACCTCGCCAAGGCGGTGGCGGATGGCAGCTTCCGCGAGGACCTCTTCTACCGGCTGAACGTCATCGCCGTCACGCTGCCGCCGCTCCGCGAGCGCCCGGAGGACATCCCGCTGCTGGTGCAGCATTTCCTCGACCGCCTCACGAAGGACCTGGCGCGCCGGCTCGACGGGGTCTCCCCCGAAGCCATGGCGGCGCTCGTCGCGCACGGCTGGCCCGGGAACGTCCGCGAGCTGCGCAACGTGCTCGAGCGCGGGGCGGTGGTGGCGAAGGGGAACGTGATCCAGCTGGCCGACCTCGGCCTGCCGGCCCCCGACCCGGCGCGCGCCGCGCCGCCCAGCGGCGATCCGCTCCCCCTGGAGGAGGTCGAGCGGCGCCACGTGGCCGACGTCCTCTCCTGGGCCGGCGGCAACGTCACGCACGCCGCGCGCGTCCTCGGCATCGACCGGATGACCCTCTACAACAAGATGAAGCGCTGGGGACTGCAGCGCCCCGAACAGGAAGTGGCCGCCCACGCCCGGCGGTGAGCAGAGCTCCCCCGTCGCACGATCGAGCTGCGCGCCAGCGCGCAGCTCACGCCCTCCCGAGCCCTTCGTTCGACGGTCGCCCTCACCCGAGGGCGCCGACTTCCTCGACAGCCGCCGAGAAACCCAGCGCCGGCCGCTCGGCCGCCGATTCGCTCCGATTTCCGGGCCGTTGAGCCCTGCCGGCCCCTGCGGGGCGCCGAACAACTCGACGACTGGCCGCCGCGGCGCAGCGCCGTCGAGATCCTCGACGTCGACAGAACGTGAAGAGTGGCCGGCGGTTACGCACCCGCTCGCACCTCGGCGGCCCTGGCCCGTTCCTTGGATTGGTGAAGGGCAGGAGGCGCACGATGAGCTGCCCCTACCTCACCGAAGTCACCATGTCGTTCTGCCGGGCCTTCCCGGTGAAGAAGCTGGTCCCGAGCGACCGCGTCGTCACCACCAGCCCTTGCGACGGCGAGTGCTACGGCGAGTGCCCGGTCTACCGCGAGGCGGCGGCGCGGCTGGGCGGCGGCTCCGGCGATCTCGCGAGGGCGTCTCACGCGTCATCCAACAAGGGAGGGCGGCCATGATGCTCGCGTTCGCGCTCAGCTTCTTCGCAGCAGCTTTCCTCGGAGCCGTCAGCCGAGCCGCCCGGTAGCGCAGGTCAACCCACGGTACGGAGAGCCACCATGAAGCTCAGTCGGAGAGGCTTCTTGCAGGTCGCCGGGATCGCCGGAACGGCGGCCGCCGGTCTCGGGGCCAGCACGGCCCGTGCGTCGTTCCACACCTCGCTCGACGCGAAGGGTGAGAACGAGAACGCGATGCTGGTCGACACGACCCTGTGCGCCGGCTGCCGCGGCTGCGAGGCGGCCTGCGCGGAGGCGAACGGCCTGCCGGCGCCCGCCTCGGACGAGGCCGTGAAGGGCGCCCGGCGCGAGACCGCGCCCGAGGTGTTCACGGTGGTGAACGCGTTCGGGCCCATCGGCCACGACGGCGACGACCGGTTCGCGAAGCGCCAGTGCATGCACTGCCTCGAGCCGGCGTGCGCGTCCGTGTGCATGGTCCGCGCGCTCGACAAGACGCCCACGGGCCCGGTCGTCTACCACGGAGAGCGCTGCCTGGGCTGCCGCTACTGCATGGTGGCCTGCCCGTTCGAGGTGCCGAAGTACCAGTACGACAAGCTCGCGCCGCTGGTCCGCAAGTGCACCTTCTGCCCCTCGCGCCAGGCGGAGGGGAAGAAGCCGGCTTGCGCCTCGGTCTGCCCCACCGGCGCGCTCACCTTCGGCAAGCGCCGCGCGCTCATCGAGCTCGCCAAGGGCCGCATCTACCGCAACCCCGAGAAGTACCTCCACCACGTCTACGGCGAGCACGAGGCCGGCGGCACGGACTGGCTGTACATCTCGGACGTCCCCTTCGAGCAGCTCGGCATGAAGGCGGTCCGCGACGAGCCGTATCCGGACAAGGTGCAGGGCGCGCTCTCGGCGCCGCCGTTCGTCATGACGCTCTGGCCGCCGCTGCTCATGGGCCTCTACGCCTTCTCGAAGCGCCGCGACGCGCTGAACGGGAACCACCACGAACCTGGCGGCGCGGCCGCCGAAGCGAAGAAGGAGGACCGCCATGGCTAGCACCGCCCTCACCGCCCCCGCGCGGAGCGACTGGTTCCGCGAGAAGATCCTGCTCGGGATGGACCTGCGCACCTACCTGCGCTCGCTCGCCACCCCGCTCAACGCGCTCGCCGCCGTGCTGATCGGGCTCGGCTTCACGGTGCTGGTGTACCGGTTCGCCGCCGGCCTCGCCTCGGCGACCAACCTGTCGCAGGCGCAGCCGTGGGGGCTCTGGATCGGCTTCGACATGATGAGCGGCATCGTCCTCGCCGCCGGCGGGTTCACGCTCGGCTCGGCCGTCCACCTCTTCGGGATGCACGAGTACCACCCGATCGTGCGCCCGGCGATCCTGACCGCCTTCCTCGGCTACGTGCTGGCGGTGGTGGGCCTCATGGCCGACCTCGGCAAGCCGTGGAACTTCTTCAACATGATGCTCACGCCCGGCTCCACCTCCGCGCTCTTCGAGGTCGCCTGCTGCGTGTTGATGTACACGACCGTGCTGCTGCTCGAGTTCCTGGTGCCGGTCTTCGAGTGGCTCGGCTGGCGCAAGGTGCACGCCCGGCTGGAGCAGGCGATGCTCGCGCTGACCGTGCTGTCGGTCGTCTTCTCGACCATGCACCAGTCGGCGCTCGGCTCGCTCTTCCTCATCGCGCCTGCCAAGCTCCACCCGCTCTGGTACTCGCCCTACATCTTCATCTTCTTCTTCATCTCGGCCATCTGCGCCGGCATCTCGATGGTCATCGTCGAGGGGTCGCTCACGCACCGCATCTTCCAGCACCGCATCACCGGCGCCCACGCCGACATGAACAAGCTGCAGCTCGGCCTGGGCAAGGCCGGCGCCATCGTCCTCTTCGCCTACTTCTTCCTCAAGCTGCAGGGGGTGGCCGAGGGCGAGCACTGGGACCTGCTCCTCACCGGGTGGGGCGCCTGGTTCCTGCTCGAGACGGTCGGGTTCGTGCTGGTGCCCTCGCTCCTCTACGGCTACGGCGCCCGCTACAAGAGGGTGAAGTTCGTCCGCGCCGGCGCGGTGCTGACGGTCATCGGCATCGTCCTCAACCGGCTGAACGTCTCGGTCATCGCCTACAACTGGGACAAGCCCACGCACTACGTCCCGAGCTGGATGGAGGTCTCCGTCTCCATCGGCCTCGTCACCCTGGGTGTGGTCGCCTTCCGCTGGATCGCGAACCGGATGCCCATCATGTCGGAAGACCCGAACTTCGCCGGCAGCGAGTTCTAGGAGGAAAGCCATGGAGAACGAGTTCCTGAGCCTCTACGGAGCGAAGCTGGTCGAGTACGGCCTGGCCGTCGTCTACATGGTCATCTTCGTCAGCTACTGGCGCTGGGTGCAGGGCGAGCCCGCGCCGGGCAAGAACCCCGACCCGAAGCACGCTGGGAGGACGGCATGATCCGGCACGCGAGCGGAGCGGTGAGAGCGGCGCTGGCGGTCGGGGTGCTCCTCGCGGCGGGCCCCGCGCTCGCCGGCAGCAAGCTGCAGAAGCTGCCCACCGACTACGTCTTCCCGCGCGGCGACGGCAGCCCGGGCCCGGTGATGTTCAGCCACGAGAGCCACGTCGACGCGGCGAAGCCCAGCTGCACGACCTGCCACCCGCGGGAGTTCCGGGTGCTGGAGGCGGGGCGGACCGCCAGCCGCGAGCCGATCCGGCACGACCGGATGCAGGCGGGGGCGGCCTGCGGCGCGTGCCACGGCAAGACCGCCTTCGGGTTCGACTCCTGCGACATGTGTCACAAGTAGCCGGCCGCGGAGGCGCGTCATGAGCGCGACGTTCGTCGGCGTCCTGCAGGCGGCCGGGGCCTTCCTGGGCGGACTCCTGGTGAGGCTCGGCGTGGTGCTCCTGGTCGTGCTGGCCTTCCTCGTGCCGGTCGCGCTCGTGCTCGGCGCCGTCCGCCTGTGGCGGGGCCTCGCCCCCGCCGCCCGCGGGCTGCGCCGGGCCGGGCACGTCCTCTACCGCCCGGGCGTGCGCTACGCCGCCGGCCACACCTGGATCGAGCGGGAGCCGGGCCGGGTGAAGGTGGGGATCGACGGGGTGGTGCAGGAGATCCTGCCCTGGGCGCTCTCGGTCGAGCTGCCGAGGCCCGGCCAGCGGCTCTTCGAGGGCGAGGTGGCGGCCACCATCTCCTGCGGCCACGAGGAGGCGCGCATCGCGGCGCCGGTGGCGGGCCGGGTGGTGGCCGTGAACGCCGAGGTCGAGCGCGATCCCTCGCTGGTGAAGGAGGACGGCTACGGGCGCGGCTGGCTCTTCGCGATGGAGCCGCTCGACACGCGCTGGTCGACGTTGCCCGCCGGCGACGTGGCGCGCGACTGGATGCGGCAGGAGTCGGAGCGGCTGGACGACTTCCTGGAGTCGCGGCTGGGCTTCGCCGGCATGGCCGCTCGCGCGGGCCCCGCGCCGCCGCTCCTGTCGCCGGGAGCGTGGCGCGAGCTCACGCGCTCGTTCCTTCACGCCTGATGCGGGGGAGGGCGCGCTCCGGCGCGCCCTTTTTCTTCGTCCTGCCGGCGCCGCACGGGTGCTGCTCCACTCGTGCGGTATTTTGTCATGCCCTGGACGGACGCCACCCCTCGAATCTCCCCGGCGCAGTCCGTGCGGCGGCAGGTTTTGCGCGACACAAGGCGGGGGAGGTGGCCGGTGCGGGGCCTTTCGCCCATGTGCGGCGTCTTGACGCGGAGTATGTGGACGCTGCCAATCCACGATTGATTTTCCTCAGGCAATACGAGCTTGGATTGCCTCAGACCTGGTTGGACAACCCTTCAAAGCAGGCGTAAGAAACTCCCCAGGAGCGTCCGCGGCTCCGTCTGCAAAGGGCGCGAAAGGGCCAGCTCGCGATGAGACGAACGCTACTTTGGGTGATGATGTGGGTGGGTGCCGGCCCAGCCTGGGCGGGGATCCCAGCCGAGCAGGACGATTGCCTCGGCTGTCACGGGGGCGACGCCACCATGTCGATGGACCTGCCCAGCGGTGAGAAGCTGGGCGTGTACGTCGACGCGGCGGTCTTCGGCAAGTCGGTGCACGGCGAGATCCTGCGCTGCACCGACTGCCACACCGAGAAGACCGGGTATCCGCACGAGTCGAAGCCGTTCGCCTCGAAGCGCGACGTGCAGGTCGCCTATTACGAGCAGTGCAAGAGCTGCCACTTCGCGAACTACACGAAGACGCTCGACGGCGTGCACTACGCGGTGATGGCGAAGGGCAACCGCAAGGCGGCGCTCTGCGTCGACTGCCACGGCTCGCACGACATCCAGCGCGCGAGCGAGCCGCGCACTCGCATCTCGCAGACCTGCGCCAAGTGCCACGACGGCGTGTTCAAGGTCTACGCGTCCAGCGTGCACGGCCGCGACGCCGAGGCGGGCAACCAGGACGTCCCGGTCTGCACCGACTGCCACAAGGCGCACGACATCCTCGATCCGAAGAACGGCGCCCTCTCGATGAGGACGCCGGAGATCTGCGGCCGCTGCCACACCAGCGAGAAGATGATGTCGAAGTACAAGCTGTCGACGAAGGTGGTCGACACCTACCTCAAGGACTTCCACGGCATGTCGGCCACGCTCCAGCGCGGCACGAAGGCCGACCGGAAGAGCTTCGCCGCCGTCTGCACCGACTGCCACGGCGTACACGACATCCAGAAGTCGTCCGACCCGACCTCGCACACGATGCGGGCGAACCTGGTCCAGACCTGCCAGAAGTGCCACCCCGGGGCGACCAAGAACTTCCCGGACGCCTGGCTCTCGCACTACGAGCCGACGCCGCAGAAGGCCACCCTGGTGTGGTCCGTCCAGCTCTTCTACAAGCTGATCATCCCCTTCATGGTCGGCGGCCTCGTCCTTCAGATCGCGCTGCACCTCTGGCGCGTCGTGGTGAATCGATGAGCACCAGCACGATGGCGGACTCGAACGTGAGCACCTCGTACCTCGTCCGCTTCACCGGCAAGCAGCGCGCCGAGCACCTCGTCACGATGGTCGTCTTCACCATGCTGTGCCTCACCGGCCTGCCGCAGAAGTTCTACGGGGCCGCCTGGGCGCACCGGATGGTGAACCTGTTCGGCGGGATCGACGCCGCCCGCTGGATCCACCGCTTCTGCGGGTGGACGCTGGCCCTGTCCACCGTGGTCCACTTCGCCAGCGCGCTGGTGACCATCGCCGGGCGCAAGACGCGGCTGACGATGATCCCCACCAAGCACGACTTCGACGACGCGGTCGCGACCCTCAAGTACTACCTGGGCCTGCGCGATCACGGCCCGAAGTACGACCGGTACGACTACAAGCAGAAGTTCGAGTACTGGGGCCTGGTGATGGGCAACGTCATCATGGTGCTCACCGGGATCATCCTCATCTACCCGACGGTCCTGGCGCGCTTCCTGCCCGGGGAGCTCGTCCCGGCGGCCAAGGTGGCGCACTCGAACGAGGGCCTGATGGCCTTCCTCGTCATCACCATCTGGCACATCTACAACGCGCACCTCAACCCGGACGTCTTCCCCTTCGACACCTGCATCTTCACGGGGAAGATCAGCCGCGAGAGAATGGAGCACGAGCACCCGCTCGAGCTGGAGCGCCTCGAGGCCGAGGCGAGCCGGGCGGGAAAGGCCGTGGCTCCGCATGCCGAGCGGGAAGTGGTGGGTTGACTACGCGGCGCAGTCCGTGATGCACGCCTTGGTCGCCGCGCTGGCGATCGAGGCGCTCCTGAGGGTGTGGCGCGCGCGCGCGCCGGGCGACCGGCTGGTCCTGAGGCTCATCGGCCTCGGCCAGCCGCTCGTCGTCACCCCGCTGCTCTTCGCGCTCGCCCCGCTCCGGCGGGGTGAGCGCTTCGCGGACGTCTGGGCGCTCCTCTCGGTGCGACGCTGGCAGGAGCTCTCGCTGCTGGGCGCGTCGGCGTTCCACCTCGCGCTCGGCGCGGCGCTGGCGGCGGGGGTGACGCTCTTCGCGATGGACGCGCTGCCGCTGCTCCCGCGCCGGCGGCGGGCGCTGCCGGCGGGCGCGGTCCCGCCGCCCGCGCTGGAGGCGGCGCTGGCGGACGCGATCGAGGGGACGGCGGGCGCGCTGCGCTCGGCGCGCGCGCGCCGGCCCCGGCTGCGGTTCCTCGCGACCCGCGCCCCGGCGCTCTTCTGCGCGGGCGTGCGCTCCCCGGAGCTGGTGGTGTCCCAGGGGGCGCTCGACCTCCTCGACCCGGAGGAGCTGCGGGCCGCGCTCCGCCACGAGCTGGCGCACCTCGATCGCCACGACCCGGCCGTCTCGTGGGCCGTCATGGCCGCGCGGGCGCTCCTCTTCTTCAACCCCGTGGCGCAGGTGTCGGCGCGCGCGCTGGCGCGCGACGCCGAGTGGCTCGCCGACGAGCGCGCCGGGGGAGACCGCCTGGCGCTGGCGAGCGCGCTCATCAAGCTGCACCGGGCCGGGCTCGCCGGCGGGGCGCCGGTGCGGCGGCCGCTCCCGTTCGCGGGCGCGCTCTCCGAGCCGCTGCGGCGGGTCCGCTCGCACGACGTCGAGGCGCGCTGCCGGCGCCTCCTCGAGCCGGCGCCGCCGCCGGGGCTGGTCTTCCGCGCCCCCCGCCTCGCCGCCACCGCCGCGGCGCTGGCCGCGCTCACCTTCCTCGTCGCGTGACCGCCCCCGCCGCCAGCCACGCCCCGGGGCGTCTCGGCGAGGCCCTCCGCGCCGTCTGCGGCCTGGTGGCCGTCGTCGCGGCCGCCGCGCTGGCGCTGGCCGTCCTCGACGCGGTGCCGTCCTGGGTGGCCGGCGACGCGCGCGACGTCCGGCGCGCGCGGACGGTGGACGAGGTCCAGCGGCGGCTCCGGACGCGGCTCGTGCTCCCCGCGTACTTCCCGGCGCGCCTGGCCTGGCCGCCGCAGCGCATCCGCTACCTCGCCGGGCCGCCCGGCGCCGTGGGGCTGTGGGTGGACGCGCGCGGGGGCGCCCCGGCGCTGCTGCTGGCGCAGACGCTCGGGCGCGGCGAGCTGCCGGAGCGGCTCGTGCCGCCGGCGCAGGAGCTCGATCGCTCGCCCATCCAGGTGGGCGCGGCGCAGGGCCGGCTGGCGCGGGTGGTGGAGGACGGAGAGGTCCGGTGGCAGCTCACGTGGGAGCAGGGTGGCCGTAGCCTCCTCCTGCGCTCGCGCGGTAGCGTGGAGGAGCTCGTCCGCATGGCGCGCAGCGCCCGGGAGACGCCATGACGTCGTCGCGCACGAGGTGGCTCAGGGAGCGCAAGGCGCAGGGCCCCGCGGCGCTGCCGCTCGGGCGCCAGGGCCTGCGCTTCCGCGTCTACCTGCTGGTCTCGATCGGCGTGCTCGCCCCGGCGGCGCTGGTGGCGGGGGCGAGCTGGTCCCGGCTACGCGAGCTGGACGAGGAGATGGTGGCGACCCGGCGCCACGCGGCCTCCGCCGTGGCCGAGCACATCGACGAGGAGGTCACCGGGGATCTGGAGGTGCTGCAGCGCCTCGCCTCCGCTCCCCAGCTCGGGTTCGACGGCGAGCGGAGCGAGGGCGCGCGCGCCCTCCTGCGCGCCACCTACCTGCACGCGCAGTTCAGGGGAGGGATGTTCCTCCTCGACGCGCGCGGCCGGGTGGTGGCGGAGGAGCCTCGCGGCACGCACTCGGCGGCGCCGCCGCCGGAGCTGCCGGAGGTGCAGCAGATCCTGCGCGACGGCAAGCCGCGCATCACCCAGCTCGTGGGCGTGGGAGGCGAGGGGCACGTCTTCGCGCTGGTCTCGGTCATGGACTGGCGCGGGCAGCCCGTGGGCGTCGTGGGCGGGGTGCTCGACGTCGCCGCGCCGGTCCGCGCGCGGGTGCTCCGCCACCTCCTGCGCGGGAAGGGCGGCCACGCCGATCTGGTGGACGGGAACGGCATGGTGCTGGCGAGCACCGACCGCGAGCGCATGCATCGGCCGAGCGAGTGCCGGGAGCGGCTCGGGCGGCTGGTGGCCGGCCGCGAGCGGCAGGGGACGCGCTGCCAGGCGTGCCACCCCGGCGGCGAGCGGTCGGTGACCGCGTTCGCGACGCTGGCGGCGGCGCCCTGGGGCGTGCAGGTGGTGGTGCCGGAGGAGGCGGTGCTCGCCACCTCGGGCGCGCTGCCGACGACGCTGCCGGTGTTCGTCGGGCTCCTGCTGGTCGTCTCGGGCGTCTTCGCCTGGGGGGCGGCGCGCAGCGTCACGCGGCCGGTGGCGGTGCTCACCGAGGCGGCCGAGCGCATCGCCGCCGGCGGCATGGACGAGCCCATCCCGGAGCTCGGGAGCGACGAGCTCGGCCGGCTCGGCCGGTCGGTGGAGCGGATGCGCTCCTCGCTGCGCGACCTCATAGGATACGTCGCGCGGGCCAACGAGCAGCTCGAGCAGCGCGTGGCCGACCGCACCGCCGAGCTCGCCCAGGCGAACGAGCGGCTGCGCCAGCGCGACGCCGAGCGGCAGCGGCTCCTGCGCACGGTCATCACCGCCCAGGAGGACGAGCGCAAGCGCATCGCGCGCGAGCTGCACGACGAGACGACCCAGAGCCTGGCGGTGCTCACGATGGGGATCGAGAGCGCCGCGGCCGCCATCCGGGCCGGGGGCCCCACGCCGCGCCTCGACGAGGTGAAGGCGCTGGCGGTGCGCACGCTGGAGGAGGTGCACCGGCTCATCCTGGACCTCCGCCCGGCGGTGCTCGACGACCTGGGGCTGTTCTCGGCCATCCGCTGGTACGCCGAGCGGTACCTCGCCACGCGCGGCATCGCCGTCCGGTGCGAGATCAGCGAGCTCGAGCGGCGGCTGCCCCCCGAGGTCGAGATCGCGCTCTTCCGCATCGCGCAGGAGGCGATGAACAACATCGCCCGTCACGCCCGCGCCGAGTCGGTGCTCATCCAGCTCGCGCCCGAGGGGCAGGAGCTGCGCATCGAGATCGAGG
This sequence comes from Anaeromyxobacter diazotrophicus, assembly GCF_013340205.1. Taxonomy (NCBI): domain Bacteria; kingdom Pseudomonadati; phylum Myxococcota; class Myxococcia; order Myxococcales; family Anaeromyxobacteraceae; genus Anaeromyxobacter; species Anaeromyxobacter diazotrophicus. The sequence goes on from NZ_BJTG01000007.1 coordinate 119,903, forward strand.
ACGACGGGCAGGGCTTCGACCCGGCCGTGCAGCCGCAGGACCGGCCTCACTACGGCCTCATGGGCATCCGGGAGCGCGCCGAGCTGCTGGGGGGGACCGCGGTGGTCGACTCCTCGCCGGGGCAGGGGACGCGGCTCGAGATCCGGGTGCCGCTGCCCGGCGGCGACGCCGGGCCGGACGACGCTGGCCCCCGCGGCTCGCCGCGGCTAAGCTCGGTGGCCCCGTGAGCAAGATCCGCGTCCTCATCGCCGACGACCACGCCATCCTGCGCGAAGGCGTGCGCGCCCTCCTCGCCGCCACCGATGACATCGAGGTCATCGGGCAGGCGGCGGACGGCCGCGAGGCGGTGGACGCCTGCAAGAAGCTCGATCCGGACGTGGTGCTGATGGACATCGCCATGCCGGGCCTGGGCGGCATCGAGGCCGCGCTCGAGATCCGCAAGGAGGGGCTGCGCGCGAAGGTGCTCGTGCTCTCGCAGTACGAGGATCGCGAGTACGTCCGCCGGCTGCTCAAGGCCGGCGTCTCGGGCTACGTGCTGAAGAAGTCGGCCGGGAGCGAGCTCGTCGGGGCCATCCGGGCCGTCTACCGGGGCGGCCTCGTCCTCGACCCCGAGGTGGCGCGCGCGGCGATGGAGGAGCAGGACCCGCAGCGCGGCGGCGGCGATCCGTACGAGGCGCTCACCGACCGGGAGAAGCAGGTGTTCCGGCTGGTGGCGGAGGGGCGCAGCAACAAGGAGGTCGCGGACGACCTCGGCATCAGCGTGAAGACCGCGATGTCCCACCGCGAGCACGTGATGCAGAAGCTCGACCTGCACAACCGGACCGAGCTCGTCCGCCTGGCCTTGAAGCTCGGCGTGATCCGGATCAGCTAGCCGCCCGCGGCCCGCCCCCTGGCGGGGTGGGGTGAAGATCCCCCGACCATGTAGGGCACCCGCATCCGTTTCGCGAGCCTGCGACACCTGCGCGCGGACGACGCATAAAATGCGGGCGCTATTCTGTAAGTCATGGATTTCACGCTGGTTAGCTCGGCACGCTGATTGCTCGGCTGGCTGCACCATTCCTCAGCAGCTGCGGGAAAGGAGCGCACACGTGCTCATCGCCGTGGGCCTCAATCAGAAGGGTGCGACCGTCGCGGATCGCGAGCGCCTCGCGGTCCGCGCCGAGGAGATGGCGAACGTCATCCAGGGCTACGCCGCGCTGGGAGGCGTGGACGAGCTCGTCCTCCTCTCCACCTGCTACCGCCTCGAGATCTACGCCGCGACCCGCTGCCCCTCCGCCGCCGCGGTCGCGCTGCGGCGGGCGCTCTCGGAGCGGGCCGGCGGCGCCGAGGTCCCGCTCTTCGAGCTGCACGGGGACGACGCGCTCCGGCACATGCTGCGGGTCGCCTCCAGCCTCGAGTCGGCGGTGCTGGGCGAGCCGCAGATCCTGGGGCAGGTGAAGGAGGCGCACGCGCGCGCGACCGAGGCGGGCGTCCTCGGGCGCGAGCTCAACGGCGTGCTCCACCGCGTGTTCGAGGTGGCGAAGCGGGTCCGCACCGAGACCGCCATCGGCCGCGCCGGCGTGTCGTGGGGCAACGCCGCGGCGGCGCTGGCGGAGAAGGTGCTCGGCACCGTGCGCGGCCGGCGCGTGCTCGTCCTCGGCGCCGGCGAGATGGCGCGCCTCTCCGCCCAGCACCTGCGGGAGCAGGGGGCCGAGGTGGTGGTGGTGAACCGCACGCTCGCGAACGCCGAGGCGCTGGCGGCCGAGGTGGGCGGGACGGCCCGGCCGCTCGAGGCGCTCGACGAGGAGCTGCTGCTGGCGGACGTGGTGGTGTCGGCCGCCCCCGCGGCGCCGGCCGCCTTCGCCCCGGCGGCGCTCCGCGCCACCGTGAAGGCGCGCCGCCGGCGCGACCTCGTCATGGTGGACCTGGCCGTGCCGCGCGCCATCCCCGCCGAGTCCGGGGCCATCGACGGGGTGTGGCTGTGCGACGTCGACGACCTGGCGCGGCTCACGCAGCGCGCGCTCGCCGACCGGACCCAGGCCGTCGCCGACGCGGAGCGGGTCATCGAGGAGGAGCTGGCGCGGTTCCGGCGCGATCAGGCGGAGCGGAAGGCGGCGCCCATCATCCAGGCGATGCGCCAGCACGCCGCGAGCATCGCGCGCGAGGAGGTCGACCGCACGGTGAAGCGCCTCGGCGCCGACGCCGAGATCGAGCGCCGGCTGGACGCGATGGCAAACGCGGTCGTGTCGAAGCTCCTGCACGCGCCTAGCACGCGCCTCCGCCGGGCCGGGGTCGACGGGCCGGGCGGCGAGCGCCTCATGGCGGCCGCGGTCGAGATCTTCGGCCTGCCGCTCGACGGCGCGCCCCCCGCGGCGCGCTGAGACCGCGCAACCGTTGCGCGGGGCGGACAGCCCTGGGTGAGAAGACGCAACTTCCTCGCGCCTCGTCCGTCGTGTGTGCGCGGAGGGCCGCCGCGCGTACCCCGGAGTTGCGCCCGGATCGCAGGTTTCTTGGCGTAATGCCCCGGAGCTGGGGGAAGATGCGCAGGCCTGGTCCGCTCCTTGCGAACGGCTGGGTGCGATCACCCAATGCCAGCCCTGATGCGACATGTCGGCGACGTGTGGCGGCGCCTCGACCGGAGCGTGCGCGCGCGCATCCTCCTGCCGACGGCGCTCCTGTTCGCCACCACGCTCGCGCTCATGGTGATGTCGGCGGTCGAGTTCTACGCCTCGGACATGGAGCGCGGGCTCCAGGAGAAGTCCGAGATCTTCGCCGGCATGGTGGTGAACGGCGTCAACGACACCATGCTGCACGGCACGCCCGAGCAGCTCCCCGACGTGCTGGCGCTCGTCATGGCGCACCGCACGGACATCGAGTCGATCAGCCTCATCCGCCCGACCGGCGAGGTGCACAGCTCCTCGCGCCGGGAGCTGGTCGGGACGCGGCCGTGGGGCAACCTCGGGCGCTTCGGCTCCCCGACCGTCGTGAACGCGCCCGGCGGGAACCCGGCGCAGTACGCGGTGCTCCAGCCCATCCCGAACTCGGCCGCCTGCGCCTCCTGCCACGGCACGGCGCAGCGCTACAACGGGTGGCTCGACCTGCGCTTCAACCGCAAGGCGATCATCACGCAGCAGACCCGGCTCACGCACACCCTCGTCACCTCCGCCGCCGTCGCCTTCGTGTGCCTGATGGTCATCGCCTGGTGGCTGGTGGGGCGGGAGGCGGTGGCGCCGCTGAAGCGCCTCGTCGCCTCCATGAAGCGGGCCGAGTCGGGCGACCTGTCGGTCACCGCGGACGAGGGGCGCGCCGACGAGCTCGGCGTGGCCGCCCGCGGCTTCGACGCCATGCTGGCGGCGCTCCGGCGGAGCCAGAACGAGCTCGAGGCGTTCTACCGCGAGCGGATGGTGCGCGCCGATCGCTTCGCCGCGGTGGGCGAGCTCGCGACCGGCCTCGCCCACGAGATCAAGAACCCGCTGGCCGGCCTCTCCGGGGCGCTGGAGCTGCTGGCCGAGGACCTCGCCTCCTCGCCGCGACAGGCCGAGGTGGTGACGGAGATGCGCCACCAGGTGGCGCGGCTCGGCAACACGATGGAGAGCCTCCTCAGCTTCGCCCGCCCGCCCAAGGCGCGCCTGCGCACCACCGACGTCAACGCCACCCTGGAGAAGGTGCTGTTCCTGGTGCGGCAGCAGCGGCGCGGCGCCTCGGTCGCCCTCACCCTGGAGCTCGGCCAGACGCTGCCGCCGGTGCTGGCCGACCCGAACCAGCTGGAGCAGGTCCTGCTCAACATCTGCCTCAACGCCTGCCAGGCCATGGACGGCAAGGGCAAGCTCGTCCTGCGCACGTTCGAGATCGACGGCCGGGTGACGGTCGAGATCGAGGACGACGGCCCGGGCATCCCGGCCGAGGTCCGCCAGCACATGTTCAAGCCCTTCTTCACCACCAAGCGCGAGGGGAACGGCCTCGGCCTCGCCATCTCGGCCCGCATCGTCGCCGAGCACGGCGGCCACATCGGCTACCGCTGCCCGCCCGCGGGCGGCACGATCTTCGCGGTCACCTTGCAGCGCGCGCTTCCGGCGGGGCCGGATCGCAGCCCGGAGCACGCGACATGACGACCAGCACGGCCCGCATCCTGGTGGTGGACGACGAGAAGCTCATCCGCTGGTCGGTGGGCGAGCGGCTGCAGCGCGACGGCTACGAGGTGCTGGCCGCCGAGTCCGGCGAGCAGGCCCTCGACCTGGTCGCGGCCAACGCGCCCGACCTCATGCTCCTCGACGTGCGGCTGCCCGGGATCGACGGGCTCACCACGCTGCAGCGCGCGCTCTCGATCAACCCGGAGGTCACCGTCCTCATGATGTCGGCCCACTCCACGGTCGACATCGCGGTCGAGGCGATGAAGCACGGGGCCATCGACTTCCTGGTGAAGCCGTTCCCGTTCCAGTCGCTCGACGCCGCGGTGCAGCGCGCGCTCCAGACCGCCCGCACCCGCCGCCAGATCGCGGCGCTCACCTCCGAGCGCAAGAGCGGCAACGCGGTGCTGGGGGCGCTGGTGGGGCGCTCGGGCGCGATGGAGTCGATCCGGAGCATGGTCTCGCGGCTGGCCGCCTCCGACGCCACCACCGTCCTCATCGAGGGCGAGAGCGGCGCCGGCAAGGAGGTGGTGGCGCGCGCCGTCCACTTCGAGAGCGCGCGCGCCGAGAAGCCGTTCATGCAGGTGAACTGCGCGGCGCTGCCCGAGCACCTGCTGGAGAGCGAGCTCTTCGGGCACGAGCGCGGGGCCTTCACCGACGCCCACACCCAGAAGCGCGGCTTGTTCGAGAGCGCCGAGGGCGGGTCGGTGATGCTGGACGAGATCGGCGACCTGCCGCCGGGCGGCCAGGCGAAGCTCCTCCGGCTGCTCGAGAACAAGACCTTCCGCCGGGTGGGCGGCGTCCACGAGCTCAGGGCCGACGTGCGGGTGCTGGCCGCCACCAACGTCAACCTGGAGGAGCGGGTGGCCGAGGGGCGCTTCCGGGCCGACCTGTTCTTCCGCCTCAACGTGGTGCGCATCCTCATGCCGTCCCTGCGCGAGCACGTGGAGGACATCTCCATCCTGGCCGCGCACTTCATCGCCAAGTTCAACCAGGAGATGAAGCGCGACGTGAAGGGCGTCTCCCCGGCGGCGCTCGACGTGCTCACCGGGTACCACTGGCCCGGGAACGTCCGCGAGCTGCGCAACGTCATCGAGCGCGCGTTCATCCTGCACGCCAGCGCCGACGAGATCCGCCCCGAGCACCTGCCCCCCGAGCTGCGCAAGCTCCCCCCGCAGAAGAAGCAGGAGAAGCTCGTCCCGCAGGTCGCCGAGCAGGGCATCGTCCTCGAGGACGTGGAGAAGAAGCTCATCACCGAGGCGATGGAGCGCGCGAACGGCAACCAGTCGAAGGCCGCGCGTCTGCTCGGGATCAGCCGCGACACGCTCCGCTACCGGCTGAAGAAGCACGGGATGGCGTGATCGGCGGAGTTTCGCTCGCCCCGCGCGGACGGCAGCGTTCGCGGAGGGGCGGAGGGGTGGCCCTCCGCCGGAGCGCAGGCCCGACCTGCGGGAGATCCCCGTTCGACGCACGGTGCGCTGCACCGCCGGTGCCGCGCCGGCGCGCGAGCAGCGAGCGAACTCCGCGGCGCGGCACGATGCGGTGCAAGCCGCCGAGCGTTTCTGCACCGGCCGCCGTAGCAGCCCGGTAGGTCGCTTGGCCGAGCACCGCCGGAGGGCCACTCCGCAGCCCCGACTCGGCCCCGTCCGCGCGGCAGAGGGAATCACTCGTGGCGCAAAAAGCGACGCCCACCGGGGGAGACGGTGGGCGCCGCACGCAGCAGGTCGCCGGAAAGGCGGCCTTATCCGAGAGGTGTCGTCACGCCACGGCGCGGTCATCGACGTCGACCGGCGTGCCGTCGGTCGGCCAGTCGATCTCGACCGCCAGCGCGTGCAGCTCCTGCTTCAGCTTCTCCTTGGCGCGGATCTCGAGCTGGCGGGCGCGCTCGCGGCTGAACCCGAAGTGCTCGCCCAGCTCCTTGAGCGTCATCGGCTTGTCGCTCATGACGCGCTGCTCGATGATGTAGCGCTCGCGCTGGTCGAGCCGGGCGAGGGCGTCGCCGATCCGGCTCTGGACCATCGTCTGCTCCTGGGCCGAGGACAGCTCGTGGTCCTGCGTCGGGCCGGAGCCGACCACGAAGTCGACGTGGGAGTAGCCGCCGTCGTCGCCCATCGGCGCGTCGAGGGAGAGGTCGCGCCCCTCCATCCGCTGCGTCATCTCCTCGACCTCGCCCGGCTTCACCTTCAGCTTCTTGGCGATCTTGGCGGCGTTCTCGCCGTCGGAGTCGAAGCCGTGCTCGGCGCTCATCTTGTCGAGCTCGCGCTTGGTGCGGGCGAGCGAGAAGAACAGCTTGCGCTGCGCCTGGGTCGTCCCGAGCTTCACCAGGGACCAGGACTTGAGGATGTAGTTCTGGATGTAGGCGCGGATCCACCACACCGCGTAGGAGATGAGGCGGATGCCCTTGTCGGGATCGAACTTCTGGACCGCCTTCATGAGGCCGATGTTGCCCTCCTGGATGAGGTCCGCCATCTTGAAACCGTAGGACCGGTACTCGTACGCGACCTTCACCACGAAGCGCAGGTTGGCCGTGACGAGCCGGTGCGCGGAGCGGGAGTCGCCCTTCCGGCGGTACAGCCGCGCCAGGCTCTGCTCCTCCTCCACCGTCAGCAGGGGGAACTGGTTGATCTCAGAGAGGTAGAGCTCGAGGGAGCTGGCCGCGTTGGGAAGGGTGTCTCGCTTCATCTCGCCTCCGGTGAAACGCCGCCTCCGCGACGACGCTGACCCGAGGCGATATAGCAACGGTGGTGCCAACAGGGGTCGAGGTGAGTATTCGAGTAAGTACGGCAGCTTGGCGTTCGAGGGCCACAGCTTCAACCCAGGCGGTACAGCAACACTTACAGCCTCGGGGGTGCCAGCAGCGTCCCCCTTGGGCTTTTTGCCAGTAAGATTTTCAGCGAGGCCTTGCGGCGGGGTGCCTGCGTGCCCATCTGTTTCAGTTTGGGGCCTGCAGCCGGTTTTCGTTGTCGCTCCCCGCGGTTCGTGGCTGAATCTCGCCACTCCTGACCTCACCGGGTGATGATCGTGTCCGACCGGCAGCAACCTCGCGGAGCCGAGGGCGGGGGCGCAGGTGCCTCGCCCGGGGAAAAGTCCGCGGACCGCGGGAGCTTTCTCGGGTTCGTCGCCCACGAGATGCGCAATCCGCTCTCCACGGCGCTATGGAGCGCCGAGCTGCTCGCGCGGCTCGCTCCGGAGGACCGCGCCGGCCCCCGAGGCGAGAAGCTCTCGAACATGTGCCTCCGGGCGCTGCAGCGGCTCCGGCTGCTCGTCGAGGACCACTTCCTGGCAGAGCGGCTGGGGGTGGACGGTATTCCTTTCAGGTCGGACGCGGTCCCGGTCCGGGAGATGCTGGAGCAGGTGGCTGGGAAGCTGGGAGTGGAGGCGAAGCTCGCCGTGGACGAGACGCTCGCGGTGCGGGCGGATCGCGGCCTGCTGGAGCGCGTGCTCGACGCGCTCCTGGCGGTCGCGTCGCACGGCAAGTCGCCCGTCCACATCGACGCCCAGCGCTCCGGGGAGACCGTCACCCTGACGCTCCGGGGCGCGCCGCCGGCGCCGGGAGCGCTGGAGATGCCCCATAAGGGTACGCCCTCGGATCCGACCGGCCGGGCGCTGGCGCTGCACATGGCGGTACAGGTCGCCCAGGCGCTCGGAGGGACGCTGACCGCGCCGGCGGAGGCGTACCTGCTCACGTTGCCGCTCGCCCCGGCGCCGGGCGGCCCGTGAAAGGGCCCCACGCCGCGCTGCGCGGGAGGGCTCCGCCCGTCCTGGTGGTGGACGACGACCCCGACATCTTGGAGGCGGTCTGCGACATCCTCGAGGGCGAGGGGTATCGCGTCGCGCGCGCCCGCAACGGGCGCGAGGCGCTGGGGCAGGTCGAGGAGGAGCGGCCGCTCCTCATCCTGCTCGACCTCATGATGCCGGTGATGGATGGGAGCGCCTTCGCCCAGGCGCTGCGCGGCCGCGAGCGCGATCGCTCCATCCCCATCGTCGTCATCTCCGCCGACGGCGACCCGCAGAAGGCCGCGGCGCTCGGCGCGCGCGGCTTCCTGGCGAAGCCCTTCGACATCGACGCCCTGCTGGCCGAGGTGGCGGCGCTCGCGCCCTCCGCCTGAGGGGCGCCGCCGAGGAGCCCGCGCGTCGCCGGCTGAAAACCGCCGTCTCCGCGCGGCCTTCCATTCTTGACAGGCCCCGCGGGCTCGGCTAGAAGCAGCGCTCCCCGGGCTGCCGCCGCCTCGCGGCGCGGCCCTTTCCCACAGGCACGTCCTCCCCGGCCGAACGGCGCGCGGCGGACCAATGCGAGGTTCTCATGGCAACGGGTCTCTTGGCGAAGAAGGTCGGCATGACGCAGATCTTCGACGCCGCCGGTGACTGCATCCCCGTCACCGTCCTGGAGTGCGGTCCCTGCACCGTCGTCCGCCGCAAGACGGCCGAGAAGGACGGGTACGACGCGGTCGTGATCGGCTTCGCGCCGGTGGACGAGAAGCACGCGTACCGGCTCTCGAAGCCCGAGCTCGGGGTCTTCAAGAAGGCGGGCACGCCCGTCTTCCGGCACCTCCAGGAGGTCCGGGTCAAGGACGCGAAGCTGCTCGGCGAGCTCAAGGCCGGCGACGTGCTCACCGTCGACAAGGTCTTCAAGTCGAACCAGCGCATCGACGTGACCGGCGTGACCAAGGGGCGCGGCTTCCAGGGCGTCTTCAAGAAGTGGGGCATGAAGGGCGCGGCGCGCGACAGCTCGACGGCGCACGAGCACCACCGGCACATCGGCGCGGTCGGCCAGCGCAAGACGCCGGGCAAGGTGTGGAAGGGCAAGCACCTCCCCGGCCACTACGGCACCGACCAGGTGACGATCCAGAACCTCTTCGTCGCCGGCATCGAGGCGGACAAGAACCTCCTGCTCGTCACCGGCGCGATCCCCGGCCACAACGACGGGCTGGTCTTCGTGAACACGGCCGCCAAGGGCCAGCCGAAGCCGAAGCAGAAGCAGGAGGAGCGTCAGCGCGCGAAGCCGAAGGTCTAGCGCCTTCGCTCCAGCCGTGATTTCCGCGCGCCGCTCCTCGCACCGGGGGGCGGCGCGTCTCGTTTGGAGGAGGTCGGGACGTGGCGAGGATCGGGTGGTGCCTCGTGGGGGCCGCGGCGCTGCTGCTGGCCGGCGCCGCGCGCGCGGAGCCGTCCGAGCCGCCCGCGCCCGAGCTGCCGTCGCCCGCCGGCGTCCTCCCCGAGGCGGCGGTGGACGCGCTGCCGCCGGAGGACCCGCGCCGCCCGGACCTCCTCCTCGACCTCGCCCTGGCGCGCCACGCCGAGGCGGAGGCGACGGAGGCCGAGGAGCGGCGCGCCCGCGACGAGGACCTGGCGCGCTGGCGCGCCGGGCCACCGCAGCGCCCCGCGCCGGCGAACGCCACGCCGCGCGGCGACGTGCGCCGCGCCGAGGCGGTGCGGCTGGCCGAGCGGGCGCTGGAGGCCGGGCAGGAGCTCCCGTTCGCGCGCGCGCCGGAGGCGCTCCTCGTGGCGGGCGGCGACGCCGACCGGATCGGCCGGGGCCGCGACGCGCTGCGCTGGCTCGGCCGCCTGGTGCGCCGCTACCCGGAGAGCCCGCTCGCGGCGGAGGGCTGGCTCGCGCTCGGCGAGCACCACCTGCGCGAGGGCGACCTCACCCGGGCCCGGGCCGCGTTCGAGGTGGCGGCCCGGGCGCCGCGGCCCGCGCTGCGCGCCTGGGCGGAGGCGCGGCTGGCCGAGGTCGCCCTGGGCGCGACCGACGCCGAGGGCGCGCTGGCCGCGCTCCGGCGGGGCCTCGCGGCCCGCTCCGCGGCGTCGCTCGCCACGCTCGACCGCCTGGCGGGGGCGCCCGAGCGCCTGCTGTCCTTCGGCCCCGGCGCGCTGCTCGCGCTGGCGGACCTGCTCGACGCCACCGGCGCGCCCGGGCGCGCCCTGGCGCTGCGCGAGCGCGCGCTCCGCGCCGCCGGCGCGGCCGCCCCGCCGCGCGCCCGCGCCGAGCTGGAGCGCGCGCGCCGGCTCACCGCCGCCGCGCCGCTGCGCGCGCCGCCGGCCGCGCAGCTCGAAGGCCGGGTGGCGCCGCTCCGGCCGAGCGCGGCGCCGGAGGGGGCGCCGCCCGCGCAGCGGCTGGCCGCGTTCGCCGGCGACGCCTCGGCGCTGGGCGCGCTCGCGCGGGAGGCGCTGGCGGGGGGGAGGGCAGGGGAGGCGCGGCTCCTCCTCGAGCGGGCGCTCGCCGCGGGCGCCCCGGAGGGCCCGGAGGCGGCCGGCCTCCACGACGACCTGGCGGCGGCGCTGTGGGCGCTGGGGGACGCGGCGGGGGCCCGGGCCGAGCTGGAGCGGGCGCTGGCGCTCGCCCCCGCGCTCCCCGCGGCGCTCGAGAACGCCGGCCTGGTCGCGCTCGCGGCGCGCGATCCGGCGCGCGCCGTGCCGCTGCTCGAGCGCGCGGTGGCGGCGGAGCCGGGCCGGTGGCGCGCGCGGCTCCTGCACGCGCGGGCGCTGGCCGCGCTGGGTCGGCCGGCGGAGGCGCTGGCCGAGGCGGAGCGCGTGCTGGCCGTCGCGCGCGGGCAGGCGGACGCGCTGCAGCTCGCGGCCGGGCTGCGCGAGGCTCAGGCCGAGACGGGCGACGCCGACCCGCGCTTGCGATCGCGCTCGAGCTTGTAGCGGGTGGTCGGGTCGAGGAACTTCTTCCGGAGCCGGATGCTCTGCGGGGTCACCTCGACCAGCTCGTCCTCCGCGATCCACTCCAGGGCCTTCTCGAGCGACATCTCCCGGGGCGGCGTGAGGAGGATGTTGTCGTCGCGGCCGGCGGCGCGGATGTTGGTGAGCTTCTTTTCCTTGCAGATGTTGAAGTCGAGGTCGTTCTCGTGGCTGTGCTCGCCCACGATCATCCCGGTGTAGACCGGGTCGCCCGGCTTCACGAACAGCGCGCCGCGCTCCTGGCCGTAGAAGCAGGCGTAGGCCACCACCTCGCCGACGCGGTCGGAGACGATGGCGCCGGTCTTGCGCTTCTCGATGCGCCCCTGCCACGGCTCGTACCCGTCGAACTGCGAGGACATGATGCCCTCGCCGCGGGTGAGGGTGAGGAACTCGCCGCGGAAGCCGATGAGGCCGCGCGCCGGGACGCGGAACTGCAGGCGGGTGCGGCCGGAGCCGAGCGGCTGCATGTCCACCATGCGGCCCTTGCGCGGCCCGAGGTTGTTGGTGATGGCGCCGACCGCGTCGTCCGGGACGTCGCACACGAGCAGCTCCATCGGCTCGTGGGTCTCGCCGTCGAGGGTCTTGAGGATGGGCTCCGGGTTCGAGACGGTGACCTCGTACCCCTCGCGCCGCATGTTCTCGACGATGACCGCCAGCTGCAGCTCGCCGCGGCCGACCACCTTGAACGAGTCGGGCGTCTCGGTGTCCTCGACGCGAATGGAGACGTTCTTGTACGCCTCGCGGTAGAGCCGCTCGCGGATGTTGCGGCTCGTGACGTACTTGCCCTCCTTGCCGGCGAAGGGCCCGTCGTTGACCTTGAAGATCATCGACATGGTGGGCTCCTCCACGCTGATGCGGGGGAGCGCCACCGGGAAGGCGGGGTCGCTGAAGGTGTCGCCGATCCCGATCTCCTCGGCGCCGGCGATGCAGACGATCTCGCCCGGCCCGGCGTCCTTCACCTCGACGCGCTTCAGCCCGTCGTAGGCGTAGAGGCGCACGATCTTCGCGGGGACGATCTTGCCCTCCTCGCGCATGACCGCGATGGCGTCGCCCTCGTGCGCCACGCCGGACGAGATGCGCCCGATGGCGAGGCGGCCGACGTAGTCGTCGTAGTCGAGGTTGTCGACCAGCATCTGCAGCGCCTCGCGCTCGGGGCGGGGCGGCGGCGGGATGTGGGTGAGGATGGCGTCGAAGAGCGGCTTCAGGCTCTCGGCGTGCATGGCGTCGGCGACCGTGTGCGCGGCGCGCCCCTCGCGCGCGATGGTGTAGATGACCGGGAAGTCGATCTGGTGCTCGTTGGCGCCGAGGTCGATGTAGAGCGAGTAGACGAGGTCGAGGACCTCCTTCGCCCGCGCGTCCTGCCGGTCGATCTTGTTGACGACGAGGACGCTCGGGAGGCCCATCGCGAGCGCCTTGGAGAGCACGAAGCGGGTCTGGGGCAGCGGCCCCTCCGCGGCGTCCACGAGCAGGAGCACGCCGTCGACGAGCCGCAGCGCGCGCTCCACCTCGCCGCCGAAGTCGGCGTGGCCGGGGGTGTCGACGATGTTGATCTTGACGCCGTTCCAGGTGACGGCGGTGTTCTTGGCGAGGATGGTGATGCCCTTCTCGCGCTCGAGGTCGTTCGAGTCCATCACCCGCTCGACCACCTGCTCGTTGGCGCGGAAGACGCCGGCCTGGCGGAGCATGAAGTCGACCAGGGTGGTCTTGCCGTGGTCGACGTGGGCGACGATGGCGACGTTGCGGATCTTCTCGCGGGCGATCATGGGGCTCGTTTCGGGGTTCGGCAGAAAAGGCCGGACTGTATATGCCCGCGGGTGCACCGCCGGCAAGCCGAACCCTCGGTGACGGTGCGCGCCGGGCCTACATGAAGCCGATGCGGCGGGTGCCCGCCAGCACCCGGCTCACCTCGTCCACGAGGCCCAGGTCGCGGCAGCCCTGCAGGAAGGCGAGCGTGTCGCGCTCGGGCGCGCGCGCCAGGAGCACCAGGTCCCGGACCGTCTTCGTCCCGTCGGCGTGGGTGAGCAGCGAGGCCTCCGCCGCGGAGAGGTCGAGCTCGTGGAGCGGGAAGGGGCCATCGGCGCGGGGGGCGAGCGCCAGCCGCCCGGGCAGCCCGGCGCGGAGCGCCTCGAGCCGGCTCGCGCGGCGGTGCCCCTCCAGCACGAGGTCGCCCAGCGCGACGTCGATGGGGACGCGGCGCCTCCGCGGCAGGGCCCCCGTCACCACCCGGTAGGCGCCGTCGCTCCAGCCGAAGGTGCTCCAGACGATCTCGCGCACCTGCTCGGTCACCCGGTGCGCCCGCCCGGCCTCGTCGAGCCGCCCCTGCGCGACCAGCGCCTCGCCCAGCGAGGCGTCCGGGGGGAGCTCCGCCATCAGGGCGGCGTGCTCCTCGCGCGTGAGCAGCCCCTCGGCGACGCAGCGGGCGCCGAACCGCTCCGCGGCCAGGTTCGAGGTGGCGAACACGGGGTGCCCGCCGTCGAGCAGGACGACCTTCTTCACCGCCCCGCGCCCGAGGGTGAGCGCCCCGGTGAACCGCGCGGCGTACAGCGTCACGAGGAGCTTCGGGACGGTGGTGCGCTCGAGCGAGCCCTCCGGCAGCGCCGGTGCGTCCCGCGGCAGCGCGATGGGCACCGGGGTGACGGAGGGGAGCGGCAGCTCCAGCCCCTGCGCCGGCGGGCGCACGAGCGGGACGCCCGGCAGCGTGTCGTCGAGCGCCGGCCGGGCGGGGGAGAAGATGAGGCTGTCGAGCTCCGTCAGGTCCGGCTCCGGCTCGACCTGAAGCTGCTCGGGCGCGGCCGGGATCGGGAGCGGGGGCGGCGAGGACGCGATCGGGGTCGGAGTCGGGGTCGGGGACGCGGTCGCGGTCGCGCTCGCGGTCGCCGTCGGGGTCGAGGTCGAGGTCGCCGTCGCCGTCGCCGTCGGGGTCGGAGCTGGGACCTCGGTCGGGCTCGGAGCCGGGCTCGGAACCGGGCTCGGAACCGGGCTCGGAACCGGGCTCGGAACCGGGCTCGGGGCCGCGGTCGCGGTCGGGATCGCGGTCGGGATCGGGGTCGGCGCCCGCTGCGCCGCCGGCGCCGCCACCCCGTACGCCGGCTCGGTATCCGGATCGAACGCCCCCGGCATCGCCTGCGCCAGCGTCGCCAGGGCCCGCTCCATCCGGAACGGCTTCTCCAGATAGGCGAGCACCCCGAACTGCCGCGCCAGGACCTCGTACCGGCTCCCCCGCAGCACGCCCGAGACCGCGACGCAGGGCAGCCCGCGATCGCGCAGCGCCACCAGGAACACGTCCCCGCGCACGTCGGCGAGCGGCAGGTCCACCAGGACCGCGTCCACCCCGCCGGCGTCGATCCGCGCCAGCGCCTCGCGCCCGCCGCGGCAGGGGACGACCTCGGCGCCCTGCGGCACGGCCGCCGCCGCCGCGGCCTGCGCCAGGTCCTCGTCCTCGCCGACGACGAGCACGCGCTTTCCTTCGAGCAGCACCCTCGGAATCTACCAGCGGCGGGGAGGGTGGTCGAGGCGCCGGGCCCGCCCGAGCCCTGGCGCGAGCCCCGCCCGGCCGCTACCCTGCGCGCGTGCGCCTCGCCTTCCACCACCTCGCCGTGCAGTGCGCCGATCTCGCCGCCTGCGAGCGGTTCTACCGCGAGGTGCTGGAGCTCGAGGTGGTGCGCCGCTGGCCGCGCGAGGACGGCCAGGACCGCGCCGTCTGGCTCGGGGTGGGGGACGGGTTCTTGGCGCTGGAGCGCGCCGACGAGCCGCCGCCGCCGAGCGGCTTCCGGAGCGGCCGGGGCGGGCTGCACCTCCTCGCGCTCCGCATCGCGCCCGCCGAGCGCGCCCGCTGGGAGGCGCGGCTCGCCGAGCTGCGCGTCCCGGTCGTCCACCGCACGCGCTGGACGCTCTACCTGCGCGACCCGGAGGGCAACCGCATCGGTCTCTCCCACCACCCGGACGACGCGCCGTGATCTTCGACCGCCGCCGCTACGGGAAGGACAACTACGTCTACCTGCTCGCGGACGGCGCCGACGCGGCCCTGGTCGACCCCGGCGACGCGGCGGCGGCGCTGGCGCTGGCGAGCGCGCACGGGCTCCGCCCCCGCTTCGTCCTGCACACCCACGGCCACCCCGACCACACCGGTGGCACGGCGGAGGTGGTGCGGCAGCTCGGCGCGCGCGTGCTGGGCGGCGGCGGCGACGCGCGGTGGTACCGGCCCGACGAGGATCTGGCGGGCGCGGGGGAGCTCGCGCTCGGGGCGCTGCGGCTGCGGGTCCACCCTGCGCCCGGCCACACGCCCGGCTCGGTGCTGTACGCCTGGGAGGGCCGCCTCCTCACCGGCGACACCTTGTTCTGGGGCGGCGCGGGGAACTGCCGCCACGGCGGCGATCCGGCCCGCCTGGCCGAGACGTTCCTCGGGGTGGTGGCGCCGCTCGACGGCGGACTTCGAGTGTACCCCGGCCACGACTACGCCGAGGCGAACCTGCCCTTCGCGCTCGACCTCGAGCCCGGCAACGCCGCCGCCCGGGCGCAGCTCGAGGCCGCCCGGGCGGCGCGCGCGCGCGGCGAGGAGCCCGCCGCCACGACCCTCGCCGACGAGCGGGCCGCGAACCCGTTCTTGCGGGCGGAGGAGCTCCGGCCGGAGCTCCTCCGGCGGGGCCTGCCGTGCCGCGACGCGCGCGAAGCGTTCGTGGCGCTGCGCGGGCTGCGCGACGCCTGGCGGGGGTGACCGCGTGCGCCTCCTCCTCCGCGCCGCGCTCCGCGCGCCCCTCGCCGCCGCGCTGCTCCACCCCGCGCCGTCGCCGGGCGCCGGGAGCGCGCCGCCCGCCTCCGTCCGCTGCGCCGCCACCGGCGCGCCGTCGCTGCGGGACGCCGCCTCCAACCTGTCGGTCGTGCGCGCCGCCACCCGGCGGGCGGCGCGGCGCGAGGCGCTGCGGCGCTGCCGGGCGGCGGTGGCCGCGTTGCCCCTGGCCGCCGGGGGCACGGTGGGGGAGGGGCTGAAGCGCGACCGGGCGCTCGCGGGCGCGGTGGACGCCGCCCTCCACGGCGCGCGGCTCGCCTCGGCGCTGCGCTACTTCGCGGACGGCGGCGTGGCGCTCGAGTACGAGGTGCGGCTCGACGGCGCCCTCGGGCAGGCGCTCGCCCGGGGCGGGGCGCCCTGATGCCGCGGCGCCTCACGCTGCCGAACGCGCTCACCGCCTCGCGCATCGTCCTCGCGCCGGTCTTCCTCGTCCTCTACGCGCGGGGCGACACGGTGCGGGCGCTGGCCGCCTTCGCCGCCGCGGCGGCCACCGACGTGCTCGACGGGCTCGCCGCCCGGGTGCTCCGGCAGCACTCGCGGCTGGGCGCGTTCCTCGACCCCATCGCGGACAAGTTCCTGGCCGCGTGCGCGCTCTTCGCGCTCTGGCAGCGCGGCCGGCTGCCGCTCTGGCTGCCGCTGCTCGTCATCTCGCGCGACGCGGCGCAGCTCGCCGGGGCGGCGGCGCTGCGCTGGCTGCGCCGCGAGATCCCGGTCGCCCCCACCCGGATCGGCAAGTACGCCACCTTCGGCATCGCGGCGACCGTGGTCCTCTCGCTCGCGGCCGAGTTCCTCGCCTGGCCGCCCCGGCAGGTCGCGCCGGTGGTGGCCGCGCTGGGCCTCGTCGCGGCCGAGTGCGTCACGGTGAGCTGGTTCCAGTATTTCCTGTACTTCGTGCGCAGCGCGCGGGTGCCGGCCGACACGCCCTGATCGCGCGGCCCCACCCTCGAGTGGCGCCCGCTTACCAGGCGGCCGGGCGGGCCTTATGCTCTCCCCAGGATGGGGCGCAAGCTCAAGCTGGTCATCTCGGACTTCCACCTGGGGAAGGGGCCGTACCGCGAGGACGGCTCCGTGAACGTCTTCGAGGACTTCCGGGCCGACGGCAAGTTCACCGAGTTCCTCGACTACCACCGCTCGGGCGACCACGCCGACGACGAGGTCGAGCTCGTGGTCAACGGCGACTTCTTCAACCTGCTCTCGGTGGATCTCGACGGGCGGCTCAACGACGCCATCACCGAGCGGGTGGCGGTGGAGAAGACCGAGGCCATCATCCGCGGCCACCCGCTGGTGTTCGAGGCGTTGCGCCGGTTCGCGGCGGCGCCGGGCCACGCGGTGGTCTTCATGATGGGGAACCACGACCCCGGCATCCTCTTCGCCGGCGTGCGCGAGGCGGTGAGCGCCGCGGTGGGCGGCAAGCACGCCTACCTCCTCGACACCTACGACTTCGACGGCGTCCACATCGAGCACGGCATGCAGCACGAGCCGATGAACGCCTTCAACACCCAGCGTTACTTCGTGGAGCGGGGCGGGGAGCTCTCGCTCAACCTGCCGCTCGGCTCCCGCTACATCATCGAGGTGCTGAACCGGGAGAAGGCGCTCCGGCCGTACATCGACAAGGTGGCGCCGTTCCGGCGCTACTTCGCCTGGGCGCTCCTCAACGACCCGGCGGTCGTGTTCAAGATCTCGGCCAAGAGCGTCGACTTCGCGCTGCGCGCGATGCTGAAGAAGATCCCTTACGTCGACGAGGTGTCGCCGACGGAGATCCTGCAGCGGCTGGTGCTGTACACCGCCTTCCCCACGCTGGAGCGGGAGGCGAAGCACCTCCTCGGCCGGCGGGGCTTCCACACCGTCATCATGGGCCACACCCACGTCCCGCTTTACCGTGAGTACGCGCGGGACCGGGTCTACATCAACACCGGCACCTGGAACGCGATGACCTCGCTCGACATGGGCAGCCTCGGGCGGACGACGCAGCTCACCTACGCGCACGTCGAGTGGGTGGAGGGGCGGCCGCGGGCCCGCCTGCGCGAGTGGCGCGGCCTGCAGCGGCCGGCGGAGGATGTCTTCTTTTAGATCGGGGGCTGCGCCCCCGCCCGCGTGGGCGCCCTCGCGGTGCGCCGGGCGCGCGCGACACGCGTTGACACCCCGGCCCGCGGCGGGTAGAAACGCTGCGCTGCAGGCCCGTAGCTCAGTGGTAGAGCATCACCTTGACACGGTGGGGGTCGTCGGTTCGATACCGACCGGGCCTACCAAGAGACGGACGAGGGGCTGGCGGAGACGCCGGCCCCTCTCTTTTTTTTCGGCCGGCGGCTCAGGCGCAGCGCGTCAGCTCGGAGACGAGCTGCATCGGCTCGTCCGGCTCGGGCGGCAGCTCGATGGGGCAGAGCGCCGCGCGCTGCGGCCCGGTGACGCCGTGCCGCGCCAGCGCGCAGGCGAGGTCCTCCTCGGTGGCGAGCACCGGGTCGACCGGGAGCCCGGCCGCGAACGCGACCTCGTCCACGAGCGCCAGGTCGTCCGCCGCCGCGAAGGCGACCACGAGCCGCCCGGCCCGGCCGCCCGGGACGTGCTCCAGCGGCAGGACGCGGCGGCGCGCCATGAAGGCCCGGGGGAGCCGCTGGAGCACGGCCGCCGGCACCCAGCGGTCGCCGAGGGTGATGGGCGGCACGCCGGCCTGGCGCGCCGCCACCGCGAGGAGCTCGCCCGCCGTCACCATCCGTAGCCGGAGGAGCGACTCGCCCAGGCGGCAGCCCCACTGGCGCTGGTGCGCGAGCGCGCTCGCGAGCTGGTCGTCCGCCACCAGCCCCGCCTGCTTCAGCATCTGGCCGATCAGGACTCGCCCCATGGCCGCCTCGCCGTCGAACCTCGACGTGGACCCATGATGTCCAGATTGCGATCCGCGCACCATCCCAGGGTCCACCGACAGCCTCGGTCGCGGCGGCCGGCGGCGGACGCGCCAGCTCCCGCTGGCGTTTTTCCCGCGCCGAGGGTACGGAAGGCGCATGTCCGACCTCGTCCGCGTCACGCTCCCCGACGGCTCGTCCAAGGAGGCGCCCCGGGGCACCCGCATCGCCGACTTCGTGAAGGAGCAGATCGGGCCGGGGCTCGCCAAGGCGGCCTACTTCGCCAAGCTCGACGGGCAGCCGGTGGACCTGGCGCGGCCCATCGAGCGCGACGCCCGGCTCGAGGTGGTGACCACGAAGAGCCCGGAGGCGCTGGAGGTGGCGCGCCACGACGCCGCCCACGTCCTGGCGAGCGTGGTGCAGCGGCTCTACCCCGACACCCAGGTCACCATCGGCCCGGCGGTCGAGGACGGCTTCTACTACGACTTCGCCCGCGAGAAGCCCTTCACGCCGGAAGATCTGGAGAAGATCGAGCAGGGCATCGCCGCGGAGATCAAGGCGGACCACCCGTTCGTCCGGGACGAGATCTCCATGGACGCCGCCCTCGGGCTCTTCGAGGGGAAGGGCGAGAAGTTCAAGGTCGAGATCGTGAAGGACATCGCCCAGAAGGGCGCGAAGACCCTCACCCTCTACCGGCACGGCGACTGGGTCGACTTCTGCCTCGGGCCGCACGGGCCGTCCACCGGCCGGCTGGGCGCGGTGAAGCTCATGAGCGTCGCCGGCGCCTACTGGCGCGGCGATCCGAAGAACCCGATGCTGCAGCGCATCTACGGCACCCAGTTCTTCGACAAGAAGCAGCTGGACGCGCACCTGGCGCGGCTCGAGGAGGCGAAGAAGCGCGACCACCGCAAGCTCGGCCCCGCGCTCGGCCTCTTCACCTTCCACGAGTACGCGCCCGGCGCCGCCTTCTGGCTGCCGCACGGCACCACCGTCTTCAACGTGCTGCGCGACGCCATGAACCGCCTGGTGAAGAAGAACGGCTACCAGGAGGTGAAGACGCCGCTCCTCTTCAACAAGCGGCTCTGGGAGACCTCCGGGCACTGGGGCAAGTACCGCGAGAACATGTTCCTCGTCCTCGACACCGAGGCCGACCCGAGCCTGCCGCTCGAGGAGCGCTTCACCCAGTCGCTGAAGCCCATGAACTGCCCGTCGCACCACCTCATCTACAAGATGGGCAAGCGCAGTTACCGCGAGCTGCCGCTCCGCTACTTCACCTCCGACGTGCTCCACCGCAACGAGGCGTCGGGCTCGCTGGGCGGCCTCACCCGCGTGCGGCAGTTCCAGCAGGACGACTCGCACATCTACCTGATGGAGTCGCAGGTCCAGGCCGAGGTGGCGCGCATCGTCGGGCTCATGAAGCAGGTGTACGGCGCGTTCGATCTCCCGTTCAGCGCGCGCTTCGCCACCCGGCCCGCCCAGCGCATCGGCGACGACGCGCTGTGGGACCGGGCGGAGGGCGCGCTCGAGCAGGCGCTGAAGAGCCTCGACCTGCCGTACACCGTGAACGCCGGCGACGGCGCCTTCTACGGCCCGAAGATCGACTTCGCGGTGACCGACTCGCTCGGCCGCACCTGGCAGCTCTGCACCATCCAGCTCGACTACGCCGCCCCGGAGCGCTTCGACCTCACCTACGTGGGCGACGACAACCGGGAGCACCGGCCGGTGGTGATCCACCGCGCCATCTACGGCTCCTTCGAGCGCTTCATCGCCATCCTCACCGAGCACTACGCCGGCGCCTTCCCGGCCTGGGTGGCGCCGGTGCAGGCGCGGGTGGTGACGGTCTCGGACCGGTTCGAGGAGTGGGGGGCGACGGTGGTGGAGCGGCTCGAGGCGGCCGGCTACCGCGCCGAGCTCGACCGGAGCAGCGACACGCTCGGCGGCAAGATCCGCAACGCCCAGCTCGCCAAGATCCCGTTCTCGCTCATCGTGGGCGAGAAGGAGGTCCAGGCGCAGGGCGTCGCGCCGCGCCGCCACGGCGGCGAGGACCTGAAGACGATGTCGCTCGACGCGTTCGTGGACCTGCTGAAGCGCGAGGCGACGCCGCCGTTCTGACCCTCGTACCCGGGGCGCGGTCCGAACCGTCCGCGCGGGAGTCGGGGTGGCCACTCGCCGGAGCGCAGCCGGCCTGCGGGCGGATTCCGCTCTCCGTACGGCCGGCCAGCAAGGCCGGTGCCACGCCGGCGTTGGAGCTCGACGTGCCGAGGCGGCGTGGCACGTTGCCTTGCTTGGCGGAGAGCGCTTCCCCGACCGATCGACAGTCCCAGCCCGGAAGGCCGTTGGCGAGCACCGCCGAGTGGCCGCCCCGACGCACGCAGCACGCGAACGATCTGCGGCCCGACCGTGCGTCCACCCACCGTGCCGGCGGAACCGCTCTTCTCGCTATTGACGGGTCGCATGGTTGCCGCTAGGCTCGCCGGACGATGTCATTCCGTGGCAGCGAGCTGCGACTTCTTAGCCGGGCGGTAGGGGCCCGGCGAGTAGCCTAGTTCGCGCCGCGACCTCTTCCGCCGACCCCGGCTGAAGAGGTCCCTCGACAGGCGAGACCACTCTTCAGCCCCTTCACAGGAGCTGGAGCGCCATGTCGAACCGAAGCGTCGTCCCCCCGTCCATCTGTGCTGTAGGCAGTCCGGTTACAGCGACCGGCAACTCTGGTAAGGTCGATGGTTCACCGCAACGCAACGGCGCCCCCGCGCCCGACCGGAAAGGAGCAGGCCCCGTGAGCGAGCCTGGCCAGGATCGCGTCGTCGTCTTCGACACCACGCTGCGCGACGGAGAGCAGTCGCCCGGGGCGTCGATGAACCTCTCCCAGAAGCTCCGGGTGGGGAAGGCGCTGGCCGAGCTGGGGGTGGACGTCATCGAGGCCGGCTTCGCCGCCGCCTCCCCGGGCGACTTCGAGGCCATCCAGGCCATCGCGCGCCAGGTCGAGGGCCCGGCCATCTGCAGCCTGTCGCGGTCGAGCAAGGGCGACATCGAGGCCTCCTGGAACGCGCTCAAGGACGCGCCCCGGAAGCGCATCCACGTCTTCCTGGCCACGAGCCCCATCCACCGCGACTTCAAGCTCAAGATGGCGAAGGAGGAGATCATCCGCCGCGCCGTCGACGGCGTGAAGCTCGCCCGCGAGAAGTGCGAGGACATCGAGTTCTCCACCGAGGACGCCGCCCGCACCGAGCTCGAGTTCCTGGCCGAGGTGGTGGAGCGGGTCATCGAGGCGGGCGCGACCACCCTCAACATCCCGGACACGGTGGGCTACGCGCTGCCGCAGACCTACGCGGAGACGCTCTCGTACCTCAAGAAGCACGTCCGCGGCATCGACCGCGTCATCCTGTCGGTCCACTGCCACAACGACCTCGGCCTGGCGGTGGCGAACAGCCTGGCCGGCGTCATGGTGGGCGCCCGCCAGGTCGAGTGCACCATCAACGGCATCGGCGAGCGGGCCGGGAACGCCTCGCTGGAAGAGATCGTCATGGCCATCAAGACGCGCGCCGACGTGCTGCGCGTCGCGACCGGCGTGAAGACCGAGCGGCTCTACCCGACGAGCCGGCTGGTGGCGCAGGTGACCGGCCTCCAGGTCCAGCGGAACAAGGCCATCGTGGGCCAGAACGCCTTCGCGCACGAGGCGGGCATCCACCAGCACGGCATGCTCACCCACCGCGAGACCTACGAGATCATGCGCCCGGAGGAGGTCGGCTTCAGCCGCAGCTCGCTCGTGCTGGGCAAGCACTCCGGGCGACACGCGCTGAAGGAGCGGCTCTCCGCCCTCGGCTACAAGCTCGAGGACGCGCAGCTCGACAAGGTGTTCGGCGAGTTCAAGGTGCTGTGCGACAAGAAGAAGGAGATCTACGACGCCGACCTGGAGGCGCTCGTGATCCACGGCCAGATCCTGGCCCCCGGCCAGCGCGCCTGGGAGCTCGAGGCGCTCTCCACCACCAGCGGCACCGGCACCCTGCCGGCCGCCTCCATCGCGCTGCGCAACCGCGCGGGCGAGCGCTTCCAGGAGGCGTGCGGCGGCGACGGCCCGGTCGACGCGGTGTTCAAGGCCATCGAGCGCATCACCGGCATCTCCGGCAAGCTCAGCGACTACCAGATCCAGAGCGTCACGGTGGGCGAGGACGCGCAGGGCGAGGTGGTGCTCGAGGTGGAGCACGAGACCGGCGTCTACCGCGGCCGGGCGCTCTCCACCGACGTCATCGAGGGCTCGGCGCGCGCCTACCTCGACGTCGTGAACCGCATCGCGCTCAAGCAGCCCGCCGTCCCGGCCGAGGCCGCGGCGGTACGGGAGCTCGGCACCGTGTAGCGGCGCGCGAGAGGGACACGCACCCGTCCGCGCCGCGCGCAGGCCCGGGCCGCCCCACGGCCCGGGCCGAGCCGGAGCGCCACCCAACGACGAGAGGATCGACACCGATGTCGCCGACGCAGCCCCAACCCCGCACCCTCTTCGAGAAGGTCTGGGACGCCCACGTCGTGAAGCCCGAGACCGGCGACACGCCGGCCGTGCTCTACGTCGACCTGCACCTCGTCCACGAGGTGACCACCCCGCAGGCGTTCTCCTTGCTCGCGGCGCGCGGGCTGCCGCTCCGGCGGCCCGACCGCACGCTCGGCACCATGGACCACTCGACGCCCACCACGCCGCGCGGCGCGGACGGGCGGTGGGTGTACGGCGACGCGCAGGCCGAGGCGCAGGTGCAGCGGCTGGTCGAGAACTGCCGCGCCTTCGGCGTCGAGCTGCACGGGCTGGGCGACCCGGCGCAGGGCATCGTCCACGTCATCGGGCCGGAGCTGGGCGCGACCCAGCCCGGCATGACGGTGGTCTGCGGCGACAGCCACACCGCCACCCACGGCGCGTTCGGCGCCCTGGCCTTCGGCATCGGCACCTCCGAGGTGGGGCACGTCCTCGCCACCCAGTGTCTCCTGCAGCGGCGCCCGAAGACGCTCCGCGTCCACGTCGAGGGCCGGCTCGCGCCGGGCGTCTCGGCCAAGGACCTCATCCTCGCCGTCATCGCCAAGCTCGGCGTCGGCGGCGGCACCGGCCACGTCGCCGAGTACGCCGGCCCGGCCATCCGCGCGCTCGGGATGGACGAGCGGATGACGCTCTCCAACATGTCGATCGAGATGGGGGCGCGGGCCGGCATGATCGCGCCCGACGACACGACCTTCCAGTACCTCGCCGGACGGCCCAAGGCGCCGCAGGGCGCCGCCTTCGACGCGGCGGTCGCGCGGTGGCGCGGGCTCCCCACCGACGCGGGCGCGCGCTTCGACCGCGAGGTGTCGATCGACGCCGCGGCGCTCGAGCCGATGATCACCTGGGGGACGAACCCGGCGCAGGCGGCCCCGGTGACGGGCGCCGTCCCCGACCCGGCGCAGGCGCCGGACGCCGCCGCGCGGGCCTCGCTCGAGGGCGCGCTCCGCTACATGGGGCTCCGCCCCGGCCAGGCGCTGCTCGGCCAGAAGGTGGACGTGGTCTTCATCGGGAGCTGCACCAACTCGCGCCTGCCCGACCTGCGCGAGGCGGCCCGGGTCATGAGGGGCCGCAAGGTGAAGCTCCGCACGCTGGTGGTCCCCGGCTCGGCGGCGGTGAAGCGCCAGGCCGAGGCGGAGGGGCTCGACCGCGTCTTCCGCGACGCGGGCGCCGAGTGGCGCGAGCCGGGCTGCTCGATGTGCATCGCCATGAACGGCGACCGCATCGAGCGGGGCCAGTACTGCGTCTCGACCTCGAACCGGAACTTCGAGGGGCGCCAGGGCGCCGGCGGCCGCACGCTGCTCGCCAGCCCCGCCACCGCCGCCGCGGCTGCCGTGGCCGGCGCGGTGGCCGACCCCCGCCGCCTGGAGGTGCTCTAGTGGAACCGCTGCGCGCGATCCGGAGCCGGACGGTGGTGCTCCCCCGCGAGAACGTCGACACCGATCAGATCATCCCGGCCCGCTTCCTCAAGGTCACCGACAAGGTCGGCCTGGGGAAGGCGCTCTTCAGCGACTGGCGCTACGACGAGGCGGGCGCGCCCCGCCCCGACTTCGCCCTCAACCGCCCCGAGGCGCGGGGCTGCCGCATCCTGGTGGCCGGCGACAACTTCGGCTGCGGCAGCTCGCGCGAGCACGCGCCGTGGGCGCTCGTCGACGCCGGCTTCCAGGCGGTGATCTCGACCTCCATCGCGGACATCTTCCGCAACAACGCGCTCAAGAACGGGCTGGTGCCGGTGGTGGTCGACCGCGCGGCGCACGCCGCGCTCCTGGCCGCCCCCGGCGCCGAGGTGACCGTCAGCCTCGAGGACCGCACCGTCGCGCTGCCCGGCGGCGGGACCGCCAGCTTCCCCATCGACGCCTTCGCCCGCTACTGCCTCATGAACGGGGTGGACGAGCTCGGGTACCTGCTCGGCGAGGGCGAGGCCATCTCCGCCTTCGAGCGCGCGCGGGGTGAGCGGTGAGCGCGCTCGCCCACGGCAGCCCGCGGGTGAGCGCCCACCTGGCGGTCCTGGCCGGCGACGGCATCGGGCCGGAGGTGACCGCGCAGGCCGTCCGGGTGCTGCGCGCCGTCGCCGAGGCGTACGGCCACATCTTCGAGCTCGAGCCGGCGCTGGTGGGCGGCGCCGCCATCGACGCCACCGGCGCGCCGCTCCCGCCGGAGACGCTCGCGCTCTGCCAGCGCGCCGACGCGGTGCTCTTCGGCGCCATCGGCGGCCCGCGCTGGGGCCCGTCCGACAAGGTCCGGCCGGAGCAGGGGCTGCTCGCCCTGCGCAAGGGGCTGGGGCTCTTCGCGAACCTGCGGCCGGTGACGGTGAACCCGCGCCTGGCCGCCGCGTCGCCGCTCAAGCCGGAGCTGCTGGCCGGGGTGGACCTGGTCGTGGTGCGCGAGCTCACGGGCGGGCTGTACTTCGGCGAGAAGCGGCGCGACGCGGCCTCCGCCTTCGACGCCTGCGTCTACACGGTGCCGGAGATCGAGCGGGTGGTGCGGGTGGCGGCGCGGCTGGCGCAGCGGCGCAAGAAGCGCCTCACCAGCGTCGACAAGGCGAACGTCCTCGAGACCTCGCGCCTGTGGCGCGAGACCGCCGAGCGGGTGGTGCGGACCGAGTTCCCGGACGTCGCCCTCGAGCACCAGCTCGTCGACTCGTGCGCCATGCTGCTCGTCACGCGCCCGGCCGCCTTCGACGTGATCGTGACCGAGAACATGTTCGGCGACATCCTCACCGACGAGGCCTCGGTGCTGGCGGGGTCGATCGGCCTGTTGCCGTCGGCCTCGCTGGGGGAGGGGCCGCGCGGCCTCTACGAGCCCATCCACGGCTCGGCGCCCGACATCGCGGGGAAGGGGATCGCGAACCCGTACGGCACCATCCTCAGCGCGGCCATGCTCCTCCGCCTCTCGCTCGGCCTCGCGCCGGAGGCGGCGGTGGTGGAGGCGGCGGTGGCGGACGCGCTCGCGCGCGGCGTGCTCACCGCCGATCTCACCCGGGAGCGGCCGGTCGGCACCGAGGAGGCCGGCACCGCCGTCATCCACGCCCTGAAGAGGCTCGCCGTCTAGCCGCCGCGGACGAGGACCCAGCGCCGTGAGCGACTTCGATCCCCGCCACCAGAGCCGCCACCTCTACGACGGCTACGATCGCGCGCCGGCGCGGGCGATGATGCACGCCATCGGCTTCAGCCGGGCGGACCTCCAGAAGCCCTGCATCCTGGTGGCCAACACCTGGATCGAGACGATGCCCTGCAACTACCACCTGCGCCGGCTGGCGGAGGTGGTGAAGGAGGGCATCCGCGCCGCGGGCGGGACGCCCATGGAGATGAACACCGTCGCCATCAGCGACGGGGTCGCCATGGGCACCGAGGGGATGAAGGCCTCGCTGGTGAGCCGGGAGGTGATCGCCGACTCGATCGAGCTGGTCGGGCGCGGGCACTGGTTCGACGGCGTGGTGGCGCTGGTCGGCTGCGACAAGACCATCCCGGGCGCGGCGCTGGCGCTCCTGCGGCTGAACCTCCCCGGCCTCGTGCTCTACGGCGGGTCGATCGCGCCCGGCCGCCTCGACGGGCAGGACATCACCATCCAGCACGTCTTCGAGGCGGTCGGCGCCTTCGCGGCAGGCAGGATCGACGCCCGCCAGCTGGAGCGGGTGGAGGACGCGGCCTGCCCGGGCGCGGGCGCCTGCGGCGGGCAGTACACCGCCAACACCATGGCGCTCGGGCTCGAGTTCCTGGGGCTGTCGCCGGTCGGCTACAACACCATCCCGGCCACGGATCCGCGCAAGGAGCCGGCCACCCGCGAGGCGGGGCGGCTCGTCATGGACGTGCTGGCGAAGGGGCTCCGCCCGCGCGAGGTCGTGACCCGCGCCTCGCTCGAGAACGCCATCGCCGGGGTCGCCACCACCGGCGGCTCCACCAACGCGGTGCTGCACCTCTCGGCCATCGCGCGGGAGACGGGCCTGCCGCTCGAGCTCGCCGACTTCGATCGCGTCTCGCGGCGGACGCCCATCTACACCAGCCTCATGCCGGGCGGCGAGTTCGCCGCGCCGCACCTCGACGCCGCGGGCGGCACGCGGCTCGTCTGGAAGCGGCTGCAGGACGAGGGGCTCGTCGACGGCGCGCAGCGCGCCGCCGACGGGAGGCCCTGGAGCGAGCACGCCGCCACGGCCCAGGAGACTCCCGGGCAGCGGGTGGTGGCCCCGGCCGGCCAGCCGTTCAAGGCGACGGGCGGCCTCGTCATCCTTACGGGCAACCTCGCGCCCGAGGGCGCGGTGGTGAAGATGGCCGGTCACGAGCGCCCGCGGCACGAGGGCCCGGCGCGCGTCTTCGATCGCGAGGAGGACGCGATGGCGGCGGTGAAGGCGAACGCCATCCGCCCCGGCGACGTGGTGGTCATCCGCTACGAGGGCCCGAAGGGCGGGCCCGGCATGCGCGAGATGCTGGGCGTCACCGCCGCGCTGGTGGGGCAGGGCCTCGGCGACTCGGTGGCGCTCCTCACCGACGGCCGGTTCAGCGGCGCCACCCGCGGGCTCATGATCGGGCACGTGGCGCCCGAGGCGGCGGTGGGCGGCCCCATCGCGGCGCTGCGGGACGGCGACCGGGTGGTCATCGACGCCGACGCGCGCTCGCTCTCGGTGAAGCTGGGCGCGGCCGAGCTGGCGCGGCGGATGAGGCGCTGGCGGCCGCCGGCGCCGCGCTACGGGCTCGGCGTGTTCGCGAAGTACGCCGCCCTCGTCTCGTCCGCCGCCGACGGGGCGGTGACGCGCGCCGCCCCCGCCGCGGCGCGCCCGGCCCAGGCGAAGGGGAAGGGGAAGGCCCCCGCCCGGAAGACCGCCGCGGCGGCGAAGCGGCGCCCGAGGCCCAAGGTGGCGGTACGCGGGCGGCGCGCCCGCTCGCGGTAGCCCGCAGCGGACGTGGCCGCCCACCCGAGGTCGAAGCCGACGCCAACCAACCTTTTTCGAAGCAGCACGCCGTGGAGGTTCGATGCCGAGCGAGAAGATGACGGGGGCCCAGGCCGTGATCCGGGCCCTCGAGCTGGAAGAGGTGGACTGGATCTTCGGGATGCCGGGCGGGACCATCCTGCCCATCTACGACGCGCTGTTCGCCTCCGAGAAGCTGAAGCACGTGCTCATCCGCCACGAGCAGGTGGGCGGGCACGCCGCGGAGGGCTACGCCCACGCCACCGGCAAGGTGGGCGTGTGCATGGGGACGAGCGGCCCGGGGTCGACGAACCTCGTCACCCCCATCGCCGACGCCTACATGGACTCGGTGCCGCTGGTGGTCATCACCGCCAACGTCGCCACCTCGCTCATCGGCTCCGACGCCTTCCAGGAGGCGGACATCACCGGCATCACCATGCCGGTGACCAAGCACAACTACCTCGTGACCGAGCCGGGCGACATCCCGCGGGTGATGAAGGAGGCGTTCCACCTGGCGCGTACCGGCCGTCCGGGCCCGGTGCACGTGGACATCCCGAAGGACGTCCTCAACCTGACCCTGGACTTCGAGTACCCGTCGGAGGTCCGGATCCCCGGCTACATGCCGCGGCTCAAGGAGGAGCCCAAGGTGGCCGAGGCGGCCACCCTGATCCGCTCGGCCACCCGCCCGGTCATCTACCTCGGCGGCGGCGTCCGCACCGGCAACGCCTTCGCCGAGGTGTTCGAGTTCTGCGAGCTCGTCGGCGCGCCGGTGGTCACGACGCTGCACGGGAAGGGCGCCTTCCCCGAGACGCACCCGTCCTGCCTCGGCATGTTCGGGATGCACGGCTCGCGGTACGCGAACTACACGGTCCAGGGCGCCGACCTGCTCATCGCCCTCGGCGCGCGCTTCGACGACCGCGTGACCGGCAAGCTCTCCACCTTCGCGCCCGAGGCCAAGATCGTCCACCTCGACATCGACCCGGCGGAGATCTCCAAGCTCGTCACGGCCACGGTGCCGCTCGTCGGCGACGTGAAGGAGCTCCTGCCCAAGCTCGGGGCGGCGGTGCGCAAGGCGTTCGACGAGCGCGGCCGGCCCGACCTCGCGCCCTGGTGGAAGAAGATCTCCGACTGGCGCGAGAAGCACCCGCTGCGCATCCGGCAGGAGGGCGAGAAGTACATCCTCCCGCAGACCGCGGTGCACCGCATCTGGCAGAAGTGCGACGGGCGCGCCATCGTCACCACCGGCGTGGGCGAGCACCAGATGTGGGCGGCGCAGTTCTGGAAGGTGTCGAAGCCGCGCGAGTTCATCACCTCGGGCGGCCTCGGCACCATGGGCGTCTGCCTGCCGTTCGCCATCGGCATCCAGCTCGCGCGCCCGGACGCGCTGGTGGTCGGCATCGACGGCGACGGCAGCTTCCAGATGACGCTGCAGGACCTCGCCACCGCGGTCGAGCACGAGCTGCCGATCAAGATCTTCGTCCTCAACAACCTGTTCCTGGGGATGGTCCGGCAGTGGCAGGAGCTGTTCTACGACCGGCGCTTCAGCGAGACGCCGCTCGCGGACCTGCCCGACCTGGTGAAGCTGGCCGAGGCGTACAAGTGCCTCGGGCTGCGCGCGCGCACGCTGGAGGAGCTCGACCCGGTCATCGACCAGGCGCTCGCCCATCAGGGCGGCCCCTGCATCGTGGACATCCGGGTCAAGCGGCAGGAGAAGGTGTATCCGATGGTGCCGGCCGGCGCGCCGCTGAACGACATGATCGGAGGGGAGTAGCCATGGTCGAGAAGATCGAGCAGCTCCCGAGCGGGAACATCCACACGCTCTCGCTGCTGGTGGAGAACAAGCCCGCCGTGCTGCAGCGCATCGCCGGCCTCTTCGCGCGGCGCGGCTACAACATCGAGTCGCTGGCGGTCGGCCCGACCGAGCGGCCCGAGTACTCCCGCATGACGGTGGTGGTGCGGCTCACCCAGCGGCCGGTGGAGCAGGCCATCCGGCAGCTGCAGAAGCTCATCCCCGTCATCGAGGTGAAGGAGCTCTCGCCCAACGACAAGATCGAGCGCGAGCTCGTGCTCATCAAGATCAAGACCCCCGAGAAGAACCACGCCGAGCTGCGCGCCATCGCCGACACCTACGAGGCGCAGATCGTCGACGTGTCCCCCGACGCCCTCATGATCGAGGCCACCGGGACCGCCGCCAAGCTGGACGCCCTGGAGGAGCGGCTGGCGGTGTTCGGCATCACCGAGCTGTGCCGCTCGGGCGCCATCGCGCTCGAGCGCGGCTTCAAGACCCTCGCTCCCCCGCACCTCAAGGAAGGATGAACCGCACCATGGCCACCATCTACTACGACAAGGACGCGAACCTCGACCTCGTGAAGGGGAAGAAGGTCGCCATCATCGGCTACGGCAGCCAGGGGCACGCGCACGCCCTCAACCTGCGCGACTCGGGCGTCGACGTGCGCATCGGGCTCCAGGCCGGCTCCAAGAGCAAGGCCAAGGCCGAGGCGGCCGGGCTGCGCGTGCTCTCGGTGAAGGAGGCGGCGAAGGAGGCCGACCTCGTCATGGTGCTCGCCCCCGACCAGACGCAGAAGAAGCTCTGGGACGAGGAGATCGCGCCCGGCATGACGAAGGGGAAGGCGCTCTTCTTCGCGCACGGCTTCAACGTGCACTTCAAGCAGATCAAGGCGCCGGAGGGCGTCGACGTGGTGCTGGTGGCGCCGAAGGGCCCCGGCCACCTCGTCCGCCGGCAGTTCCAGGACGGCCGCGGCATCCCCTGCCTCATCGCCGTCCACCAGGACGGGACCGGGCAGGCGAAGCAGCTCGGGCTCGCCTACGCGCGCGGCATCGGCGGGACCCGCGCCGGTGTGCTCGAGACGACGTTCAAGGAGGAGACCGAGACCGACCTCTTCGGCGAGCAGGCCGTGCTGTGCGGCGGCGCCGCGGCGCTGGTGAAGGCGGGCTTCGAGACGCTCACCGAGGCCGGCTACCAGCCGGAGAGCGCCTACTTCGAGTGCCTCCACGAGCTGAAGCTCATCGTGGACCTCATGTACGAAGGCGGCCTGGCCTGGATGCGCCACTCCATCTCGGACACCGCCGAGTACGGCGACTACACGCGCGGCCCGCGGGTGGTGAACGACCAGACGAAGCTCGAGATGAAGCGGATCTTGAAGGAGATCCAGTCCGGTCAGTTCGCGAAGGAGTTCATCCTCGAGAACCAGGTCGGGCGCCCGACGCTCGAGATGTTCCGCGAGCACGAGCAGGAGCACCCCATCGAGCAGGTGGGCAAGCGCCTGCGCGACATGATGAGCTGGATCCGCGAGGCCAAGAAGGATTCCAGCGAAGGACGTTGACTTTCTTCGCGATTTCCTTATTCTTCGCAGTCCTTGGTCGGCCGGGGACGGCCAGGGCTTTCCCGAAACACCCGTGATTCCGGGGCGTTCCTTCACAGGGCGCCCCACTGACGGAGGCATCGAGCCATCGCACTTCAGCCACGAGACCCTCGCGACCGCGGGGGCAACCGCGACGCCCGCACCAACCGCCGCATCAAGGCGCGCGAGGTGCGCGCCGTCGGGCCCGAGGGCGAGCAGCTCGGGATCCTGCCCATCGAGCAGGCGCTGGCGCGTGCCCAGGAACTCGGGATGGACCTCGTCGAGGTCAGCCCGATGGCCAAGCCTCCCGTCTGCAAGATCATGGATTACGGGAAGTTCAAGTACACCGAGAAGAAGAAGCAGAACGAGGCCAAGAAGAAGCAGGTGGTCGTGCAGCTCAAGGAGGTGAAGCTCCGCCCCCGCACCGAGGAGCACGACTACAACGTCAAGATCGGGAAGATCCGCGAGTTCCTCCACGAGGCGAACAAGGCCCGCGTGACGGTGATGTTCCGCGGCCGCGAGATCACCCACCGCGAGCTCGGCCAGAAGGTCCTCCAGCGCGTCATCGAGGACATGAAGGAGGTCGCGGTGATCGAGGCCGTGCCGCGCATGGAAGGGCGGCAGATGTTCATGATCCTCGCCCCGAACCCGAAGATGCTGCAGCGGCAGCGCGACCAGGCCAAGGCGGCCGCCGCCCCGAGCGGCGCCGCGCCCCGGCCCCCGCCGCCCGCCGCCGCGCCCCCGGCCCCCGCCGCCCCGGCGGCCGAGCCGGCGCCGGGCACCCCGGCCGAGCCGACCACCAGGTAGCGCAGGACGCGGCTCCCGACCGGGGCCGCCATCACGGAGAGTCACCGACATGCCGAAGCTGAAGACGAAGAGCGGCGCGAAGAAGCGCTTCCAGGTGAAGAAGAGCGGCGCCGTGAAGTTCCGCCGCGCCGGCGTCCGTCACCTCGCGACGTTCGGGAAGACGAAGAAGCAGAAGGTGGAGCTGCGCGGGACCGGGCACCTCAAGGACGAGGACGCCAAGAAGATCAAGGAGTGCTTCCCGTACGCTCGGTAGCGTCGCGGGGTTCCGCGGCGTCGTAGGGCGGGGGCTCGCCCCCCGCCGAACATCAGAAGCCCAAGCGGGGTTTCGAAGCGCGGCCCTGAGGCCGCCTCCCGCCGGCAAGGAGAAGTGAGATGCGCGTCAAGAAGGGATTCAAGGCTCGCCGTCGTCGCAACCGCGTCCTCAAGCTCGCCAAGGGGTTCCGCGGCCGCCGCAAGAACTGCTACAAGCGCGCGAACCAGGCGGTCGAGCGCGCCCTCAACTACAGCACCGCGCACCGCCGCCGCCGCCGCCGCGACTTCCGCAGCCTGTGGATCGTGCGCATCAACGCCGCCGCGCGGCAGAACGGCACGACCTACTCGCGCCTCATCGCCGGCCTGACCAAGGCGGGCGTCGCGCTCGACCGCAAGGTGCTGGCCGACCTCGCGCTCTTCGTCCCGGGCGACTTCGCGGCGGTGGTGAAGGCGGCGCAGGCTTAGGTCGGCGCTGATGGCCGACCTGCTCTCGCAGCTCGAGGCGCTCGCGGCGGCTGCCCGGCGGGACGTCGCCGGCGCCGCCGACGAGCGCGCGCTGGAGGACCTCCGGGTCCGCTTCCTCGGCAAGCGCGGCGAGCTGTCGGCGGCGCTCCGCGGCATGGGCCAGCTCCCGGCCGAGGAGCGCCCGCGCGTGGGCGAGGTGGCGAACCGCGTCCGCGACGAGATCGAGGCGCTGCTCGCCGAGGGCCGCGCCCGGCTGGCGCGCGCCGAGCTCGAGGCGGAGCTGTCCGGGCCGCCGCTCGATCCCACCTTGCCCGGCCGCCGGCTCCTGCCGCGCGGCCACCGGCACCCGATCACCCAGGCGGCGGAGGAGATCGCCGCCATCTTCGGGCGGCTCGGCTACGAGGTCGCGAACGGGCCGGAGATCGAGCTCGACTGGTACAACTTCGAGGCGCTCCGCATCGCCGCCGACCACCCCGCGCGCGACATGCAGGACACCTTCTACGTCGACGCGGCGACGCTCGGCGGGGCCGCCGCGCCGCGCTCGGTCGTGCTGCGCACGCACACCTCGCCGGTGCAGATCCGCGCCATGAAGCGCCGCGGCCGGCCGCCCATCCGCGTCATCTGCCCGGGGCGCGTCTACCGCTCCGACTACGACCAGACCCACTCGCCCATGTTCCACCAGGTGGAGGGGCTGTGCGTCGACGAGGGCATCACCTTCGCCGACCTCAAGGGCACGCTGGCCGCCTTCGCCCGCGCCTACTTCGGGCCCGGCACCAGGACCCGCTTCCGGCCCAGCTACTTCCCGTTCGTCGAGCCCGGCGCCGAGGTCGACGTCTCGTGCTCGATCTGCGGCGGGACCGGCAAGAAGGACGGGAAGCGCTGCGGGACGTGCAAGGAAACGGGCTGGGTGGAGGTGCTCGGCTCCGGCATGGTCCACCCGGAGGTGCTCGCGAACGGCGGCATGCCGGCGGGCGTCACCGGCTTCGCCTTCGGCTTCGGGGTGGAGCGGATGGCGATGCTCCGCTACCGCGTCGACGATCTGCGGCTCTTCTTCGAGAACGACCTGCGCTTCCTCGAGCAGTTCTGAGGCGCGCGGCGTCCGCGCGCCCCCAGACCCCTCACGGCTTGGAAGTCACCGATGCGCATCTCCTACCAGTGGCTGTCGGAATACGTCGACGGGCTCCCCGCGCCGGAGGAGCTGGCGCGGCGGCTCACCGCGGTCGGGCTGGAGGTCGAGGCGGTCGAGCGCCGCGGCGGGGAGCTCGGCGGGGTGATCGCCGCGCGCATCGTCGCCTCGGAGAAGCACCCCAACGCCGAGAAGCTGTCGGTCACCCGCGTCGACGCGGGGCAGGGCGAGCCGCTGCAGGTGGTGTGCGGCGCGAAGAACTACCAGGTGGGCGACGTGGTCCCGCTCGCCACGGTGGGCGCGACGCTCCCGGGCGGGGTGACGATCGGCAAGGCCAAGCTGCGCGGCGTCGAGTCGTCCGGGATGCTGTGCTCGGCCAAGGAGCTCGGGATCGACGCCGACGCCTCGGGCCTGCTCATCCTCCCGCGCGAGGTCCAGCCCGGCACCCCCATCGCGAAGGCGCTCGGCCTCGACGACGTGCTGCTCGAGGTGAACGTCACGCCGAACCGGCCCGACGCGCTCTCCCACCTCGGGATCGCGCGCGAGGTGGCGGCCTTCCTGGGCCGCCCGGTGAAGCCGCCCGCGCCGCGGCTCGTCGAGGGGGGCGGGCCGGCCGGCGACGCGGTCCGCGTCCGCGTCGAGGCGCCCGACCGGTGCCACCGGTACGCGGCCCGCGTCATCGAGGGGGTGAAGATCGGCCCCTCGCCGGCGTGGCTGGCGCGGCGGCTCGAGGCGTGCGGGGTGCGCTCCATCTCCAACGCCGTGGACGCCACCAACTACGTCCTGCTCGAGCTCGGGCACCCGCTGCACGCCTTCGACCTCGACCAGGTGGCCGGGCACGAGATCGTCGCGCGCACCGCCCGCCCGGGCGAGAAGCTCACCACGCTCGACGGCAAGGAGCGCGCGCTCGACCCGGAGGACCTGCTCATCGCCGACCGCGACCGCGGCAGCGCGCTCGCCGGGGTCATGGGCGGCGGCCACTCGGAGATCACGCCCGGCACCACCCGGCTGCTGCTCGAGTCGGCCTGGTTCGCGCCGGCCGGGATCCGGCGCACCGCGCGGCGCCACGGCCTCAAGACCGAGGCCTCGTACCGGTTCGAGCGCGGGGCCGATCCGGGCATGGTGCTGCCGGCGCTGGACCGCTGCGCCGCGCTCATCGCCGAGCTGACCGGAGGGCAGGTCCGGGCCGGCGTGGTCGACGCGCACCCGCGGCCGGCGCGCCGGCTCGAGGTGCCGATGCGCTGGGCGCGCCCAGCCGAGGTGCTCGGGGCGCCAGTGCCCCCCAGCGAGGCGCGGTCGATCCTGGCCGGCCTCGGCTTCGCCGTGCTGCGCGAGGACGGGGAGGGGGCCACCTTCGCCGTCCCGAGCTGGCGCCAGGACGTCGCGCTGGAGGAGGACCTCATCGAGGAGATCGTCCGGAGCCGCGGCTTCGAAAGCATCCCGGAGACCCTGCCGCGCCTGGCGCTCGACACCCCCGGGCTCCCCGAGGAGGCGCGGGTCACCGCCCGGGTCCGGGAGGCGCTCGAGGCGGCCGGCTTCAGCGAGGCGGTGAGCTTCAGCTTCGTGCCGCCCGCCGACCTCGCCGCCTACGATCCGGCGGGGCGCCCGGTGCTGCTCGAGAACCCCATCAGCGCCGAGCTGTCGGCCATGCGGACGGGCGTGCTGCCGTCGCTGCTCCGCGCCGCCGAGCGCAACCTCCGCCAGCGCGTGGAGGACGTGCGGCTGTACGAGGTCGCGCGCGCCTATGGCCGCGGCCCGGGCGAGGGCGACGCCCCGGCCGACGAGTGGACCGAGGTGGCCGGCGTGCTGCTCGGGCGCCGCAGCCCCACCGGCTGGGCCGCGCCGGCCGACCGGGTGGACCTCTACGACGCCAAGGCCGCGCTGGAGGGCGTGCTCGAGGCGCTCGGGATGGCGGTGCCGCGCTGGGCGGCGCGCCCGGAGCCGTGGTCCCACCCGCGGGCGAGCGCCGCCCTGGTCGGCATGCGGGAGGCGGTGCTCGGCACCGCCGGGGAGCTGCACCCCCGGGTGGCCCAGGCCTTCGGCCTGCCGCGCGGGACCTTCGCCTTCCGGCTCGACCTGGCCGCGCTGCAGGCGCACGCCGAGCTCGTGCCGCGGTACCGCGGCGTGCCGCGCTTCCCGGCGGTGCTGCGCGACCTCGCGGTGGTGGTGGCGGACGAGGTGAAGGCGGGGGCGGTGGTGGCCGCGGTCGAGGAGGAGGAGCTGGTGGAGGACGTCACGCTCTTCGACGTCTACACCGGCGCCCCCTTGCCCGCCGGCAAGAAGAACCTCGCGCTGGCGCTGCGGTACCGGGTGCCGGACCGGACCCTCACCGACGCCGAGGTCGACGCCGCGCACGGGCGGATCGTGGCGCGGCTGCGCGAGGACCCCATCATCCGCGCCGAGCTGCGCGGGTAGGGCAGGGGCATGGGCGCGCCAGAGGCCGAGCCGGCCGCCGCAGCGCGGGTGCCAGGCGCCCGGGCGGCGCTCGGCTTCGCGCTCGCCGCCGCCGCCGCCTCGTGGAACCCCTTCGCCGCGCCGTTCGGGCTCGTGGTCGGGATCGCCGCGTCCGTCCTGGCCTGGCGCGCCTTGCGGCGAGCGGGCGCGCGGCGGCGGATCCCGGCGGCGGCGCTGGGGCTCGGGCTGGTCGCGGCGATCGCCAGCGCCGCCGTGCTGGCGGTCACCGCCGGCAGCGTGGGCGCGGACCTGCCCGGCCAGCCGGTGCTGAAGGCGCGCACCACCGAGGAGCTCGATCGCACGCTCGCCGAGGCGGCGGCGCGGACGCGGGCCGAGCGGGAGCGGGCGCGGGCGGAGCTCCAGCGCTTCGGCGGGACCGCGCGCGAGGGCGGCGGCGCCCCGCCCGCCGCGCCGGACGGGGGCCCGGAGGCCCTCGCTCCGGACGCACGGTGAACTCGCGCGGCGGGGTGTTTGACAGGTCCTGGTGATTCAGCTAACAATCGTCGGTACTTAGGCGCATCACCACCCGAAGGGTCCGCGAGAGGGCGATCGTGACCAAGGCCGACATCATCGAGAGCGTCTACGAGAAGGTGGGCTTCTCCAAGAAGGAAGCCGCCGAGATCGTCGAGATGGTCTTCGACACCATCAAGGAGACCCTCGAGCGAGGCGAGAAGATCAAGATCTCCGGCTTCGGCAACTTCATCGTGCGCGACAAGAAGAGCCGCGTGGGCCGGAACCCGCAGACGGGCGAGGAGATCGAGATCAGCGCCCGCCGCGTGCTCACCTTCCGGCCGAGCCAGGTGCTGAAGAACGCGCTCAACGCCAGCGCGGAGGCGGCCGAGGCCGCGCAGCAGGCCGCCGCCGCCGCCGCCGCCACGTCGGCGGGCGGGGGCTCCGGCACCACCGGGCAGGGCTGACGGGCCCGCGGCCCGTCGCCGGGCCGTGCGGGGGCCCTGCGACCGGCGCGACCGCCGGTCACTCCTTCTCGTCGCCGAGCAGGCGGTAGAGCGTCTTCCGGTCGATCCCGAGCACCTCGGCGGCGCGGGTCTTGTTGCCGCCGGTCTCCTGCAGCACCTGGGCCGCGTAGCGCCGCTCCAGCTCGGCGAGGGTGGGGCGCTCCTGCGCCGCGCCCGCCACCACCGCCAGGCTGGCGGCCGCCGGGCGCGCGCCGCGGACGTGCTCCGCCAGGTCCTCCGGCGTCACCACGCCGGAGGGGTTCAGGGCCAGCGCCCGCGCGATGACGTTCTCGAGCTCGCGGACGTTCCCCGGCCAGTCGTAGGCGACGAGCAGGTCGCGCGCGGCCGGCGAGATGGCCGCCCCCTCGGACCGGCCGTGCTTGGCGGCGAAGTGCTCGGCCAGGAGCGGGATGTCCTCGCGCCGGTCGCGGAGCGGGGGGATGCGGATGGTGACGACGTTGAGCCGGTAGAAGAGGTCCTCGCGGAAGCGCCCCTCCTTCACCGCCTGCTCGAGGTCGCGGTTCGAGGCCGCCACCACCCGGACGTCCACGGCCAGGGTCTCGTTGGTGCCGACCCGCCGGATGGTGCCCTCCTGCAGCGCCCGGAGGAGGCGCGCTTGCAGGTTCTGGCCCACGTCGCCGATCTCGTCCAGGAAGAGCGTGCCCTGGTTCGCCTCCTCGAAGAGCCCCCGCCGCATGGCCTGGGCGCCGGTGAAGGCGCCGCGAGCGTGGCCGAACAGCTCGGACTCGAGCACCCCCTCGGCGATGGCTCCGCAGTCCACCGCCACGAACGGGCGCTGCGCGCGCGGCGAGGCGGCGTGGATGGCGCGCGCGACCAGCTCCTTGCCGGTGCCGCTCTCGCCCTGGATGAGCACGGTGGCGTCGGTGGCGGCGACCCGGGCGGCGGTCTTGTAGACCTGGAGCATCGCCTCGCTGCGCCCGACGACGTTCTCGAGCCGGTACTTGTCCCGCAGGTCGCGCCGGAGCGCGCGGTTCTCGAGCGCCAGCCGCCGCTGCTCCAGCGCGCGCGCCACGACCACCTTGATGCCGTCCACGTCGTAGGGCTTCGAGATGTAGTCGAAGGCCCCGCGGCGGATGGCCTCCACCGCGCCGTCGATGTTGCCGAAGGCGGTGACGAGGAGCACCGGCGTGTCGGGCGCGCGCTCGCGCAGGGCGTCGGTGAGCTGGAGCCCGTCCACCTCGCCCATGCGGATGTCCGAGACCACCAGGTCCGGCGGGCCGTCGGCGCCGAGGCGGGCCAGCGCCTCGTGGCCGTCGGCGAGGGCGGTCACCCGGTGGCCTTCCCCGGAGAGGATGCGGGTCAGGAGCTCGCGGCTCGAGGTGTCGTCGTCGACGACGAAGACGTGCGCAGGTCCCATGCGATCGCTCATCGGCCTCTCCCCGGCGCGGCCGCGGCCGGCGTGAGGGTGGGGGCGCGGTCCGCCTTCCAGGCCGGCACCGGCACGTACAGCGTGAACGCCGCGCCCTGACCGGGCGCGCTCTCCACCTCGATGCGCCCCTTGAGCGCCGCCGCGATCTCGCGGCAGATGGCGAGGCCGAGGCCGGTGCCCTTGCCCTTGGGCTTGGTGGACCAGAACGGCTCGAAGATGTGCTTGCGGTCCTCGGCGCCGATGCCCGGGCCGGTGTCCTGCACGGTGAGCGCGACCTGCTCGCCCGCCCGCCTGGCCCGGACGGTCAGCCGGCCGCCGTGGGCCATCGCGTCCACCGCGTTGGCGATGAAGTTCGTGAGCACGTGCCGCACCAGCGAGGGGTCGAGCGCGACGGTGCCCATCTCGGCCGGCACGTCGCGCTGCACCTCCAGCCGGCCGCGCGCCTCGGCGGAGACGGTGAGCGAGAGCGCCTCGTCGAAGAGGGCGACGAGCTCGACCGGCTCGGGGGCGGGGGTGAGGGCGCGCGCCGAGTCGAGGAAGCGGCGGATGATGGAGGTCATCCGCCGCACCTCGCCCTCGATGACGAGGAGCTGCTCGCGCATGTCGGGCGGGCAGGCGGGCGCGCGCGCCAGGAGCTGGACGTGGCCGCTGATGGCGTTGAGCGGGTTGCCGAGCTCGTGGGCGATGGTGCCCGAGAGCTGCCCCAGCGCCGCCAGCTGCTCCTTGGCGGTGAGGTCGCGCCGCGCCTCGACGAGCAGGTCGTTCAGCTCGGCCAGCGCGCGGTTCTTCCGCGCCAGGTCGGCGGTGGCGTCGTCCACCTTCTCCTGGAGCTCCCGGCTGAAGCCGCGGACGCGCACCAGCATCGCGTCGAGGCCGCGCGCCACCGTGCCGATCTCGTCGTGCCGCTCGGCGCCGGGGATGGCGGGCGGCACGCCGGCGCCCGACTCCACCTGCGCCATCGCGGCGGCGAGCCGCGAGAGCGGGCGCGCCAGCATCCGGCTCAGGATGAGCGTGAAGGCGACCACCAGCACCAGCGCGCTGCCGAAGGTGACCCAGAGGAAGACGGTCCGCTCGCGGCCGGCGATGTGCTCCGCGTCCGCCACCAGCGCCTCGATCCGCACGCTGGCGATGGGACGGCCGAAGGGGTCGTTCACCGGCTGATCCACCTGCGCCACCCGGCCGTCCTCGGTCTCGAGCAGCCGCGCCTGCGGCTGGGCCGAGAAGACGACGTCGCGCTGGTCGAAGGTGGTCTCCGGGCCGTTCTTGCCGAAGGTGATGCGGACCACGTCGTCCTTGCCCGGCCGCCGGATGGCGAGCTCGGCCAGCCGGAGGCCGCGGTGGCGCGCCAGCGCGGCGGCGAGGCGGGCGGCGATGCGGGTGCGATCGGTCTCGCGCAGCTCGCGCCCGAGGTCGATCTCGGAGACCACCGACCGCGCCACCTCCACCG
The DNA here is from genome assembly GCF_013340205.1 of Anaeromyxobacter diazotrophicus. Lineage (NCBI taxonomy): Bacteria > Pseudomonadati > Myxococcota > Myxococcia > Myxococcales > Anaeromyxobacteraceae > Anaeromyxobacter > Anaeromyxobacter diazotrophicus. Next base: position 159,994 of record NZ_BJTG01000007.1, read on the forward strand.
TGCGCTCGCGGATGCCCTCCTCCACCGCCCGCGCCGCGATCGACTCGCCCAGGTAGGCGGCGACGGCCAGGGTGACGACCAGGATGGCGCCGAAGAGGGCGGTGATCTGGAGGCGCAGGGACACGGTCGGGTTAGAGTAACAGGGGTGCGCCTCACCGTCTGCCGCCTCGCCGATCTCCCCGCGCACCAGGGTTACCTGGTGGAGGTCGCCGGCGAGGCGATCGCGCTCTTCCGCGTCGGGGACGAGGTGCACGCGGTCGAGAACGGCTGCCCGCACCGCGGCGGCCCGCTGGCCTTCGGCGACCTGCGCGGCGGCACCGTCTTCTGCCCGCTGCACGCCTGGGGCTTCGACGTGCGGACCGGCCGCTGCGACGAGTTCCCGGAGGCCTCGCTGCGCACGTTCGCCGTCCACGTCGAGGGCGACGAGGTGCAGATCGAGTTATGAAGGGGTCCACCGCATGAGCCTCCCCATCGACTACGCCGACGCGCGGCGGGCCCGCCTCGACGTCGAGTTCTACTTCGCCGCCGCCCACCGGCTGCCCCGCTACGACGGGCCGTGCTTCCGGATGCACGGCCACAACTACCGGCTGTTCGTGGCGGTGGAGGGCGCCGTGGACCCGGCGAGCGGGATGGTGGCCGACTTCGGCCGCATCCAGGCGGTGGTGCAGGAGCAGGTGCTCGCGCGCGTCGACCACCGCACGCTCAACGACCTGCTCGAGAACCCCACCGCCGAGAACATCGCGCGCTGGGTGTACGAGCTGCTCGCGCCGCATCTGCCTGGCCTGTGCGAGGTGCGCCTCTACGAGATCCCCGGCTGCTGCGTCACCTACCGGGGTGAGCGTGCCGGGTAGGGCGCGGCGCGCGCGCCGCCCGGCGGGCCGCGCGGAGCGCGGTGGCCCGCGGGCGCGCGCCGCGGGCGCGGTGGGCGCCTTCCTCGACGCCGTCCTCCCGGCCGAGGTCCGTGCCGATTCCGACCTCGATGGCACGCCCGCGCGCGTGGCCGAGGCCTGGCTCGAGGACCTCGTCGACGGGTACCGGCAGGACCCGGCGGCCCTGCTCGCCGGCGCCATGCCGGCCCGCGGGCGCGACCTCGTGGCGGTGACCGGCATCGACTACCACTCGATGTGCCCGCACCACCTGCTCCCCTCGCGCGGCGTGGCGCACGTCGCCTACCTGCCGGGTGGCCGCGTGATCGGGTTCGGCCAGCTGGCGCGGCTGGTGGACTGCTACGCGCACCGGCTCGTCCTCCAGGAGGACCTGGCGCGCCAGGTGGCGGAGGCGCTGGTGCTGCACCTCGGCGCGCGCGGCGCCGCCTGCGTGCTCGACGCCGAGCAGTCCTGCCTCACCGTGCGCGGCGAGCGGCGCCGGGGGGCGCGCGCGCACGCGCAGTGCTTCCTGGGCGAGCTCGCCGACGACGCGCGGCTGCAGGCGCGGTTCAGGAGCCTGGTGGAAGGCGGGGCGCGGCGGCGGGGGGCGAGCCCCCGCCCTACCGGCGCGGCAGCCGGGTCGAGGTCGCGGTCGGGGTCGAGATCGGGGTCGCGGTCGTGAGCGCCCTCGCCGGCAAGACCGCCGTCGTCACCGGCGGCGGCCGCGGGATCGGCCTCGCCACCGCCCGGGCGCTCACCGCGCTCGGGGCGCGGGTGACCGTGTTCGCCCGCACCGCCCGCGAGCTGGAGGCGGCCGTCCAGGAGGGCGCGGCGGCGCTGGCGGTGGCGGGCGACGTCTCCCGCGAGGAGGACGTGGCGCGCCTCGCCGCCCGGCACGAGGGCGCGCTCGGGCCGTGCGACGTGCTCGTGAACTGCGCCGGGATCCTGGAGCGCGGCCTGGTCGAGGAGCTCTCGCCCGCGGCCTGGCGGGCCCAGCTCGAGGTGAACCTGACCGGCGCCTTCCTGTGCGCGCGGGCGGTGGTCCCGGGCATGAAGCGGCGCCGCGCCGGCCGCATCGTCAACGTCGCCTCCATCTCCGGCACGATCGGCGGGGATCGCGCCAGCGCCTACCACGCCTCGAAGTGGGGCCTCGTCGGGCTCACGAAGTGCCTGGCCGAGGAGCTGCGCGAGCACGGCGTGCAGTGCCTGGCGGTCTCCCCCGGCTCGGTCGACACGGACATGCTGAAGCAGACGCCCTTCCCGCCGCAGCTGCGGCCGGAGGAGGTGGCGAAGGTCATCGCCTGGTGCGCCGGCGAGGCGCCCGCAGGGATGACCGGCGCCAACGTGGAGGTGTTCGGATGAGGGACGCGAAGATCCTGGCCGCCGCGGCGGCCGCGCTGCGGGAGCCGGCGGGCCCGGGCGCGGCGCTGGCACCGCAGCGGGTGCAGGCGGAGCCGGAGCAGCTCGAGCCCTACGGGCGCGACGAGTCGGATCTCGGCACCCACCTGCCCGACCTCGTCGTCCTGCCGGAGAGCGCGGCCGAGGTGCAGCGGGTCCTGGCGGTGGCGGCGCGGCACCGGCTGCCGGTCACGCCCATCGGCGCGCGCAGCGGCCGCTCCGGCGGGGCGCTGCCGCTCGCGGGCGGGATCGCGCTCTCCCTGGAGCGGATGAACCGCATCCTCGACATCCGGCCGGAGGACCTCACCGCGCGGGTCCAGCCCGGCGTCGTGACGGGCGTGTTCCAGGCCGAGGTGGAGAAGCACGGCCTCTTCTACCCGCCCGACCCGAACTCGCTCGACATGTGCTTCCTCGGCGGCAACGTGGCCGAGAACGCCGGCGGCCCCCGCGCGCTCAAGTACGGCGTCACCCGCGAGTACGTGCTCGGCCTGGAGGTGGCGCTGCCCACCGGCGAGCTCCTCCGCACCGGCAAGCAGACCATCAAGGGCGTCGCCGGGTACGACCTCACCGCGCTCTTCGTGGGCAGCGAGGGGACGCTCGGCGTCGTCACCGAGATCACCTTCAAGCTCCTGCCGCGGCCCCGGCACGTCTCGACGGCGCTGGTGGTGTTCCGCTCGGTGGAGGACGCGGCGCGCGCCATCTCGCGCGTGCTGGCGGCCGGGGTCATCCCGCGGGTCCTGGAGCTGCTCGACGACACCGCGCTCGCGGCCTGCGCCCGCACCGCCCCGTACAAGTTCCCCGCCGACGCGGGCGCGGCGGTGCTCATCGAGACCGACGGCAACGACGAGGAGCAGGTCTTCGGGGAGATCGTGCGGGTGGCGGAGCTGGTGCAGGCCGACGCCTCGGGCGAGGTGATCGTCGCCCAGAACGAGGCGCAGCGCCGCGACATCTGGGAGACGCGCAAGAAGCTGTCGGTGAACCTGCGCGCGCTCCACCCGCTCAAGCTGTCCGAGGACATCGCCGTCCCGCGCTCGCGCATCCCGGAGATGGTGCGCCGGACGCGCGAGATCGGCGCCCGGCACGGGTTCCTCGTCGCCACCTACGGCCACGCCGGGGACGGCAACCTGCACGCGAACGTGCTCTTCGACCGCGAGGAGGATCGGCCGCGCGTCGAGGCGGCGGTGGGCGAGATCCTGCACGCCGCGGTCGACATGGGGGGCACCATCACCGGCGAGCACGGCGTCGGCCTCGCCAAGCGCGACTACCTCGTCTACGAGCAGGGCGAGGCGCAGGTCGCGCTGCAGCGGCGCCTCAAGGCGGTGTTCGACCCGCTCGGCATCATGAACCCGGGGAAGATCTTCCCCGAGCCGGAGGGCGCGAAGGGCGCCGCGGGAAAGGGCGTCGAGTGAATCCTGCGCGATCTCGCGCAGATCCCAAAAAGGCGCCTCCTGACGAGAGTTTGACCTGCGCCAATTCGTCCGCCCCACCTTGACACACTGCGCGTCGAGGTGGATAAGGGCTACCCGTTTCAGTCAGCGTGTTCGTTGCCCGGCTCAGGTCCTCGCCGGGAGTGGGCGCGCCGGGCCAGCTCGCGGGCCCTGCGCCGACAGGTGCGCCCGTCCGAACGTCGGTCGGCTCTAATTTCCCGAAGGAGAACAAGGGCGACATGTCCACGCAAACCGCCGCGGCGCGCAAGCGCCAGAAGATCGATACGGTCACCATCCGGTTCGTCGGCGACTCCGGCGACGGGATGCAGCTCACGGGCACGGAGTTCACGAAGGCCTCGGCGCTGGCGGGCAACGACCTCGCCACCTTCCCCGACTACCCCGCCGAGATCCGCGCCCCCGCCGGGTCGCTCTTCGGCGTTTCGGGGTACCAGGTCCACTTCTCCTCGAAGGACGTCCACACCCCGGGCGATCAGCCCGACGTCCTCGTGGCCATGAACCCGGCCGCGTTCAAGACGAACCTGGCGGACCTCCGCGTGGGCGGGATGCTGCTGGTGAACTCGGGCGCCTTCACCGCGGCCAACCTCGAGAAGGCCGGCTACAAGTCGAACCCGCTGGAGGACCCGGCGCTGAAGCAGAACTACCGGGTGGTCCAGGTCGACATGAACCAGGCGACCGAGGCCGCGCTGCAGGGCTCGGGCCTCTCCTCGAAGGACGCCGCGCGCTGCAAGAACTACTACGCGCTCGGCCTCATGTACTGGCTCTACAGCCGGAACGAGGAGCAGCAGGTCGGCGCCATCCAGAAGAAGTTCGCCAAGAAGCCGGAGATCGCCAAGGCGAACGTGGCCGTGTTCAAGGCCGGCTACGACTTCGGCGAGACGAGCGAGATCTTCCACGAGCAGTACGAGGTGCCCGCCTCCAAGCTCCGCCCCGGCACCTACCGCAACATCACCGGCAACGCGGCCACCGCCCTCGGCTTCGCCGCGGTCGCCAAGCAGACCGGCCGGACGGTGTTCCTGGGCAGCTACCCCATCACGCCCGCCACCGAGATCCTTCACGAGATGTCGTACATGAAGGCGCACGGCGTGGTGACGTACCAGGCCGAGGACGAGATCGCCGGCATCGGCTCGGCCATCGGCGCCTCGTTCGGCGGCTCGCTGGGGGTGACGAGCACCTCCGGCCCGGGCCTCGCCCTCAAGGCGGAGATGCTCGGCCTCGCCGTCATCGCCGAGCTGCCCCTCGTCGTGGTGAACGTGCAGCGCGGCGGCCCGTCGACGGGCATGCCCACCAAGACCGAGCAGGCCGACCTCTACATCGCCCTCTTCGGCCGCCACGGCGAGGCGCCGCTGCCGGTGATCGCCGCGCAGAGCCCGACCGACTGCTTCTACGCCGCCATGGAGGCGATGAAGATCGCGGTGAAGTGGATGACCCCCGTCATCCTCCTCACCGACGGCTACCTCGCCAACGGCTCGGAGCCCTTCCGCATCCCGGACGAGTCCGAGCTGCCGAAGGTCGAGCCGAAGTACCAGACCGAGAAGAACGGTCCCGACGGCTCGTACCTGCCGTACATGCGCGACGCGAAGCTCATCCGTCCCTGGGCCATCCCCGGCACGCCGGGCCTCGAGCACCGCATCGGCGGCCTGGAGAAGGACTCGCTGTCGGGCATGGTCTCGTACGACGGCATGAACCACGAGAAGATGGTCAAGACGCGGGCGCAGAAGATCCGCAACGTGGTCGAGGACGTCCCCGATCTCGTCGTGGACGGCCCGCAGCAGGGCGAGGTGCTCCTGCTCTCCTGGGGCGGCACCTACGGCTCGGTCCGCACGACCGCCGAGGCGCTCCGCGCCGAGGGGAAGAGCGTCGCGCACGCCCACCTGCGCTGGCTCAACCCCATGCCGAAGAACCTGGGCGCGGTGCTGAAGAGCTTCAAGAAGGTGGTCATCCCGGAGGTGAACGACGGGCAGCTGGCGTTCGTCATCCGCGGCCGGTTCCCGGGGGTGGATCCCATCCAGTACAACCGCATCAACGGGAAGGCGCTCAAGGTGTCCGAGCTGAAGAAGCGCGTCCTGGAGCTGCTCTAAGCCGCTCGGAAAGGAGAACACGACATGAGCACGACGAACGGCACGAACGGCGCCCAGGCAGCGGCGGTCCCCGCGTACACCAAGAAGGACTTCGAGTCCGGAGTCGATCCCCGGTGGTGCCCGGGCTGCGGCGACTGGTCCATCATCAACCAGGTGCAGAAGGTGATGCCGACGGTCGGGGTGAAGCGCGAGAACATCGTCTTCATCTCCGGCATCGGCTGCAGCTCGCGGTTCCCGTACTACATGAACAACTACGGGATGCACACGCTGCACGGGCGCGCGCCCTCCTTCGCCTCCGGGCTGAAGGTCTCGCGGCCCGAGCTGCAGGTGTGGGTGATGACCGGTGACGGCGACGCGCTCGCCATCGGCGGCAACCACTTCATCCACTGCATGCGGCGGAACCTGGACATCAAGGTGGTGATGTTCAACAACCGCATCTACGGCCTCACCAAGGGCCAGGTCTCCCCGACCTCCGAGCTCGGCAAGAAGACGAAGACGACGCCGTTCGGCTCGCCCGACCAGCCCTTCAACCCGCCCGCGCTCGCGCTCGGCGCCGGCGCCACCTTCGTGGCGCGCAGCGTGGACGTCGAGGGCGCGCACATGGGCGGCGTGCTGAAGTCGGCCGCCGGTCACAAGGGCTCGGCGTTCATCGAGGTCCTGCAGAACTGCCCCATCTTCAACGACGGCGCCTACCTCTCGCTGACCGAGAAGTCGGTGAAGGCCGATCAGCTCCTCCGCATGGAGCAGGGCAAGCCGCTCGTCTTCGGCAAGGACGGCAAGAAGGGCATCCGCCTGAACCGGGAGACGATCCAGCTCGAGGTCGTCACGATCGGCGAGGGCGGCGTCACGGAGAAGGACCTCGTCGTCCACGACGCGACGCGCGAGGACCCGACGTACTCCACGATGATGGCGAACCTCAACCAGAAGCCGGGGTTCCCGACGCCCATCGGCGTGTTCCGCGACGTGCAGCGGCCGACCGCCGAGGACCTGAACGCGCAGCAGGTCCAGGAGCAGAAGGCGAAGTCGGGCAAGGCGGACATGAAGACCATGCTCGCCGGCAGCGACACCTGGGTGGTGAGCTAGCCCCCGCCGCCGCGCGCCGGCGCTCCGCCGCCGGCCGCTCCTCTCACGGCGCCGCCCATTCCCCGGGCGGCGCCGTTCCGTTTTCCAGGGCGGCCGCGCACGCCTCGGCGCCGCGCAGGCTCAGCTGGCACCGCTCCGCCCCGGGCGCCGCGTCGAGGCAGCGCCGGCAGGCGCGGACGCCCTCCGCGCAGCGGCCCAGACGGACGAGCGAGATGCACCAACCGTGGAGCGCCTCGGCGTAGGCCGGCGCCAGCTCGGCCGCGCGCCGGTACTCCTCCTCGGCGCGGGCGTGCCGCCCGGCGGCGAGGTCGAGGAAGCCGAGGTCGTGCCAGGCCTCGGCCGCGTCCGGCTGCGCCTCGAGCAGGTGCAGGTACTCCCTCCGCGCGGCCTCGAAGAGCTGCTCCTGGCGCGCGGGGTCGCCGCGCCCCCGGTGGAGGAGCGCGCGCGCGAGATCGAGCCGGGCGGGGAGGAGGTCCGGGTCCACCGCCAGCGCCGCCCGGAAGTGCGCTTCGGCTTCGCCCGCGTCACCTTGCGTCAAGGAGAGCTCCCCCAGGTTCACCCGCGCCTCCGCGAAGTCAGGGGCCGCGCGCGCGGCGTGCTCGAACCGGCGCCGCGCCTCCTCGAGCCGCCCCCGGCGCCGCTCCACCACCCCCGCGCCGTTCAGCGCCTCGGGGATTTCCCCGTTGAACTCGAGCGCGTGCGCGAAGGCGATCTCCGCCCGCTCGAGGTCGTCCTGCGCCAGGTACCGGTAGCCGCGCGAGATCTCCTCCGCCGCGCGCGGGTGGACGCGAGGGGAGGGGAGGCACGCGACCGCGCAAGCAGCGAGGGCGAGGAGGAGCGGCGGAGCGCCCGCCGCCGCTCTCGCGGTCGCGGTCGCAGTCGCGGTCGAGGTCGCGGTCGAGGTCGTCACGCTGGCCCGTCCTTCGCAACCGACGTGCCGCATGCGCCTCCCCGCCCTCGCCCTCGTCGCCGCGTGTCTCCCCGCCCTCGCGCGCGCGCAGCTCGCGCCGCGCTCCCTCGCCCTCGAGCTCGGTTTCTCCAGCGATTCCGCTCCCGCCCTGGGTTCCCGCGCGCCGGTCGGCCTGGTCGCCTCGTGGTGGCTCGCCGGCGAACTCGACGCCACCGCGCGCGCCTCCTGGGCGTCCGCCGCCCGGACCGACGGCCGCGCGGCGGACGGCGCCTACGAGGCGGGCGCCGGGCTTCGGTACCGACTCGCGCGCTGGGGCTCCCTCCGGCCCCACCTCGCGGCCGAGGTAGCGGCGGTCGGCGTGCTCCCCGGCTCGGGCTTCTCGGCGGAGACCGGCGTCAGGTTGGGCGGCGGGGTGGGGCTCGAGGCGTTCCTCGGCCGTGAGGTGTTCCTCGCGCTCGCCCTCCAGGGGAGCGAGCTCTGGCTGCCCCACGGAGGGGGGCTCGGCCTGGGGGCCGCGCTGCGAGCCGGAGCCTACTTCTGACTTCGTGCCGTATTTGACACTCGACGTATCGTCACATACCTTCACTCGCGGCATGGCGCGCAAGAAGATCTCGACGACGATCTACATCACGCCCGAGCAGAACGAGCGCCTCAAGGTGTTGAACGATCGGACGAAGGTGCCGGTGGCCGAGTACATCCGGCAAGGCATCGACCTCGTCCTCGACAAGTACAAGGGCGCCCTTCCTGGGCAGCTTTCACTTGATGACGTGGGGGAGAGGAAGTAGTCCTCCCGCATGGCAGAGCAGCGAGCCGTCGTCCTCGGCGCCGCGGGGTTCATCGGTAGCCACCTGTGCGACCGGTTCCTGGGCGAGGGGTGGCGGGTCACCGGCGTCGACAGCCTCATCACGGGAACCCTCCGCAACCTCGAGCATCTCCGGCGCGAGCCGCGCTTCGACTTCCTCCGCGCCGACATCTGCGACCCGCTCGACGCCCTCGCCGGGCCCGTGGACGCGGTGCTCGACTTCGCCTCGCCCGCCTCCCCCGTCGACTACCTGAAGCACCCCTTCGAGACGCTGCACGTGGGCTCCATCGGGGTCGAGAACGCGCTCAAGCTCGCCAAGCGCAGCGGCGCGCGCTTCCTGCTCTCCTCCACCTCCGAGGTGTACGGCGATCCCCTGGAGCACCCGCAGCGCGAGTCGTACTGGGGCAACGTGAACCCCATCGGCCCGCGCGCCGTGTACGACGAGGCGAAGCGCTTCGCCGAGGCCATCACCATGGCGTACCGGCGGTACGAGCGGGTCGACACCCGCATCGCCCGGATCTTCAACACCTACGGCCCGCGGATGCGGCTCGACGACGGCCGCGTGGTCCCCACCTTCGCGGGCCAGGCGCTGCGCGGCGAGCCGATCACCGTCTACGGGGACGGCTCCCAGACGCGCAGCTTCTGCTACGTGGACGACAACGTCGAGTGCATCTTCCGCCTCCTGCACGCCAGCACCGGCGAGCCCGTCAACGTCGGGACGCCCCACGAGATGTCGATGCTCGAGCTCGCGAAGTGGGTCCGCGAGGCGGTGGGCTCCAAGGTGGAGCTGGTCTTCCAGCCGCTGCCGCAGGACGACCCGCGCGTCCGGCGGCCGGACATCAGCCGCGCCCGCGAGCTGCTCGGGTGGGAGCCGCGGGTGCCGTTCGACGAAGGGATGCGCCGGACCATCGCCTGGTTCAAGGAGCGCATCGAGCGCGGAGACCTCGCCGCCGCCGCGGGCTGAGCGCGCGGCCGGAGCCCCTCACATGGACAAGAAGATCCTCATCACCGGTGGAGCCGGGTTCATCGGCTCGACCATCGCCGACCTCTTCCTCGCCGCCGGGTGGGAGGTGGCCGTCCTCGACGACCTCTCCTCGGGGAAGCGCGAGAACGTTCCGTCCCGGGCGCGCTTCTACCCCTGCGATGTGCGGAGCGCCGCCGCCACCGAGGCGATCCTGAAGGAGCGGCCGACGGTGATCGCGCACGAGGCGGCGCAGATCGACGTCCGGAAGTCGATGGCCGACCCGCGCCACGACGCCGACGTGAACGTGGGTGGGCTGCTCAACGTCATGCAGGCCGCGGTGAAGGCGGGCTCGGTGAAGCAGGTGCTGTTCGCGAGCTCCGGCGGCGCCATGTACGGGGAGACCGAGCGCATCCCGACCCGCGAGGATCACCCGGCGCGGCCGGTGTCGCACTACGGGGCGGCGAAGAGCGCGAGCGAGCTCTACCTCGGGGTCTACCAGGCGAACCACGGCATCCCCTACGCCGCGCTCCGCTACGCGAACGTGTACGGGCCCCGCCAGGATCCGCACGGCGAGGCGGGGGTGGTGGCGATCTTCTCCGGCAAGCTGCTCCAGGGGAAGCCTTGCACCATCTACGGCGACGGCCGGCAGACGCGCGACTACGTGTTCGTGGGCGACGTGGCGCGGGCGAACCTGCTCGCCGCGGAGCGCGGGTTCACGGGCGCGCTCAACGTGGGCACCGGCGTCGAGACCGACGTGAACCAGCTCCACGCGCTCATGGCCCGCGCCGCCGGCGTCGAGGCGAAGCCCACCTACGCGCCCGGCCGTCCCGGCGAGCAGAAGCGCTCCTGCATCGACCCGGCCGCCGCCGCGGCGGCGCTGGGGTGGCGGCCCGAGGTGCCGCTCGAGGAGGGCCTGCGGCGGACCCTCGAGTTCTTCCGCGGCCGCGGCGCCTAGCGCCGCCTCCCCGGGTCCCCGCCCCCCCTCCCGTGGAGCGTGCGCGCGGCGCCTCGCCCCCTGCGGCGGCCGAGCGCGAGCCCTACCCTCGTGAGAAGGCGCGCGCCGGAGCACCGCCGCGCGCGCCGGGACACGGCGAGGGGGAGAGGCATGGCGAGAGGGTCGAGCAGGACCACCACCGATCACGAGGAGATCCGGCGCTGGGCGGAGGGGCGGGGCGCGTCGCCCGCGGAGGTGGAGGGGACCGAGCGAGGGGGGGAAGACGCCGGCGTCCTCCGGCTGGACTTCCCCGGCTACACCGGCACGCCGCCGCTGCGGCACATCTCGTGGGACGACTGGTTCGAGAAGTTCGACGCCTCAGGCCTGGCGCTCGTGTACCAGGAGCAGACGGCGCGCGGGCAGCGGAGCAACTTCAACAAGCTGGTGGCGCGCGAGGCCGCCGCGGCGCGCGCGCGCGGTGACCGCGGGGCGTCCCGCCGCGCGCGGCGCGCCGGTCCGCGGGCCGGGCGGAGCGCGGCCGCGAGCAAGGCGGGCCGCGCCAGCGCCGCCGCCCGGCGTCGCGAGGGCACCCGCCGGACGAAGCGGGCCGGCGCCGGCGCGACGCGGGCGGGGCAGGGGGAGCGGCGCCGCAAGGCGCCGCGCGCGAGCGCGGCCCGGATGGCGGGGGGCCGCGCGCCGGCGAAGCGCGGCGGCTCCCGGAGCGCGGCGAGCAAGCGGGGCGCCGGCGCCGCGCGGCGCCCCTCGGCCGGCGGGCGCGCGCGCACCGGCCGCGGCAGCCGCCGCCCCACCTCGAAGCGTTGAGCGCAGATGATCCCCGACCGCGCGGGCGAGCTCGATCTCGACTGGGTGACGCCCGACCTCGCGGTCGGCGGGCGGCTGCCGCTCGCCGCGGCCGGCCGCCTCGCCCGGGAGCACGGGATCCACCACGTGGTGGACCTGCGCGTCGAGGAGTGCGACGACGAGGCGGTCCTGCGCGCGCACGGCATCGAGCTGCTCCGCCTGCCCACGCAGGACCTCATGGGCGTCGCGCTGCCGATGCTCGACGACGGGGTGAGCTGGGTCGGCGCGAAGCTGGACCGGGGTGCCAAGGTGCTCGTCCACTGCCAGCACGGCGTGGGCCGCAGCGCGCTGCTCGCGCTGTGCGTGCTGGTGGCGCGCGGCGACCCGCCGCTCGCGGCGCTCGCCCGGGCCAAGGCGGCGCGGCGGCGCGTCTCGCCGAGCCCCGGCCAGCTCGAGACCTACCGGGCATGGCTCGCCACCTGGCGGGCGCGCACCGGCCAGGACCTCGCCATCCCGTCCTTCGACGAGCTGGCCTGGATCGCCTACAGCCACCTGCGCGAGCCGGCCGGCGGGCAGGCGCGCGGGGCGGCGCGCTGAGCGGCGGGCCGGGCGAGGCCGGGCGTGCTGTACTACGGCGACCGCCTCCGCGAGGCCTCGCCGCGCGAGCTCCTGGCCGCCGCGCGAGCGCGGCTCGGCGAGCGCGGGCCCCAGGCGCCGCGCGCGGCCTTCCTCGAGGCGGCGTCGCTGGCGCAGGGCCTGGCGGACCGCGCCTTCGAGGCGCGCGGCGAGGACGGGCCCGACGCGCTCGCGGACGCCGCCCTGGCCCTGACCGCCGCGCTGGCGCGCCGGGCCTGGACCGCCTGGGAGGGCCGGCCGGCGGCGGGCGCGCCCCCGCCGGAGCTGGAGGCGCTCGCCGCGCTGCCGCTGCCGCCCACCGTGCGAGTGAAGGAGCCGGAGGGCCATGCGCACTACGCGCTCTACCCCGAGACCTACGCGCTCGCCGCGCGCGACCTGCCCCGCGACCGTCCGTGGATCGCCGTCGGCGTGCGGAGCATCGGGACTGGCCTCGGCGCGATGGCCGCCGCCGCGCTCGGGGCCGCGGCGCTCGTGACGGTGCGCCCCGTCGGACACCCGCACGCGCGCGCGCTCCGGCTCTCGCCCGAGCTGCGCGCGCGCCTCGCGGACGCCGCGCGCCGCGGGGCGCGCTTCGCGGTCGCCGACGAGGGGCCGGGGCTCTCGGGCAGCTCCTTCCTGGCGGTCGCGCGCGCGCTCGACGAGGCGGGCGCGCCGCGCGAGCGGGTCACCTTCCTGCCCGCCCACCTGAACGACCCCGGTCCGGCCGCGGCCGAGCGGGACCGCGCGCGCTGGCGCGAGGTGGACCGGCGGGTGGTGCCGTTCGAGGAGGCGGTGCTGCCGCGAGTGCGCGCCGCCGTGACGGCGCTCACCGGCGAGGCCGAGCTGTCGGACCTGTCGGCCGGCGCCTGGCGGGCGCACGCGATCGCGCCGGGCCGCCGCCTCCCGCCCGTCTTCCGCCAGCAGGAGCGCCGCAAGCTCCTCGCCCGCGCGCGGGGCGGGGCCTGGGTGGCCCGCTTCGCGGGGCTCGGCCGCTGCGCGGAGGAGACGCTCGCCCTGGCGCGGGCGCTGGCCACCGCCGGCTTCCTCCCGCCGCCGGCCGGGCTCGCCGAGGGCTTCCTCGTGCAGCCCTGGGTGGAGGCGCGCCCGCTCGAGGAGGTGGACCTCGCCGAGCCGGTGCTCGTGGAGCACCTCGCGCGCTACCTGGCGTTCCGGGCCGGCGCCTTCCCGGCGACGCCGGGAGAGGGAGCGGACCCGGCGGCGCTGCTCGAGCTCCTGCGGGTGAACGCCGGCGAGGCGCTCGGGCCGGTCGCGGCGGCGGCGGTGGACCGGTACGCAGCCGGCGCCCGGGAGGCGGCGCGGCTCCGGCCGGTGCGGGTGGACGGCAAGCTGGAGCGGTGGGAGTGGCTCGTGGACGGCGGCGGGCGCCTCGTCAAGGCCGACGCGCTCGACCACGCCCGGGGCCACGACCTGGCCGGCGCGCAGCCCATCGCCTGGGACGTCGCGGCGGCGGAGGTCGAGCTGGGGCTGTCGCCGGGCGCCGCCGGGGAGCTTCGCGCCCGGGTCGCGCCCGGGGCCTCGGCGGGCGCGCTCGCGTTCCTGCGCGCCGCCTACCTCGCCCACCGCCTCGGCCGCTGGACCTTCGCGCTCGCGACCGAGGGCGACCCCGCGGAGCGGGCCCTGGTCGAGGCGGAGCTGGGGCGCTACCGGGGGCTCCTGGCCACGGCGCTCGGCTGAGCGCCGCTCACCGCGCGTACCGCCTCGTCATCCGCGCGCAGAAGTCGGCGAACTCCTCCACCCGCTGCGGCGGGCTCGTGTGGTGGGGCCGCACCCCGCGGTGCTCGGGCGTGAAGCAGTAGGTCACGGTCACGTCGAACGGCTCGAGCGCGCGCATCTGCCGGTCGAACCACGCCTCGGCGCCCTCGCGGAAGCTGTCGGCCCAGGAGAGCCCGGTGCGCAGCTTCTTCACCCCCAGCTTCCGCAGCCACGCGACGCCGTCGTCGAGGCGCGGGTCCTGGAAGTGGAACCACTGGCAGATGCCGAGCGCGGGCGTGTAGTCGGCGAAGTGGCGCAGCGCGAGCTTGGGGGCGCCGTCCTCGCGGAGGAGCCCCATGTAGAAGTGCCGGTAGTAGGAGGAGCCCTCCGCCTCCCGGTGGCGGGTGGTGGCGGGCCAGGCCCTGGGCAGGTCGAAGAGGCTGTACCAGTGCACCCGCGGCGCCCGCTCCAGGATGAGCTCGGCGGTCCGGCGCAGCCCGAACTCCTGCACCTCCTCCGCGCCGAAGCTCGAGACGCCCACCTCGCTCACCCACACCGGGTGGCGCACCGCGGCCCGGACCTCGTCGAGGCGCGCCGGCCACTCGTGGATGGGCCAGTGGTTCCAGTCGAGGGGGAAGCCGTGGACCGCCACCGCGTCGACCGCGTCGAGGGCGCCGTGGTCGCCGAGGAGCCGCAGGAAGGCCGGGTCGATGGGGGAGATGCCGCCCAGCACCCGCGTCACCTCCGCCTCCGCCGCCACGGCGGCGCCCGCGGCGCGCACCATCGCGCCGAACGTCGCCCACTGCGGGTCGAGCTGGAAGTCCCAGTGCGAGAGGTTGTTGGGCTCGTTCCAGAGCATGACGGCCTCGATCACGGCGGCCCCTCCTCGCCGGCCGCCGGTCCGCGCGCGGGGTACACCGCGCCGTCCGGCGTGGGCCGCGCGCCGCGGCGGCAGAGGTAGACCTCGGTCCCGGGCACCGCGCGCGGCTCGAAGCCGGAGGCCCGGAGCAGCGCCTCCGCCCCGGCGCGGTTCGGGATCCACCAGTTGGTCCAGTCGCGGGCGTAGGCGTGCTCCACGAAGTGGAGCTTGGGCCAGGAGGGGTGATCGAAGATCTCGCGCTCGTCGAACGGGTAGTCGCGGGCGACCGGGAACGCGCCCTGCGAGCCGCGCAGCATGCTCTGGAAGACGAGCGTCTCGCCCACCGCGTGCTCGTGGAGGAGGTCGAGCGCGAGCAGCGGGTGCCGCAGGTGGTAGAGCACGCCCATGAACAGCACCAGGTCGAAGCGCTCGCCGAGCCGGGCGACGTCGTAGACCGAGAGCTGGCGCAGCTCCAGCTCCAGCCCGGAGACCTCGCTGGCCAGCCGCGCCTGCGCCAGGTACCGCTCGTCCGAGTCGAGCCCCACCACCCGCGCCGCCCCGCGGCGCTTCATCTCCAGCGAGAAGAACCCGGCGTTGCAGCCGACGTCGAGCACGGTCCGGCCGTCGAGCCGCGCCGGGAGCGCGTCCGAGATGGCGCGCCAGACGATGGCGGGGTAGTCGCCGAGGAAGTGGTCCGGCGCCGTCCGGACGCCGCCCAGGTCGAGGTTGTGGAACCAGTCGCCGAGCGCGTGGACGCGCCGCTCGATCTCCTGCCTGGACAGCCCGCTCCGGGACATCCCCCCTCCTCGCGGCCCGGGGGGAGGGCGGGCCGCCCCGGAAAGCTATGCAGCCGGGGCGCGGGCGTTCATCGCCCGCCGGGGCGCGGCGCGCTCCGGCGCCGGCGCGAGCAGGCCGCGGGTCTGCTTCAGGACCAGGCGGGCGTACTCGCCGCCGCGCGCCATCAGCTCGGCGTGCGAGCCCTGCTCCGCGATGCGGCCGTCGCGCAGGACCAGGATGCGATCGGCGTTCACCACCGTCGAGAGGCGGTGGGCGATGGAGAAGGTGGTCCGCCCCGCCATCACGCGGTCGAGCGCCTCCTGCACGAGCGCCTCGGACTCGGCGTCGAGGGCGCTCGTCGGCTCGTCCAGGATGAGGATGGCGGGCCGCTTGAGGAGCGCCCGCGCGATGGCGATCCGCTGGCGCTCGCCGGCCGAGAGGCGCGCGCCGCGCTCGCCGACCACGGTGTCGTAGCCCTGCGGCAGCCGGCTCACGAAGTCGTGGGCGTTGGCGAGCCGCGCCGCCTCCTCGATCTCCTCCCGCGTGGCCTCGGGGCGCCCGTAGGCGATGTTCTCGCGCACCGTCTCGTTGAAGAGGAGCGCGTCCTGCAGGACGGCGCCGATCTGCCGGCGGACCGAGCGCTGGCGCAGCTCGCGCAGGTCCCGGCCGTCCACCCTCACCGCCCCGGCGATCGGGTCGTAGAAGCGCTGCAGCAGGGTGACGAGCGTGGTCTTGCCGGCGCCGCTCGGGCCCACCAGCGCCACGCGCTCGCCCGGCCGGACGTGGAGGTCGATGCCGTCGAGGAGCAGCGGCCCGCCGGCGAAGCGGAAGGAGACCCCCTCGAAGTGCACCTCGCCCCGGAGCGGGCCGGGCTCCGAGGCGGCGGGCGCATCGGCGAGGGCGTCCTCGGTGTCGAGCAGCGAGAACACGCCGTCGAGGGACACCTTGGCCGTCTGCAGCGTCCGGTAGACGCCGGAGAGCCCCTGCACCGGCGCGAAGAGCGAGCCGAGGTAGCCGAGCACCGCGACCAGCGTGCCCACGGTGACCTGGCCCCGGAGCACGAGCGCGCCGCCGACCGCCAGCGTCGCCAGCCGCGCGGCGGCGGCCACCGCGCTCTGCAGCGCGCCCACCCCGGCGTCGTAGGCGACGCCGTCCCGCACCACCTCGTTCGCCTCGCGGACCTGGCCGAGGAAGCGCTTCCGCTCCGCGTCCTCCATCGCGAAGCTCTTCACGGTGACGATCCCGGAGAGCACCTCGTTGAACCGGGAGTAGATGCGGGCCCAGCGGTCGAGCAGCGCCTTCTCGCGGCGCGTCTGGCGCGGGGCCGCGGCGAAGGCGATGAGCGCGGGCAGCGGCGCGAAGAGGACCACCGTCGCGGCGAGGCGGACGTCGAGGCGGAAGAGGATGGCGCTCGCCAGGGCCAGGTACACGACCGAGGGGACCACGTTGAACGCGACCTCGTGCAGGCCGTTCACGAACCCCTGCACGTTCCGGTCGAGCCGGGTCATCACCGCGCCGACCGGCTCCTGGCGGTGGAACGCGACCGGCAGCCCGTGCAGCGCGGTGACGCACTGCTCGGTGATGGCGAACTGCACCTGGAGCCGCGTCCGCCAGGTGAGCCAGTTGCCGAGCGCCCCGCCCGCCTCGCGGGCGAGGTAGACGCCCGCCAGGAGGAGCACGCCGCGCACGAGCGGGCCGCGGGCGCCGGAGCCGAGGCCGTCGATGACGCTGCGGAGGACGAGCGGCTCGGCGGCGGAGAGGCCCGCGGCGCCGAGCGCGAGCGCCAGGATGCCGGCGATGGGGAGCGCGTGAGGCCGGAGGAACGCCAGGGCCCGGCGGCGCGGAGAGGGCCTCCGGGCGGGGGCGAAAAGGTGGAGGCGCTCCATACGGGGCGTATGGCTATCACCTTCCGCTCAGGAAGGACAGGTACCCGATAGAACAGGGGTTTCTGGCGCGGAGGGCCCACAGCCACCCACCCCCGGGACCGGGTGCCCGAGCGCGCTCAGGATGGCGCAGAGCTCGTCCACGCGGTGCGCGCAGGTGTGGCGCGCCCGGACGGTCTCGAGCCCGCGCGCCGCGAGCCCGGCGGCGAGCGCGGGATCGCCGAGCACCGCCCGGAGGTGGCGCGCCATCTCGGCGCCGTCCCGGGCGACGAGGAAGTCCTCGCCGGGCCGGAACAGCCCCTCGGCGTCCCGCCACGGCGCCGAGACGAGCGGGATCCCGCACGCCAGCGCCTCGAAGGGCCGGATGGTCGGGATGCCCGGCAGGGCGAGGACGTACGGCCGGCGCGGCACGTGGACGGTCACCCGGTGCGCCGCGAAGGCGCGCGGCGCCTCGAAGTTCGGGAGGTAGCCGCGGTAGGCGACGCCCGCCTCGGAGAGCGCGCGCCGCGCCGCCTCCGGGTAGCGGACCCCGTGGACGCGCGCGCGCAGCCCGAGCGCCCGGACCGGCCCGAGCAGGAACTCGTGCAGCTCCGCGGTGCGCTCCTCGTCGCCCCAGTTGCCGATCCAGACCAGGTCGCCTTCTCCCGGGACGCCCGGGAGCGGCCGGAACACGCGCGTGTCGGCCGCCTCGTGCCAGGTGAAGGCGCGCCGCGCCCAGCCGCGGCGCAGGTAGAGCTCGCGGATGACCTCGCCGAACGCCAGGACCGCGTCGTAGCCGTCGAGGTCGAAGGCCGCCATCGCGCCCGGGTCGGTGACCGCGCGGTGGTGGGTGTCGTGGAAGAGGAGCGCGTACCGGCCCCCGCGGCGGCGGTGGGCGCCGACCTGGCGGACGAGCGCCGGGTCGCTCCACTCGTGCACGAGCACGAGGCCGGCGCCGTCGAGCGCCTGGTCGAGGTCGAGCGCGTCGAGCCGGTAGCGCTCCGGGGCGAGCCGTGGGTAGGCGGCGTGGAACCCCGCGAGCGCTTCCGGCCCGGCGTCGGCGAGCAGGTTCGAGAGGCTCCAGCCGCCGTCCGGCTCGAGGAGCCGGACCTCGTGGCCGCGCGCCGCCAGCTCGGTCGCCACCCCGCGCAGGAAGTGGGCGTTCCCGTGGTTCCAGTCGGACAGGGCCGAGTGGCAGAAGATCACCACCCGCACGACGCCGCCTCCGGCGCGCTCGCGGCCCGCCCGGCGAGCAGCGCGCGGTAGGCCTCGAGGTAGCCGCTCGCCATGCGCTCCGGCGAGAGGGTGAGGCCCCGCTCGCGCGCGAGCGCGCCCATCCTGGCGCGCAGCTCGGGCCGCTCCGCGAGCCGGCGCAGCGCCGCCGCGAGCCCCTCCGCCGACGCGGGGTCGACGAACAGCGCGGCGCCGCTCCACAGCTCGCGCAGAGAGGGCGTGTCGCCCAGCACCAGCGCGCAGCCGGCCAGCGCCGCCTCCAGCACCGAGAGGCCGAACGGCTCGTAGCGCGCGGGCAGCGCGTAGACGGCGGCGCGGCGGAAGAAGTTCGCCAGCGCTTCGGGGCGGAGGCGGCCGAGCGGGCGGGCGTGGCGCGAGCGCGGGGCGGGGGCGCCGGCCGCGTCCGGGTGCGCCTCCTCGCCCGCGAGCAGCACCGGCCAGGGGAGGTCGCCGGCGACCGCGTCGAGCAGCCGCGCGTTCTTCGCCTCGTCCCACAGCCGCCCCGCGCAGAGGATGAACGGCTCCTTCTCGGCGGGGGTGAAGCGCGCCGGCGAGCGGCCGTTGGGGATGACGCGGGCGCGGGGCAGGGGGCCGTGGTGGCGCTCGAGCGCCTCCAGCATGAAGCGCGTCGGCGCGACCACCAGGTCCGCCCCGCGGAGGCCCCGCGCCACCTCGGCGCGGTAACGGGCGAAGCTCGGCGGCGGGGGCTCGCCCCGGACCGCCTCGAACCAGGAGCACACGCAGGAGTGGCCGACCACCAGCCGCGGCGCCGCGAACGGCAGGGCGCCGTGCGCGAACTCGTCGAGGTGGACCACGTCCGGGGCGAGCCGCGCCTCCAGCTCGAGCAGCCAGTCTCCAGCGCGGGCCACGTCCTCCCAGGGCTCCTCCATCCACTCCAGCCGGCCCTGGCTCTCGAACACCTCCAGCCCGGAGATCCGCCGCGCCTCGTCCCACTGGTCGGGGGAGAGCATCCGCCCCTGCGTGGCCAGCGCCACCTGCGCGCCCGCGCGGCCGAGCGCCGCCGCCAGTTCGAGGGCGTAGGTGAAGACGCCGCCCACCGTGTCGGCGGTCATGAGGACGTTCACGGTCGGGCCACCGCGGCGGCCGCGTAGACGCCGTCGAGGACCTCCGCCACGCGCACGATCCCCTCCACCTCGGGATCGTAGCGGCCGCCCGCGGCGAGCGCCGCCGCGAAGGCGACCGCCGCCCGGCCGCCCCAGGCGTCGGGGGGCCCGGCCAGCCGCTCGCGCGCGGTGCCACGGAAGCGCTCGACCGTGAAGTCGTAGAACGAGCCGTTCACGTTGCGGAGCGCGGCGCCCCCCTCCGTCCCGTAGAACGAGGCCTCGATGACGCAGTCGCACCCCGCCGGCAGCCGCCAGGAGCAGGCCAGCCGGAGGGCGGGCCCACCGGGCACCTCGAGCAGCGCCGCGACGTGGTCCTCCACCTCGTCGCGCCCGGCGAGCGGGTGGCCCTGGGCGGAGGCGCGCGCGCCGACCACCGCCACCTCCGGGAAGTCGAGCGCCCACAGCGCCAGGTCGACGAGGTGGATGCCGAGGTCCATGAGGCACCCGCCGCCCGCCTGGCGCGCGTCGTAGAACCAGGCCTTGTCCGGTCCGTACGCGTTGTGGAAGACGAGGTCGACCGCGTAGACGCGGCCGAGCGCGCCGCCGCGGACGAGCTCGCGCAGGGCGGGGACGCCGGCCACGAAGCGGTAGGACAGGTCGACCGCGAGCAGCCGGTCCGCGGCGCGCGCCGCGTCGGCCACGCGCCGCGCCTCGGCCGCATTGCGCCCGAGCGGCTTCTGGCAGAACACGGCCCGCCCGCGCTCGAGCGCCCGCACCGCCTGCTCGGCGTGGAGCGCGCTCGGGGTGGCGATGACGACGCCGTCGAGCGGGAGCTCCAGCAGCGCGTCGAGGGAGGACAGGGCGAGGCACCCCGGCGCCACCTCGGCGGCGGCGCGCGCCGGCCCCGCGGCCGCGTCCGCGACCGCCGCCACCTCGGCCAGCCCGCTCCGCGCCACCGCCTCCAGCCGGTGCTTGCCGATCCAGCCCACCCCGAGGAAGCCGAGGCGCGGCCGCCGCGAGGAGGCGGCCGCGGCAGCGGCCGAGCTCGCGGTCGCGGCCGACTTCGCGTTCGCGTTCGCGGTCGAGGTCGCGGTCGAGGTCGCGGTCGAGGTCGAGGTCGAGGTCGCGGTCGAGGTCGCGGTCGCGCTCACATCGTCACCAGGGCCTTCATGAACCCCTCCGGCCGGTCGCGCAGCGCCGCGAACGCCTCGCCGATCCGCTCGAGCGCGACGGCGTGCGTGTAGAGCGGCCGCGGGTCGAGCCGCCCTTCCGCCACCGCGGCCACCGCCAGTCGCATCCCCTCCGCGTAGACCGCCGGGTTCCGCTCGTGCGCGTTCACCACGTCGATCCCGCGCCAGTTCCAGGACTGCAGGTTCACCGTCCGCGTCCCGTCCTGGTGGTACCCGGCGATCACCAGCCGCCCGCGCTCGCGCACGAGCTCGCCGGCGAGGTCGAGCGGGAGCTGCGCCCCGGCCGCCTCGATCGCGACGTCCAGCATCCGCCCGCCGGCGGCCGCCTTGACGCGCTCGAACGTCGGCCAGAGCTCGCCCAGGGGGACCACCTCCGCCGCGCCCATGCGCCGCGCCACCTCGAGCGCGGACGGCCGGCGCCCCACCGCCACCACCCGGGCGCCGGCGCCGGCGGCCAGCGCGGTGAGGACCGCGCCCAGGAACCCCACCCCGACCACCGCCACCGCCTGCCCCGCCTCGACGCCGCTGCGGCGGAAGGCGTTGACCGCGCAGGCGAGCGGCTCCCCGGGGAAGGGCGCGCCGTCGAGCGCGCGCGGGAGCTTCACCGCCGCGGCCGCGTCGACCACCTCGTAGTCGGCGAACGCGGCCGCCCCGAGGCAGGCCACCCGGTCGCCCTCGGAGAGCGCCCGGACCCCGGCGCCTGCCGCGTCGACGCGCCCCCACCCCTCGTGGCCCGGCGCGCCGGGCGCGAGCGGGTAGCTGAACCAGGGGCGGCCCTCGAACACCGGCAGGTTCGAGCCGCACAGGCCCGAGCCCTCCAGCCGGATCCGCACCTGGCCCGGCCCGGGCTCGGGGCGCGCGACGTCCGCGAGCTCGAGGCGGCCGGGCCCCGCGAGGACCGCGGCGCGCATGCGCTGCGCGCGGCGCGGCCGGGGGGAGGTGGCGGGGTCCATGCTCGGCCCTCCGGTCAGACGTGCGCCTCGGCTACGGCGGCGCCGCCGGCGGGGCGCTCGTCGGCGCGGAGCCAGACGTACAGCCGCTGGATGCCCTCGGCCACGCCGACCGCCGGGCGCCAGCCCAGGGCGCGCTGCAGCTTGCGGGTGTCGGAGACGTACCAGCGCTGGTCGGCCGCGCGCCACGGCGCGAAGGCCACCTTCGGCCGGTGCCCGCCGAGGGGCTCGAGGGCGCCCACGAGCTCGAGCAGGGAGAGCGTCCGCTCCGGGCCGCCGCCGACGTTGTAGGCGGCGCCCGCCAGGCGGTGCATCCCGGCGCGGGCGAGCAGGAAGGCGTCGACGAGGTCCTCCACGAACAGGGCGTCGCGCACCTGCTTGCCGTCGCCGTAGATGGTGATGGGCTCGCCGCGCAGCGCGGCGCGCAGGAGGTGGGCGAGCCAGCCCTGGTCCTCGTTCCCGTGCTGGTGCGGCCCGTAGATGCAGCTCATGCGGAACACCGCCGCGGGCAGCCGGTAGGTGCGGGCGTAGTCGAGCACGTACTGGTCGGCGGCGCCCTTGGAGCAGCCGTACGGGCTGTGGAACGCGAGCGGGCGCGCCTCCGAGACGCCCCGCGCCCAGGGGCTCCCGGGCGGCGGCGTGTACCGGAGCGGGCCGGCCGCGACCGCCACGTCGTCGAGCGCGCCGTACACCTTGTTGGTGGAGGTGAACACGAGGGGCGGCGGCGTCGGCAGCCCCCGCAGCGCCTCGAGCAGGTGGAGCGTGCCGCGCGCGTTCACCTCGAAGTCGCCGAGCGGGTCGGCGAGGCTGGTCGTGACCGCCACCTGGGCCGCGAGGTGGAAGACCGAGGTGGCCCCGCGCAGCGCGCGCGCGAGGCGCGCCGCGTCGCGCACGTCCCCGCGCTCGAGCTGGACCCGCGCGCCGTGCTCGGCGAGGAGCCAGCGGAGGTTCCGCTCCGTCCCCGGGCGCGACAGATCGTCGTAGAGCAGCACCTGCTCGCCCTCGCGCGCGAGCCGGTCGGCCAGGTTGGTGCCGATGAAGCCCGCGCCGCCGGTGATGACCGTCCGCCTCGTCGCGCTCAAGCGCCGCCTCCCCCGCTCAGATGGACAGCCCCAGCGCCGCCAGCTTCGAGGCCGCCTCGTGGACGCGGTCGTGGGGCAGCTGCCCCTCGAGCCAGCCCGCGAGCTCGCGCAGCCCGTCCTCGAAGTCGACCCGCGGCGCGTACCCGAGCACGCGCCGGGCGCGCTCGATGTCGGCGAAGCAGTGGCGGATGTCGCCCATCCGGTACTTGCCGGTGATCTCCGCCGCGAGCCGCTCCTGCCCCAGCACCGCGGCCAGCCGCTCGGCCACCTCACGGACCGTGAAGCTCCGCCCGCTGCCGACGTTGAACACCTGCCCGGCCGCGGCGGGCACCTCCAGCGCCAGCCGGCAGGCCTGCGCCACGTCGTGGACCGAGACGAAGTCGCGCCGCTGCAGGCCGTCCTCGTTCACGAGCGGTGGACGGCCGTTGAGGAGGCGGGCGGCGAAGATGGCGAGCACGCCGGTGTACGGGTTCGAGAGCGCCTGGCGCGTCCCGTAGACGTTGAAGAAGCGCAGCGCGACCGTCGGGATGCCGTAGGCGCGCCCGGCGGTCAGGCACAGGCGCTCCTGGTCGAACTTCGTGAGCGCGTACACGCTCGGCAGCGCGGGCGCCTTCCCCTCGGGGGTCGGCAGGGGCGCGAGCGGCTCGCCCGCCGGCCCGACGGGCTCCCACTCGCGCCGCGCGAGCTGGGCCAGCGTGCGCTCGGCGCCCGGGAACGGGAGCCTCCGCGCGTCGCGGTAGAGGCCCTCGCCGTAGAGGCTCATGCTGGAGGCCACCACCAGCCGCTCGACCGGACGTTCGATGAGCGCCTCCAGCAGGACCGCCGTGCCGACGGCGTTGACCGAGGTGTACCGCTCGATCTCGTACATGCTCTGGCCCACGCCCACCATGGCGGCCAGGTGGTAGACGGCGTCGACGCCCTGCAGCGCCCGCCGGACGGCGGCCCGGTCGCGCACGTCCCCCACCACCAGCTCGACCTCGCGATCGAGGTACGTCGGGCGGGTGGCCCCTTCCCCGTGCACCTGCGGTGAGAGGTCGTCGAGGGCGCGGACGCGGTGGCCGCGCGCGAGCAGGTGATCGGCGAGGTGCGAGCCGATGAAGCCGGCCCCGCCGGTGATGAGGATGGTCCGCGCAGTGGGCATGCAGGTCGCTCCGCGAGCAAGAAGCTGCAACCCCCACGCCCGACCTGCAACCCGCCGCCGCCGTCAGCACGCACAGTGCACCGCGCCGCGCGCGTCTCTCGCGGCGATGCCTCTCGGCACCGGAGGTCACATGTTGTGGTGACGCCCCCGCGGAATGGAGACGCGCATGCACATCGCCTTCTTCGGCTCCAGCCTGGTGTCGGCCTACTGGAACGGGGCGGCGACGTATTACCGGGGGCTCCTCCGGGCGCTGGCGGGGCGAGGGCACGCCGTGACCTTCTACGAGCCCGATGCCTTCGATCGCCAGGCACACCGCGACATCCCGGACCCGCCGTGGGCGCGGGTGGTCGTCTGGCAGCCGGGGCAGCCGGAGGCGCTCGATCGCTGCCTCAGCGAGGCGCGGCGCGCCGATCTGGTGGTGAAGGCGAGCGGGGTCGGCGTGCTCGACGCGGAGCTGGAGCGGCGCGCGCTCGAGCTGCGCCGGCCCGGCAACGCGGTGATCTTCTGGGACGTCGACGCGCCGGCGACGCTGGAGCGCGTCGCGTCGGACCCGGCCGATCCGTTCCGGGCGCTGGTGCCGCGCTACGACGCGGTGTTCACCTACGGCGGCGGCGCGCCGGTGGTGCGCGCGTACCGATCGCTCGGTGCGCGGGCGTGCATCCCCATCTACAACGCGCTCGACCCCGAGACGCACCACCCGGCGCCGGCCGACCCGCGGCTGGCGGCGGACCTCGC
This sequence comes from Anaeromyxobacter diazotrophicus, assembly GCF_013340205.1. Classification (NCBI taxonomy): domain Bacteria; kingdom Pseudomonadati; phylum Myxococcota; class Myxococcia; order Myxococcales; family Anaeromyxobacteraceae; genus Anaeromyxobacter; species Anaeromyxobacter diazotrophicus. The sequence continues at coordinate 184,499 of NZ_BJTG01000007.1, forward strand.
CTTCCTCGGCAACCGGCTCCCCGATCGCGAGGCGAGGGTGCGGGCGTTCTTCCTCCGCGCGGCGCAGCGGCTCCCCGGCAGGCGCTTCGTGCTGGGGGGCGCCGGCTGGGGCGACCTCGCGCTGCCCGCCAACGTCCGCTGGCTCGGGCACGTGCCCACCGGCGACCACAACGCGCTCAACTGCTCATGCACGGCCGTGCTCAACGTGAACCGCGACAGCATGGCGCGCTTCGGGTTCTCCCCGCCGACGCGCGTCTTCGAGGCGGCCGGCGCCGGCGCGTGCGTCGTCACCGACGCCTGGGAGGGGCTCGAGCTCTTCCTCGAGCCGGGGCGCGAGGTGCTCGTCGCGCGCGACGGCGAGGAGGTGGCGGAGCACCTCGCCGCCCTCCAGCCGGCGCGCGCCCGGCGCCTCGGGGCGGCGGCGCTGCGGCGGGTCCTCGCGGAGCACACCTACGCGCAGCGGGCGCGCCAGGTGGAGGTCGCCCTGGACGAAGGCGGCGCCGCTCGGGAGATCGCGTGAGGCCGGGCCTCCGCGCGGCCGCCGGAGGTGGCGAGCCCGGGCCCCGGCCGGCCTCCGGGGCGAGCAGGACGGCCGACATCGTCCTGCTCGGCCTCTCCATCACCTCGTCCTGGGGCAACGGCCACGCCACCACCTACCGCGGCCTGGTGCGGGAGCTCGTCCGGCGGGGCCACCGCGTCACCTTCCTCGAGCGCGACGTGCCCTGGTACGCCGACAACCGCGACCTCCCGCGCCCGCCCTGGGGCCGGACGGAGCTGTACCGGAACGTCGAGGAGCTGAAGGACCGCTTCACGCGCCTGGTGCGGGCCGCCGACCTGGTGGTGGTCGGCTCCTACGTGCCGCAGGGCGCGGCGGTGGGTGCGTGGGTGCTCGAGCAGGCCGGGGGCACCACCGCCTTCTACGACATCGACACGCCGGTGACGCTGGCGCGGCTCGCCCGCGGCGACTGCGACTACCTCACGCCCGAGCTCGTGCCGCGCTACGGGCTGTACCTCTCCTTCACCGGCGGTCCAACCCTGCGGCACGTGGAGCGCGCGCTGGGGGCGCGCGCCGCGCGGGCGCTCTACTGCAGCGTCGACCCGGAGCTGTACCGGCCGGAGCCGCGCGAGGCGCTGTGGGACCTCGGCTACCTCGGCACCTACGGCGAGGATCGCCAGCCGGTGCTCGACCGGCTGCTGCTCGAGCCGGCGCGCCGCTGGCGCGAGGGGCGCTTCGCGGTCGCCGGCGCGCAGTATCCCCGCGAGCTGCGCTGGCCGCCCAACGTGGCGCGCATGGAGCACCTGGCGCCGCCCCAGCACGCCTCCTACTACGGCGCGCAGCGCTTCGCGCTCAACGCCACCCGCGCCGACATGGTGCGGGCGGGGTTCTCGCCGTCGGTCCGGCTGTTCGAGGCCGGCGCCTGCGGGACCCCGGTCATCTCGGACGCGTGGGAGGGCCTGGAGGAGTTCTTCCAGCCCGGCCGCGAGATCCTGATCGCCCGCGGCGCGGACGAGGTGCTGCGCCTGCTCCGGGAGCTGCCGGAGGAGGAGCGGCGGCGCCTCGGCCAGGCGGCGCGGGCGCGGGTCCTGGGCGAGCACACGGCGGCGCACCGGGCGCGGGCGCTGGAGGGCTACCTCGCCGAGGCGAGCGGCGGAGGAGGGTGACGGGTGCGGATCAGCGTGGTGGGCAGCGGGTACGTGGGGCTGGTGGCGGGGGCGTGCCTGGCGGACTCGGGCAACGCCGTCACCTGCATCGACACCGACGAGCAGAAGATCCGGTGGCTCGAGGACGGGTACCTCCCGATCTACGAGCCGGGCCTGGAGGACCTCGTGCGGCGCAACGTGCGCCAGAAGCGGCTCGCCTTCTCGACCGACTACGCCTCGGTGGCGAAGGCGCAGGTGGTGTTCATCGCCGTCGGCACCCCGCCCGGCGACGACGGCTCGGCCGACCTGCGGCACGTGCTGGCGGCGGCGGCGGAGATCGCGCGGCACCTGCGGGAGTACACGGCGGTGGTGCTGAAGAGCACGGTGCCGGTGGGCACGACCGACCAGGTGCGCGAGGCGATGGCGCGGCTGACCGAGGCCGAGTTCGACGTGGTCTCGAACCCCGAGTTCCTCAAGGAGGGGGCGGCCATCGACGACTTCCAGAAGCCGGACCGGGTGGTGGTGGGCACGGCCTCGGAGCGGGCGCGCAAGCTGCTGGCCGAGATCTACGCGCCGTTCGTGCGGACCGAGAAGCCCATCCTCTTCATGGACCCGCGCTCGGCCGAGCTCACCAAGTACGCGGCCAACGCCATGCTGGCGACGCGCATCTCGTTCATGAACGACATCGCGCTGCTCTGCGAGCGCATCGGCGCAGACGTGGACCAGGTGCGCAAGGGCGCCGGCGCCGACCGGCGCATCGGGTACTCCTTCCTCTTCCCCGGGGTGGGGTACGGCGGCTCCTGCTTCCCGAAGGACGTCTCGGCCCTCATCGCCGCCGGGCGCGAGACGGGGGTGGACCTCGAGATCCTGAAGGCGGTCGAGCACACCAACCGCCGGCAGAAGCGGGCGCTCGTCGACAAGGCCATGCGCCACTTCGCCGGCGCCATCGCCGGCAAGCGCTTCGCGGTGTGGGGCCTCGCCTTCAAGCCCAAGACCGACGACATGCGGGAGTCGCCGGCGGTGGAGGTCATCGAGGGGCTGCTCGGGAAGGGCGCCACCATCCGCTGCCACGACCCGGTGGCGGAGGCGGTGGCGGAGAAGCACTTCGGGGCGCGCATCTCCTACGCCGAGACCCCCTACGACTGCGTCGAGGGGGCCGACGCGCTCTTCGTCGTCACGGAGTGGAACCAGTTCCGCAAGCCCGACCTGACGCGGATCCGCCAGTCGATGCGGCTGCCGGTGGTGTTCGACGGGCGCAACATCTTCGATCCGGAGGCGATGCGGGAGGCGGGGTTCGTCTACTACGGGATCGGGCGGCGGTAGCCCCCGGCCGCGCCGCGGCCGGGCCGCTCACGGCTCCGGCGGCGCCGCCGGTTCCTCCCGCTCCGCCTCCTCGCGGACGTGGCGCGCGGCCTCCTGGCCGCGGAGGATCTGCAGGGCCTCGTGGTAGCCGTGCAGCGTGCCCACGTCCACGTACGCCTCGCCGGCCCGGAGCGCGTGCGCGTGGCCGCCGCGGCCCAGCCACGCGTTCACGAGCGTCCCGAAGTACTCGTCGCTCCGGGCGCGCTCGATCCACAGCAGGTGGAGCTGGGCCAGCACCTCCCCGGAGAGCCGGAACGCGCCCCAGATCCAGCGCGTGGAGGGGTGCTCCGCCTTCACCTCGATGGCGCGCACCTCCCCGCCGGCGCCGGTCACCACCGCGTCGAACAGGTCGGGGCGCGCCACCGGGAAGAGCAGGAAGGAGAAGTCGCCGCCGAGGCGCGCCAGCCCGTCCGCCGGGAACCAGACCGTGTCCGGCAGCCCGACCAGCACCTCCTCGTGCGGCGCGATCCAGGGCAGGGCGCGGAAGAGCGCGTCGCACAGCCCGGCCGGCCGCGGCTGCACCGTGTAGCAGACGTGGGCCGGGCCGATCTGGCCGCCGTAGTACTCGACGATGTCGCTCTTCCCGGGCGACACGACGAAGCAGAGCTTGCGCGCTCCGGCGCGGAGCATGCGCTCGACGAGGTACTCCGAGACCGCCTTGGGCCGCTCGGTCCCGTCCACGAGCTGGCTCCCCACCGGGAGCAGCTCCTTCGAGAAGGCGAGCGGCTGGATGCGGCTCCCCACGCCGGCGGCCGGGATGACGCCCCACATCAGCCGGCCCTCCCGGCGCCCTCGATGGCCGCGACGAGCTCCGCCGCGCGCCGCTCCGCCGTGTGCTGGGCGAGGACCCGCGCGCGGGCGGCGCGCCCGACGCGGGCGAGCTCCCCGGGCGGCAGGTCGACCGCGGCCAGCGCCTCCTCCGTGTCGCGGGCGACCAGGATCTCGCGCCCGGGCTCGAAGAACGCGGAGAGGCCCTCCCAGGCGTCGGAGAGCACCGGGGTGCCGCAGGCGGCCGCCTCGAACAGCCGGCCGGAGGGGCAGTAGCCCATGGCCGCCATGGGCCCGCGGGTGACGTTCACGGTCAGCGGAGAGGAGCAGTAGAAGGCGGGGTGGTCGGAGGGCGGGAGGTGCCGCACGTAGCGGATGTTGTCGCGCCAGGGGAAGTCGCGCCCGTACTGGGCGCCGCCCAGCACGAACGTGCGCTCCGGCCGCCGGCGCGCCGGCTCGACGAAGAGCTGCTCGAGCGCCGCCTGGCGGCTCGGGGCGTAGGTCCCGAGGTACGACAGGTCGGCGCGGAAGGCGGGCGCCGCGGCGGTGGGCCGGTGCACCTCCGGGTCGACGCTGCCGTAGAGCGGCACGACCCGCCGCGCCCCGAACGCCCGCGCCAGCTCGGAGAGCGCGGCGCCGCCGGTGAAGGAGAGCACCAGGTCGTAGCCGCCCAGCCCGCGCGGCCCGATGTAGTCGACCGCCTCGCCCCGCCGCGCCCGGTCGAGCGTGACCGGCGTGTCGAGGTCGTAGAAGGCGCGGACCGGCGCGCGCGACTCGAGCACGAGCTCGGCCGCGGCCGCGCCGTCCGGGCAGTAGGAGGTGACCATGGCGCAGTCGGCCTCGGCGAGCGCCCGGCGCGCGGCCGGGAGCGCGTCGCCCCAGGCCGCGTAGAGCCACAGCGCGCCCCCGGGCAGCGCGGTGAGGTCGCGGGCCGCGGCGTAGTACGGGACGTCGCGCTCGAAGAAGGTGAGGTGGTGGCCCCGCCGCGCGAGCGAGCGCGCGAGCCCTCGCCAGAGCGTCGCGTGCCCGTTGCCCCACGACGAGCTGATGGTGAGCCCGAACACGACGAGCCGCATGCGCCTCCCAGGCGAGGCGCCGCCGCGCCCCTGCACGGAAGGTAACGCGCGCCGCCCGGGACCCGCAGCCCCCGCGCTGGCGGCGTCGCCGCCGGCGTGCCGGGGCCGTCCGCCCGCGCTCAGCGGCGGGCGTCGCCGCCGGCGGAGAGCTCCCAGCCGAGCGGGTTCCAGCCCTGGAGCACGAGCCGCCGCAGGCCGAGGAACGACGCCACCCCGAGCGTCAGCGCCCGCCCGTCCGGCAGGGCCCGGGGCACGTGCACGGTGATCCCGTCCACCGTCGACTCGCGGTACGCGTCGCGCTCGGCCGCGGGCGGCGCGCCGAACCGGACGGAGGGCCGCTCCTGGAGCGGGGGCACGCCGCAGCCGCCGTGCACCACGCGGGCGAGCTCGAGCCGGACCGCCACGCCCTTCGCCAGGATGAGCTCGCGCGCCGCGGGGGTGAGGGAGATCATGGGGGAGGGTGTGGCCCGGCGGCGGGGCGGGCGCAACGCCCCCGCCGAGCTAGCCGGCGTCCTCCGGCGGCGGCTCCTCGTCGCCGGTCGATCGGTCGAGGTACCAGGCGAGCTCGCGCGCGGCGGCGGCGTGGGCGGCCTCGTCGAGCCGGCCGGCCGCGAGCATCCGGTCGAGGATGCGGCGGGCGCGCCGCGCCAGCCAGCGCGAGGGGTGGTCGAGGTCGGCGCGGCGCGGCGCGGGCAGCATGGCGGCGAGCAGCGCCGCCTGCGCGGGCGAGAGGGCGGCGGCCGGCACGCCGAAGCGCGCCCGGGCGGCGGCCTCGATCCCGAACACCCCCTCGCCCCACTCCGCCACGTTGAGGTAGAGGGCGAGGATGCGGCGCTTCGGCACCGCGCGCTCGAGCTTCACCGCCAGCACCGCCTCCTTCGCCTTGCGCCAGGCGGAGCGCTCGGTCCCGAGCCAGAGGTTCTTCGCCAGCTGCTGGGTGAGCGTGGAGGCGCCGCGGAGCGCCCGGCCGGAGCGCAGGCTGTCGTCGGCGGCCGCCTCGACCTCGGCCCAGTCGAACGCGCCGTGGCCGTAGAAGCGCGCGTCCTCGGAGACCAGCACCGCCTGCACCAGCGCGGGCGCCACGCGGTCGAGGCCGACCCAGCTCTGGTGGACCCGCAGCGTCCGGCCGTGCGCGCGCGCCTCGGCGCGGCGCTGCTCGATGACGGCGGTGGTCCGCGGGTTCTTCGTCTTCACCTCCGAGGGATCGGGCAGGACGACCCACAGCCCCGCGTAGAGCGCGAGGAGGGCGAGGGCGGAGAGAGTGACCAGCGCGGCGAGGCGTCGCACGGCGGGCACCTTAGCACCGCTCACGCTAAGCTTCGACGCGGGGGCGCGATGCGGCGGCCACGGTCCGGCGGACTTCCACGCGTGGTGTGGCTGCTCGGCTTCGCGAGCTTCGCCAACGACGTCTCGAGCGAGGCGATCTTCCCGCTCCTGCCGCTCTACCTGGCCGAGCTGGGCGGGGGCGTCGGGCTGCTCGGCCTCATCGAGGGCAGCGCCGACGCCGTCTCGAGCGGCGTCAAGGTGCTGGCGGGGCGGTGGTCCGACCGCGGGCCGCGGCGGCTCCTGGTGGTGGGCGGCTACGGGCTCCCGGCGCTGGCGCGGGCGGGCATCGCGGCCGCGCTCGCGCCCTGGCACGTCCTTTTGGCGCGCCTGACCGACCGGGTGGGGAAGGGGATCCGCTCCGGGCCGCGCGACGCGCTCCTGGCCGACGCGGTGGCGGAGGAGAGCGCGGGCCGCGCCTTCGGCGTCCAGCGCTCGCTCGACCACCTGGGGGCGGCGGTGGGGCCGCTCGTCGCCTCGGGGCTGCTCCTGGCCCTCGCGGCGCTGCCGCAGGAGCGCGCGCTGCGCGCGACCTTCGCGGTCGCGGCGGCGCTGGGGCTGGTGGCGCCGGCGCTGGTGCTGCTCGGGTTGCGGCCGGGGGGGAGCTCGACCTCGACCGCGACCGCGACCGGCAAACGCAACGCGAACGCGGACGCGGCGGACAGGCCGCTCTCGGGGGCGTTCTGGAGGTACCTCGCCTGCGCGGCGATCTTCGCGCTCGCGAACTCCTCCGACGCCTTCCTGCTCCGGAAGGCGCACGACGTGGGGTACACGGCGGCGCAGGTGCCGCTGCTCTGGTTCGGGCACCACCTCGTGAAGGCGCTGGCGGGGGCGCCGGGCGGCGCGCTCTCGGACCGGCTGCCGCGCGCCTGGGTGGTCGCGGGGGGATGGGTCGCCTACGGGCTCGCCTACCTCGGCTTCTCGGCGGCGAACGCCCGCTGGCAGGTGGCGGCGCTCTTCGGGTTCTACGCGCTCTACCACGGCCTGGCCGAGGCCGCGGAGCGCGCGCTCGTGGCCGACGCGGCGGATCGCGGCGCGCGCGGCCGGGCCTACGGGTGGTATCACGGGGTCACCGGCGCGGTGGCGCTCCCGGCGAGCGTGCTGACGGGCTGGCTGTGGAGCACGCGAGGCGCGGGCGAAGCGCTGGCCACCTCCGGGGCGCTGGCGCTCCTGGCTGCGGGGGTGCTCACCCTGAGTGCATGGGGCGGGCGCCTCGGGAGGGCCGCCTGACCGCGGCGGCCGCGGCTCGCGGCTCCGCGGACCCAAGCCCTTTTGGTTCCTTGATCCACCCGGGGCGTGCCGGTAAGCCCCGCGCAATCCGAAACGGTGAAGCTTTCTCGAGCGGCCAGTCAGGCCAGGAGGCAGTGATGGCGGACGTGAAGAAGTACGCGGAGCACGACTTCTCGAAGGTGCGCGGGCTCACCGGCATCTCCGACAACCAGATCGCCGAGCACCTCAAGCTCTACGCGGGCTACGTGAAGCGCACCAACACGCTCACCGAGAAGCTCTTCGCCCTGTGCGGCGACGGGAAGGCCTCGGGCGCCGACCCGGTCTACGCCGAGCTCACCCGCCGCATGGGGTTCGAGTACAACGGCATGGTCCTGCACGAGTACTACTTCGGGAACCTCACCGGCGGCGCGCAGGCCGAGCCGCCGGCGGGCGGCAAGCTCCGCAAGGCCATCGAGGCCTCGTTCGGCGGCAAGTACGAGACCTGGCTGGCCGACTTCCGCGCGGTGGCGACCATGCCGGGCGTGGGCTGGGCCATCCTGTACCAGGACCCGAACACCGGCTGGCTGTCGAACCACTGGATCACCCTGCACAACGACGGCAACCCGGCGGGCTTCAAGCCGATCCTGGTGATGGACGGCTGGGAGCACGCCTTCATGCGCGACTACCAGGCCACGGAGCGCGCCAAGTACGTCGACGCGTTCTTCAAGAACGTGAACTGGCAGACCTGCGAGAGCCGGCTGAAGTAGCGCGCACCCGCCCACGCTGACAGTGACACGCGGCCCGGGTCATGCGGCCCGGGCCGTCGTGTCTCCGGAGTCCAAAGTTCGCGGTCGAAGGTCGCGGTCGAAGGTCGCGGTCGAGGTCGAGGTCGAGGTCGCGGTCGCCCACCGGGTGCCGCTCCCCTCGCCCCGCGCAGCCAGGGAGAGGGGTGGGGGAGAGGGGCCTCTCATCCACGCTTCATTCACGGTCGGGGGCGCCATGCGCAACCCAGCCGCCCCGCGCCCGCGCGCGCGTCGGCGCCCGTGCTCCGCGCCGCAAGGGGTGCCCCTCGGCCGGAACGCGCACCTCGGTTCCCGCGACGCGGCTGCGGAACCTTGATCCGCGCCGCCTGCGCGGCGCGGATCTTCGAGCAGTCCTCGCCGCGGTCGGTGTCCACTCGGCGCGTTCCGGCGAACGTGGCGCCCGCGGCGGCGCTTCGCAATGGCGCCTCGTGCGCGCGCGGGCGCGGGGCGGCGCGTCCGGGGCGCGCGTGAGCGACGAGGTGGCCCCGGGACTCGGGTTGCGGTCGAGTTCGCGGTCGAGTTCGCGGTCGCGGTAGATCGTGGTGCTCCCGATGCCCGTCCTCCCCTCCGCCCGCCGCTCCGCCCTCCGCCGCCGACTCCTCGCCTGGTGGGACGCGGGGCACCGCGAGCTGCCCTGGCGCTTCCCGACGGGCGAGGCGGATCCCTACCGCGTGTGGATCTCGGAGGTCATGCTGCAGCAGACGCAGGTGGCGGCGGTGGTGCCGTACTACCTCCGCTTCCTCGAGCGCTTCCCGACGCTCGAGGCGCTCGCCGAGGCGTCCGAGGACGAGGTGCTCGCGCGCTGGAGCGGGCTCGGCTACTACGCGCGCGGGCGGCGGCTTCGCGCGGCGGCGCGGGAGATGCTCGCGCGGCACGGCGGCGTCCCGCGCTCGCGCGAGGCGCTGGCGGCGCTGCCGGGCTTCGGCCCTTACACGGCCGGCGCGGTGGCGAGCATCGCCTTCGGCCTGGAGGAGCCCTGCGTGGACGGGAACGTGGCGCGGGTGCTGGCGCGCCTCGGCTGCGTCGAGGGCGCGCCGGAGGCTCCGGCCACGCGGGCGCGGCTGTGGGCGCTCGCGGCGGAGCTCGTGCGCGGGCCGCGGCCGGGCGAGCTCAACCAGGCGCTCATGGACCTCGGCGCGACCGTCTGCGGGAAGGCGGCGCCGCGCTGCGCGCGCTGCCCGGTCGCCCCCTGCTGCGCGGCGCGCGCCCGCGGCCGGGAGCGCGAGCTGCCGCCGGCGCGGGCGCGCCGGGCGCCGCGCCGGCTCGAGGTGGCGTGCGCGGTCGTCGTGCAGGGCGGCCGGCTGCTGCTCGAGCGCCGGCCGCCGGGCGGCCTCTTCGGGGGGCTTTGGGAGCTGCCCGGGGCGGAGGTCGCACCTGGGGCGACCGCGCCCGCCGCTCTCGCGGAAGCCCTGGCGCTGCGGGGGTTGCGGGTGAGGGTGGGGAAAGAGCTGGCGCGCGTGGAGCGGGTGCTGACGCACCGGCGCCTGGCGCTCACGGCCTTTCGCGGCAGCGTCGCGCGGCTGCCGCCTCCGGGGGGGCAGCTCCGGCTGGCCGCGCCCGAGGAGCTGCCGGCGCTCGCGCTCTCCGCGGCGACCCGGGCCCTGGTGGAGGCGCTGCCGGCGAGCGGCCGTCCCGCCGCGCGCCGCAGAATTCGTGAGGAAGAATGAAGATCGCGCTTGGCGCCGGGCCGCGGTGCGAGTACCTTGCGCGCCGCCGGAAGAAGCGCGCGAATCCCTGCTTGACAGCAGGCGGTGGAACCGTATAATTCGCGCCCCTTCGACGGATGGGTCTGTCGATGTTCACGGGCGCCCCACTGCAGCGAGCGGGGCGTTTTCATTGAAGGAAGCTCTTTCAAGCATGCCGACGATCAGCCAGCTGGTGCGCCAGGGCCGCGAGCAGCTCCAGGTGAAGAAGAAGGCGCCCGCGCTTCGCGAGTCGCCGCAGAAGCGCGGCGTGTGCACGCGCGTCTACACGACGACGCCGAAGAAGCCGAACTCGGCGCTCCGCAAGGTCGCCCGCGTCCGCCTCACCAACGGCTTCGAGGTGACGAGCTACATCCCCGGGGTCGGGCACAACCTGCAGGAGCACTCGGTGGTCCTCATCCGCGGGGGCCGCGTGAAGGACCTCCCGGGCGTGCGCTACCACATCATCCGCGGGACCCTCGACGCCGTCGGCGTGCAGGGCCGCAAGCAGAGCCGCTCCAAGTACGGCGCCAAGCGCCCCAGCTAATTTTTCCAAGGACCAGCCTCGATGCCTCGTCGTCGCGAAGTCGAGAAGCGGAAGATCCTCCCCGATCCCAAGTTCCAGGACCGGCTGGTGGCGAAGTTCGTCAACAACCTGATGCGGAAGGGCAACAAGTCCGTGGGTGAGCGGATCATCTACGGCGCCTTCGACCAGGTGGAGCAGAAGCTCAAGGACGACCCGCTCAAGATCTTCAAGAAGGCGCTCGACAACGTGAAGCCGGTGGTCGAGGTGAAGAGCCGCCGGGTCGGCGGCGCCACCTACCAGGTGCCGGTCGAGGTCCGCCAGGATCGCCGCACGGCGCTTGCCATGCGCTGGCTCATCGACTATTCGAAGGCGCGCGGCGAGAAGACGATGGTGGACAAGCTCGCCGGCGAGATCATGGACGCCGCCTCCAACCGCGGCAACGCCGTGAAGAAGCGCGAGGACACGCACAAGATGGCGGAGGCGAACAAGGCCTTCGCGCATTACCGCTGGTAGACGTGAAGAGCGGTGCGGCGGGCTCGGCTCGCCGCGGTCGGTACGCTGCTCTTTGACAGCTCGGAAGAGGTCGTCAACGCCGCGAGGCGACGAAGGTCCGCATTCAACGTCGCAAGGGAAGAGACCGAGAGACACATGGCCCGCACCACTCCGCTCGAGCGTTACCGCAACTTCGGCATCATGGCGCACATCGATGCCGGCAAGACGACCACGACCGAGCGGATCCTCTTCTACACGGGCGTCACCCACAAGATCGGCGAGGTCCATGAAGGCACGGCCGTCATGGACTGGATGGAGCAGGAGCGCGAGCGCGGCATCACCATCACCTCCGCCGCGACCACCGCCTTCTGGCGCGAGCACCGCCTCAACATCATCGACACCCCCGGCCACGTCGACTTCACCATCGAGGTGGAGCGCTCGCTCCGCGTCCTCGACGGCGCCTGCGCCGTGTTCGACGCGGTGAACGGCGTCGAGCCCCAGTCCGAGACGGTGTGGCGGCAGGCGGACAAGTACGAGGTCCCCCGCATCTGCTTCATCAACAAGATGGACCGCGTCGGCGCCGACTTCTTCATGTCGGTCGGCACCATCAAGGAGAAGCTCGGCGCGAAGCCGGTGCCGCTCCACCTCCCGATCGGCGCCGAGGACAAGTTCCGCGGCATGGTCGACCTCGTCAAGATGAAGGGCATCACCTTCGACGACGAGACGATGGGGGCGAAGTACCAGGAGATCGAGATCCCCGCCGAGCTGGTCGAGCAGGCGAAGGAGTACCGCGCCGCCCTCGAGGAGTCCGTCGCCGAGGTGGACGACGAGCTCATGGCGAAGTACCTCGACGGCCACTCGCTCACGAACGACGAGGTCAAGCGCGCCCTGCGCAAGGGTACCATCGGGCTCAAGTTCTTCCCGGTGCTGTGCGGCACCGCCTTCAAGAACAAGGGCGTGCAGCAGATCCTGGACGCCGTCGTCGACTACCTGCCGAGCCCGCTCGACGTCCCGCCGATCAAGGGCGTGAACCCGAAGGGCGTCCAGGTCGTCCGCGGCACCTCCGACTCCGAGCCGTTCGCCGCGCTGGCGTTCAAGCTCATGAACGACCCGTTCGTCGGCAACCTCACCTTCATCCGCGTCTACTCCGGCAAGCTCGAGGCCGGGTCGTACGTCTACAACGCGACCAAGGACAAGAAGGAGCGCGTCGGTCGCCTCCTCCAGATGCACGCCAACAAGCGCGAGGAGATCAAGGAAGTCCTCGCCGGCGACATCGCGGCCGCGGTCGGCCTGCGCTCCTCCACCACCGGCGACACGCTCTGCACCGAGGACGAGCCGGTCATCCTGGAGCAGATGGTGTTCCCGGAGCCGGTCATCTCGGTCGCCGTCGAGCCGAAGACCAAGGGCGACTCCGACAAGATGGGCCTCGCCCTGCAGCGCCTCCAGATGGAGGACCCCTCGTTCCGCGTCCACACCGACGAGGAGACGGGTCAGACCATCATGCGCGGGATGGGCGAGCTCCACCTCGAGATCCTCGTCGACCGCATGCTCCGCGAGTTCAAGGTCGAGGCGAACGTCGGCAAGCCGCAGGTCGCCTACCGCGAGACCATCACCAAGAGGGTCGAGTCGGAGGGCCGCTACATCCGGCAGACCGGCGGCCGCGGCCAGTACGGCCACTGCTGGCTGCGCCTCATCCCGCAGGAGCCGGGCGCCGGCTTCTCCTTCGAGAACGAGACGGTGGGCGGCTCCATCCCCAAGGAGTTCATCGCCCCCATCGAGAAGGGCATCGTCGAGGCGATGCAGGGCGGCGTGCTGGCCGGCTTCCCGATGGTCGACATCAAGGTCGAGGTCTTCGACGGCAGCTTCCACGACGTCGACTCGTCCGAGATGGCGTTCAAGATCGCCGGCTCCATGGGCTTCAAGGACGGCGCCGCCAAGGCGGGCCCGGTCCTGCTCGAGCCGATCATGGACGTCGAGGTGCTGACGCCCGACGAGTACATGGGCGACGTCATCGGCGACATCAACTCGCGCCGCGGCAAGATCCACGGCATGGCCCCGCGCGCCGGCATCCAGGTCATCACCGCCCAGGTGCCGCTGGCCCAGATGTTCGGCTACGCCACGGACCTTCGGTCGAAGACCCAGGGCCGCGCCACCTACACCATGCAGTTCGCGCACTACGCGCAGGTCCCCGCCAGCATCGCGGAGACCATCGTCACCAAGTCGAAGGGCGCCGCCGTCGCGAAGTAGGCGGTCCCGCGCAACCACTTTCGAGCCGCAGACCAGAGAGGACAGGAGCCATGGCCAAGGAAAAGTTCGAGCGCAACAAGCCGCACGTGAACGTGGGGACGATCGGGCACGTCGACCACGGGAAGACGACGCTCACGGCTGCCATCACGAAGGTGGCGGCGGCGAAGGGCATGGCGAGCTTCATGGCGTACGATCAGATCGACAAGGCCCCCGAGGAGCGGGAGCGCGGCATCACGATCGCGACGGCGCACGTGGAGTACCAGACGGAGAAGCGGCACTACGCGCACGTCGACTGCCCGGGCCACGCGGACTACGTGAAGAACATGATCACCGGCGCGGCGCAGATGGACGGCGCCATCCTGGTGGTCTCGGCGGCGGACGGCCCGATGCCGCAGACGCGCGAGCACATCCTGCTCGCCCGGCAGGTGGGCGTGCCGTACATCGTGGTCTACCTGAACAAGTGCGACATGGTGGACGACAAGGAGCTGCTCGACCTGGTGGAGCTGGAGGTCCGCGAGCTCCTGACGAAGTACGAGTTCCCGGGGAACGAGATCCCGATCGTGAAGGGGTCGGCGCTGAAGGCGCTCGAGGGCGACAAGGGCGACCTGGGCGAGCCGTCGATCGGTCGGCTGATGGACGCGGTGGACAGCTACATCCCGACGCCGAAGCGCGCGACGGACAAGCCGTTCCTGATGCCGGTCGAGGACGTGTTCTCGATCTCGGGGCGCGGGACGGTGGCGACGGGGCGCGTGGAGCGCGGCGTCATCAAGGTGGGCGAGGAGGTCGAGATCGTCGGCATCAAGCCCACGGCGAAGACGGTGGTGACGGGCGTGGAGATGTTCCGCAAGCTGCTCGACGAGGGGCAGGCGGGCGACAACATCGGGGCGCTGCTGCGCGGCCTGAAGCGCGAGGAGGTGGAGCGCGGTCAGGTGCTGGCGAAGCCGGGGTCGATCACGCCGCACACGAAGTTCAAGGGCGAGGTGTACGTCCTGACGAAGGAGGAGGGCGGTCGTCACACGCCGTTCTTCAACGGGTACCGGCCGCAGTTCTACTTCCGGACGACGGACGTGACCGGGACGATGACGCTGCCGAAGGGCGTGGAGATGGTGATGCCGGGGGACAACGTGTCGGTGGAGGTGGAGCTCATCACCCCCGTCGCCATGGAGAAGGAGCTCCGGTTCGCCATCCGTGAAGGCGGCCGTACGGTCGGCGCGGGCGTGGTGGCCGAGGTCATCCAGTAGAAGGACGCCGCGGCGGACGGCACCGCCCGCGACCCGCGGGCGGCGCGCAGCGCCGAGGATCGAGACAAAGGCTCTTCAATGGCGACTCAGAAGATCAGGATCCGGCTCAAGGCCTACGACTACAAGCTGCTCGACCAGTCGGCCGGTGAGATCGTGGAGACGGCGAAGCGGACCGGCGCCAAGGTGGCCGGCCCCATCCCGCTCCCCACCCGGATCAACAAGTTCACCGTCCTCCGCAGCCCGCACGTCGACAAGAAGTCGCGCGAGCAGTTCGAGATCCGCACGCACAAGCGGCTGCTCGACATCCTCGAGCCGACGCCGCAGACGCTCGACGCGCTGATGAAGCTCGACCTGTCGGCCGGCGTCGACGTGGAGATCAAGTAGGGGCCCCGGGCCCCTACTGAGGAACCACCATGGCCAAGTTCGACGTCTACGACCTCGAGAAGAACAAGGTGAGCGAGATCGAGCTCGCCGACGCCGTGTTCGCCGGTGAGGTGAACGAGCACCTCTTCTACGAGGTGGTCAAGGCGAAGCTCGCCTCCGACCGCTCCGGCACCCACGCCGTCAAGAACCGCTCGCTGGTGTCCGGCGGCGGCAAGAAGCCCTGGAAGCAGAAGCACACCGGCCGCGCCCGCCAGGGCTCGACCCGCGCCAGCCAGTGGGTCGGCGGCGGCAAGGCCATGGGGCCGAAGCCGCGCGACTACGGGTACGAGGTGCCGAAGAAGGTCCGCAAGGCGGCCCTCCGCTCGGCGCTGGCGCTGCGCAACCGCGACCAGAAGCTGCTCATCGTCGAGAAGTGGGCCCCCGACGCCCCCAAGGCCAAGGCCGCCGCCCAGGTGCTGAAGAAGCTGGGCCTCGCCAAGGTGCTGGTGGTGGACGCGGCCGCGAACGTCGCGCTCGAGCAGAGCGTGCGCAACCTCCGCGGCGCCGACTTCCTCGCCGCCGAGGGGCTCAACGTCTACGACATCCTGAAGCACGACGCGCTCGTGCTGACCGCCGAGAGCGCCAAGAAGCTGGAGGCCTCCCTGTCATGATGCTCGCCGATCAGGACGTGGTGAAGCGTCCGCTCATCACCGAGAAGTCCGAGCGCGGCCGCGAGGCGGCGCAGCAGTACGCCTTCGAGGTGCACCGCGACGCGACCAAGATCCAGGTGAAGGGCGCGGTCGAGAAGCTCTTCGGCGTCCACGTGACCGCCGTCCGCACCTCGATCGCCCGCGGCAAGAACAAGCGCGTCGGCCGGAACCTCGGCCGCCGCCCCAACTGGAAGAAGGCCATCGTGACCTTGAAGGAAGGCGAGACCATCTCGCTCTTCGAGGGCGCGTAGCGCAAGGGAACGGACCATGGGCCTCAAGAGCTACAAGCCTACGAGCGCCGGGCGGCGCCTCATGACGGTCTCCGACTTCGCGGAGATCACCAAGTCGAAGCCCGAGAAGAAGCTCACCAAGGCGATCCGCAAGACGGGCGGGCGCAACGCGCACGGCCACATCACGACCCGCCACATGGGCGGCGGCCACAAGCGCCGCTACCGCGTCATCGACTGGCGGCGCGAGAAGGACGGCGTGCCGGCCAAGGTCGCGGCCATCGAGTACGACCCGAACCGGACCGCCCGCATCGCGCTGCTCCACTACAAGGACGGCGAGAAGCGCTACATCCTGGCCCCGGTCGGCCTGAACGTGGGCGACGTGCTCCTCTCCGGCGACGGCGTCGACATCCGCCCCGGGAACGCGCTCCCCATCCGCTCCATCCCGGTCGGCACCGTCCTCCACAACCTGGAGGCGCAGCCGGGCTCGGGCGGGCAGCTCATCCGCTCCGCCGGCTCCTTCGGCCAGCTCATGGCGAAGGAGGGCGCCTACGCCCAGATCCGCATGCCGTCGGGCGAGGTCCGGATGGTCCTGCAGGACTGCAAGGCCACCATCGGCCAGCTCTCCAATATCGAGAGCGCCTCGGTGCGCGTGGGCAAGGCCGGCAAGAGCCGCTGGCTGGGCATCCGCCCCACCGTCCGCGGCCTGGCCATGAACCCGGTCGACCACCCGCACGGCGGCGGCGAGGGCAAGTCGGGGCAGGGCAACCCGCACCCGGTCTCGCCCTGGGGCCAGAAGACGAAGGGCCTCAAGACCCGCAACAACCGCCGCACCGACAAGCTCATCGTCACCCGCCGCCAGCCCGGCATCCGCAACCGGCCGCACTAGCGCTCACGGGACGAGGACAACGACATGGCGCGTTCCATCAAGAAGGGCCCGTTCGCCGACAAGCACCTCGCCAAGAAGGTCGAGGACGCGAACAAGGGCAACAAGAAGTCGGTCATCAAGACCTGGTCGCGGCGGAGCACCATCCTGCCCGACTTCGTCGGCCACACCTTCGCGGTCCACAACGGCCGCAAGTTCGTGCCGGTGTTCGTGACCGAGAACATGGTCGGGCACAAGCTGGGCGAGTTCGCCCCGACGCGCACCTTCCACGGCCACTCGGCCGAGAAGAAGGTCGCGGCGGCGCCCGCCCCCGCCCCGAAGAAGTAAGGAGCCACCGACATGGCCGAGACCGAAAAGAAGCAGAAGGCCGCGCCCGCCAAGCGCGCGGCGAAGGCGCCGGCGGGGCCGCACGCCAGCCTCTCGTTCCTGCGGGTCGCGCCGCGCAAGGTGCGGCTCGTCGCCGACCACGTGCGCGGCATGCCGGTGGGCGAGGCGCTCGCGATGCTCCGCTACACGCCGCAGTCCGCGGCGAAGCCCCTCGCGAAGCTGCTGCGCTCCGCGGTGGCGAACGCCGAGCAGAAGGGCGGCCACGTCGACGTGGACGCGCTCTTCGTGAAGACGCTCACCGTGGACGGTGGCCCCAAGATGCGGCGCTTCATGCCCCGCGCCATGGGCCGCGCCTTCCGCATCGAGAAGCGCACCAGCCACGTCTACGTCGAGCTCGGGACCGGCGCTCGCGCCTGAGAGAACGAGGAGAACTGCTCATGGGTCAGAAAGTCCATCCGATCGGGTTCCGCCTCGGCGTCATCCGCTCCTGGGAGTCGAAGTGGTACGAGGAGAAGAACTACGCCAAGTGGCTCCACGAGGACATCCACCTGCGTGAGTTCGTGAAGGAGAAGCTCGGCCAGGCCGGCATCTCCAAGATCGAGATCGAGCGGGCGGCGAACAAGGTCAAGATCAACGTCCACACGGCGCGCCCCGGGATCGTCATCGGGAAGCGCGGCGCGGGCATCGAGACCATCAAGAAGGACCTCCAGGGCCTCACGCAGAACGAGGTCTACCTGAACGTGGTCGAGGTCCGGAAGGCCGAGACCGACGCGCAGCTGGTGGCCGAGAACATCGCCACCCAGCTCGAGCGCCGCATCGCCTTCCGCCGCGCCATGAAGAAGTCGGTCCAGACCGCGCAGAAGTTCGGCGCCAAGGGCATCCGCGTCGCCTGCTCCGGCCGCCTGGGCGGCTCCGAGATGGCGCGCTACGAGTGGTACCGCGAGGGCCGCGTGCCGCTGCACACGCTCCGCGCGGACATCGACTACGGGTTCGCCGAGGCGAAGACCACCTACGGCAAGATCGGCTGCAAGGTGTGGATCATGCGGGGCGAGGTCCTGCCGGCTTCGTCGCCGGCGCGCCCCCCGCGCCACGCCGGCCGCGTCTAGCACCTCCGGGAGAACGACATGCTTCAGCCGGCGCGAACGAAATATCGGAAGATGATGAAGGGCCGCATGCGCGGGAAGGCGTACCGCGGCTCCGAGCTCAACCAGGGCGAGTACGGCCTGCAGGCGACCGAGTGCGGGTGGCTGACCAGCCGCCAGATCGAGGCCGCCCGTGTCGCCATGACCCGCTTCGTGAAGCGGGGCGGCAAGATCTGGATCCGGGTCTTCCCGGACAAGCCCATCACCAAGAAGCCCGCCGAGACGCGCATGGGCACCGGCAAGGGCAACGTGGAGTACTACGTCGCCGTCGTGAAGCCGGGCCGCATCCTCTACGAGATGGAGGGCGTCACGGACGAGATCGCCAAGAAGGCCTTCCACCTCGCCGCTCACAAGCTGCCGATCGCGACCAAGGTCGTGAAGCGCGGCGCCACGCTCTAGGAGCCGACGACATGGCCACCGCCAAGGAGCTGAAGGAGCTGCAGCCGCAGGAGCTCGCCGAACGGGCGAAGGAGCTCAAGCGGTCGCTCTTCGAGATGAAGTCCAAGCACAACACCGGCGTGCTCGACTCCACCGCCGACCTGAAGAAGGCGCGCAAGGACGTGGCGCGCTGCTTCACGGTCAAGCGGCAGCAGGAGCTCGCGGCGCAGGCGGCCGGGAAGAAGGAGCAGGCATGACGACGGAGACGGAGCGCGGGAGCCGCAAGACCCGCATCGGCGTGGTCGTCTCGAACAAGATGACGAAGACGGTCGTCGTCAAGGTCGAGCGCCGCGTGGCCGATCGGAAGTACGGCAAGATCGTGATGAAGGCCACCAAGTTCAAGGCGCACGACGAGAAGCAGGAGTGCCAGCCGGGCGACAAGGTGCGCATCGAGGAGACCCGGCCGCTCTCGAAGGACAAGCGCTGGCGGGTGGTCGAGACGCTCGAGAAGGCGGCGGAGGTCTAAGCCATGATCCAGCAGCAGACGATGCTCGACGTGGCCGACAACTCCGGCGCGAAGCGCGTCATGTGCATCAAGGTCCTGGGCGGCTCGCGCCGCCGCTACGCCTCCATCGGCGACGTCATCGTGGTCGCCGTCAAGGAGGCCATCCCGGCGGCCAAGGTGAAGAAGGGCGAGGTGGCGCGCGCCGTCATCGTCCGCACCAGCCGCGAGGTGAAGCGGCCGGACGGCAGCTACATCCGGTTCGACGGCAACTCGGCGGTCCTCATCAACAAGGACCTCGAGCCGATCGGCACCCGCATCTTCGGCCCGGTGGCCCGCGAGCTCCGCGCCCGCAAGTTCATGAAGATCATCTCGCTCGCGCCGGAGGTCCTCTAGGTCATGCAGATCCGCAAGGGCGACACGGTCAAGGTCATCGCCGGCAAGGACAAGGGCAAGTCGGGCAAGGTGCTCGAGGTCCTGCGCGAGAAGGGCCGGGTCCGGGTGGACAAGGTCCAGGTCGTGAAGCGGCACCTCAAGAAGGGCCGCAACCCCTCGAACCCCGAGGGCGGCATCATCGAGCAGAACGGCACCATCGCCATCTCGAACGTGATGGTGGTGGGCGCGGGCGACAAGCCGGCGCGCAAGGAGAAGATCGCCCGCGAGCACGGCGCCAAGGAGAAGGCGCGGCGCGAGAAGCGGGCGGCCGCGAAGTAGACGCGGCGCCGATTCCGGGGGAGACAGGCTCCCCCGTCACCGCAGCAACGACGCATCGCCCGGCAGGAGCTGGCGCCGGCCGAAGGCAAGGAGAGTCGAGATGGCAGCACGGCTGAAGGAGCGGTTCGAGAAGGAGATCCGCCCGGCGCTCATGAAGGAGTTCGGGTTCAAGAACCCGATGCAGGTGCCGCGGGTGGACAAGGTCGTCGTGAACATGGGCCTCGGCGAGGCCATCAACAACGGCAAGATCATCGACGCCTCGGTGGAGCAGCTCGCCCAGATCGCCGGCCAGAAGCCGGTCATCACCAAGGCGCGCAAGTCCATCGCGAACTTCAAGCTGCGCCAGGGCCAGTCGATCGGCGCCATGGTCACGCTGCGCGGCGACCGCGCCTACGAGTTCCTGGATCGCCTCCTCACGGTCGCGCTGCCGCGGGTCCGTGACTTCAAGGGCGTCTCGCCGAAGGCGTTCGACGGCAAGGGCAACTACACGCTCGGCGTACGCGAGCAGATCATCTTCCCCGAGATCAACTACGACAAGGTCGAGAAGATCAAGGGCATGAACATCACCGTGGTGACGACGGCCCGCAACGACGAGGAAGGCCGCGCGCTGCTCCGGTCGCTCGGCATGCCGTTCCGCCAGTAGCGGAAGAGCCCAGGAGATTCACGAATGGCGAAGCTTTCAAAGATGGCGCAGGCGAAGCGCAAGCTGAAGTTCCCGGTCCGCCAGTACAACCGCTGCGAGCTCTGCGGCCGCCCGCGCGCGTTCCTGCGCAAGTTCCAGATGTGCCGCATCTGCTTCCGCAAGCGCGCGCTGCAGGGCGAGATCACCGGCGTCATCAAGTCGAGCTGGTAGGAGACCTCACCCATGTCCATGACCGATCCCATTGGCGACATGCTGACGCGCATCCGCAACGCGTCGTCGGCCCGGCACGAGAAGGTGGTCGTCCCCGCTTCCGGCCTCAAGGCGCGCATCGCCGAGGTCCTTCGCGAGGAGGGCTACATCAAGGAGTTCGTCCGGCACGACGACGGCGCGCAGGGCGCCATCACCATCACGCTCAAGTACAGCGCGGACCGCGAGCCGGCCATCAGCGACATCAAGCGGGTGTCGAAGCCGGGCCTGCGCCGCTACGTCCCCACCGACTCCATCCCGCGGGTGCTGAACGGGATGGGGATCGCCATCCTCTCCACGTCGAAGGGCGTGCTGGTGGATCGCGAGGCCCGCAAGCAGAAGGTGGGCGGCGAGCTCATCTGCACCGTCTGGTAGGAGAAGCCATGTCCCGAGTCGGCAAGATTCCGGTCAAGATCCCGGACAAGGTCAAGGTCGCCGTCGCGAACGGCGACATCAAGGTCGAGGGGCCGAAGGGGAAGATGCACTTCCCGTTCAACCCGCGCGTCAAGGTCGAGGTGACGGGCAAGGAGGTGCACGTCACGCGGCCCGACGACTCCCGCGAGTCGAAGGGCCTGCACGGCCTCACCCGCACGCTCGTCAGGAACGCCATCGACGGCGTCGTGAAGGGCTACGAGCGGGCGCTCGAGATCAACGGCGTCGGCTTCAAGGCGGAGCTGAAGGGGAAGGACATCAACTTCACCCTCGGCTTCTCGCACCCGGTCGTCTTCCGGCTCCCCGAGGGGGTGACGGCGGAGATCGACGCGAAGCAGACCCGCCTGGTCGTCCGCGGCGTGGACAAGCACCTGCTCGGCCTCACCGCCGCCAAGATCCGCGCGCTGCGCCCGCCCGAGCCGTACAAGGGCAAGGGCATCAAGTACGCGGAGGAGACCATCCGTCGCAAGGAAGGCAAGACCGGCGCGGCCTAGGCCGCCCCAGCTCATGCGCCGGCTGCTCCTGCGCCGGCGCACGGAGGAACCACCATGGCGAAGCACACCACCGCACGCGAGAAGCGCAAGGCCCGCATCCGGAAGAAGCTGAGCGGCACCACCGAGCGTCCGCGGCTCACCGTCTACAAGAGCCTGAAGCACATGTACGCGCAGATCGTCGACGACACGACCGGGGCGACCCTGGCCGCCGTCTCGACCGGCTCGAAGGCGCTCAAGGGCGAAGTGAAGGAGGACGACAAGACGGCCGCCGCCAAGAAGGTGGGGACCGCCATCGCGGAGGCTGCCAAGGCGAAGGGCATCCAGCGCGTCGTCTTCGATCGCAACGGCTTCGACTACCACGGCCGCATCGCGGCCGTCGCTCAGGCGGCCCGCGAGGCCGGCCTCGAGTTCTAGAGGATACGCATGCCTGCACCCATCAACGCGAACGATCTCGACCTGCAGGACAAGGTCGTCCACATCAACCGCGTCGCCAAGGTCGTGAAGGGCGGCCGCCGCTTCAGCTTCTCGGCCCTCATCGTGGTCGGCGACGGCCAGGGTCACGTCGGCGTCGGCCTCGGCAAGGCGAACGAGGTCCCCGAGGCGATCCGCAAGGGTGGGGAGCAGGCGAAGAAGCACCTGTTCAAGGTGCCGCTCGTCGGCACCACCATCCCGCACGAGGTGCTCGGCCACTTCGGCGCCGGCCGCGTGCTGCTCAAGCCGGCCGGGGAGGGCACCGGCGTCATCGCCGGCGGCTCCGTCCGCGCCGTGCTCGAGGCGGCCGGCATCCGCAACGTGCTCACCAAGTGCCAGGGCTCGCGGAACCCCCACAACGTCATCAAGGCGACCGTGGCCGGCCTCAAGCGGCTCCGCTCCGCCGACGACAACGCGCGCCTGCGCGGCAAGCAGCTGGCCGAGCTGCAGGGCTAGCCGGAGGAAGACATGTCCGCCATTCGCGTGAAGCTCGTCAGCGGTCTCGCGGGTTGCCCGGCTCCGCACCGCGTCGTGGTGCAGGGCCTGGGCCTCAAGAAGATGAACTCGACGAAGCTGCTGCCCGACACCCCGCAGACGCTGGGGATGATCGACAAGGTGCGGTACCTCGTCACCTGGGAGCGCGTCGACGCCGCGCCGCCCCTCGGGCGCAAGGCCCGCAAGCAGGCGGCCGCCAAGTCGTAGCGCCGCCGCGACCAGCCGCCGCAGGCGGGACAACGGTCGCCCATCTGGGTTAAAAGGGAGATTCCGACGATGTCACTCAGCCAGCTCAAGGCGCCCAAGGGCGCGAACCGCGAGCGCAAGCGGGTCGGCCGCGGCCAGGCCTCCGGCCTCGGCAAGACGGCCGGCCGCGGCGGCAAGGGCCAGAAGGCCCGCAGCGGCAACATGCACTTCGAGGGCTTCGAGGGCGGCCAGATGCCGCTCCAGCGGCGCCTGCCGAAGTTCGGCTTCACCAACGTCTTCCGCCGCGACTTCGACGAGGTCCAGGTGGCGAAGCTCGCGGCGCTGCCCGCGGGCTCGGTGGTGGACCAGGCGGCGCTCGCCCAGGCCGGCCTCATCCGCAAGAACGCCGAGGGCGTGGTGGTGCTCGGGCAGGGCGAGCTCACCGGCGCCTACACCGTGAAGGCCGACCGCGTCACGGCCGGCGCCCGCGCGGCCATCGAGAAGGCGGGCGGCAAGGTGGAGGTGCTCCCCAAGCCGCAGACGATGTA
Source organism: Anaeromyxobacter diazotrophicus (assembly GCF_013340205.1). Classification (NCBI taxonomy): domain Bacteria; kingdom Pseudomonadati; phylum Myxococcota; class Myxococcia; order Myxococcales; family Anaeromyxobacteraceae; genus Anaeromyxobacter; species Anaeromyxobacter diazotrophicus. The sequence goes on from NZ_BJTG01000007.1 coordinate 207,633, forward strand.
CCAGAAGGCGAAGGCCGCCAAGGTCGCCGCCAAGAAGAAGGCGTAACCGCGGGCCACGGCCCGCCGTGGATGACGCAGGGCGGGGCGCGTCTCCGCCGGAACGTTGAGAGGCGTGCGCATGGTGACGAGCGGCATCGCGAACATGTTCCGCATCCCGGAGCTGCGCAAGCGGCTCCTCTTCACGCTCGGCATCCTCGCCGTCTACCGGCTCGGGATCTTCGTCACCACCCCCGGCGTGGACCGCGTCGCCATGCGGCGGGTGGTGGCGAGCTCGGGCGGCCTGCTCGGGCTCTTCAACCTCTTCTCCGGCGGCGCCCTCGAGCAGCTCTCGATCTTCGCGCTCGGGATCATGCCGTACATCTCGGCCTCCATCATCCTGCAGCTCCTCACCGTGGTCATCCCGGCGCTGGAGAAGATGCAGAAGGAGGGCGAGGTCGGCCGGCGCAAGATCACCCAGTACACGCGCTATGGCACCATCGTGCTGTCGGTGATCCAGGGCATCGGGATCGCCACCTACCTCGAGTCGCTGCGCGACAACACCGGGCTCATGGTGGTGCAGAACCCGGGCTGGGGCTTCCGCCTCCTCACCGTCATCTCGCTCGCCGCCGGCACCGCCTTCATCATGTGGATGGGCGAGCAGATCACCGAGCGCGGCGTGGGCAACGGCATCTCGCTCATCATCTTCGCCGGCATCGTGGCGCGCATCCCCGACGCCATCTACCAGACCTGGGCCGCCTACCGGACGCCGGGCGCCGGGCTGGACGAGTTCAAGGTCCTCGCGCTCCTCGCCCTGATGGTGGCGGTGGTGGCCGTCATCGTCTTCTTCGAGCGCGGCCAGCGCCGGATCCCGGTGCAGTACGCGAAGCGGGTGGTGGGGCGGAAGCTCTACGGCGGGCAGTCGACGCACCTGCCGCTCAAGGTGAACACCGCCGGCGTCATCCCGCCCATCTTCGCGAGCTCGGTGCTGCTCTTCCCGGCCACCCTCGCCTCGTGGTTCCCCTTCCTGTCGCGGCTCTCCGACCAGATGCGCCCGGGGAGCTGGATCTACAACACGTTCTACGTCGCCATGATCGTGTTCTTCGCCTACTTCTACACGGCGGTCACGTTCAACCCGGTCGACGTGGCGGACAACCTCAAGAAGTACGGCGGGTACATCCCGGGCATCCGCCCCGGCAAGACGACGGCCGACTACATCGACCACGTCCTCTCGCGCATCACCTTCGGCGGGGCCATCTACATCGCCGCGGTCTGCGTGCTGCCGACCCTGCTCATCAACCAGTTCGGCGTCCCGTTCTACTTCGGCGGGACGGCGCTCCTCATCGTGGTCGGCGTCGCGCTCGACACCGTGCAGCAGATCGAGGGGCACCTCATCACCCGGCACTACGAGGGCTTCACCGGCCCGCGCGGCCCGCGCATCCGCGGCCGCCGCGTCGGCAGCGCCACCGTCGGCGCCTGACGCCCGCGCGCCGGCCAGCGCCGGCGCCTGGAGACCTCCATGATCCTCATCCTCCTCGGTCCCCCCGGCGCGGGGAAGGGCACGCAGGCGAAGCTGCTCGCGCGCGAGTACGGCATCCCGCACATCTCGACCGGCGACATGTTCCGCGACCACAAGGCGCGGGGCACCGAGCTCGGCAAGAAGATCCAGGCCATCATGGACGCGGGCGGCCTCGTCACCGACGACGTGACGAACGCGCTCGTGAAGGACCGCCTGGGCCGCCCGGACGTCGGGCCCGGCTTCATCCTCGACGGCTATCCCCGCACCACCGCCCAGGCCGAGTACCTCGAGGCGCTGCTCCAGTCGATGGGGCGGCACATCGACCGCGTGCTCTCGTACGAGGTGGCGGAGGAGCTCGTCGTCGAGCGCATCAGCGGCCGGCGGAGCTGCCCGAAGTGCGGGGCGGTCTACCACGTGTCGGCGAACCCGCCGCGCGCGCCGGGCGTCTGCGACCGGGAGGGCGCCGCCCTCGTCCAGCGCGACGACGACCGCCCCGAGAACGTCAAGAAGCGGATGCAGGAGTACGCCGACAAGACCTGGCCGCTCAAGCGCTTCTACCAGGAGCGCGGCAAGGTGGCCGAGATCGAGGGCGTCGGCACGCCGGACGGCATCCTCGCCGCCACGAAGCTCGCGCTGGGCGCGGCGCGATGATCGGGCGGAGCCCCGCCGACGGCGGGGAGGCCGCCGCGCTGGCATGAGGGAGCACCTGGAGCTGAGGAGCGCTGCCGAGATCGCCCGCATCCGCGAGGCGAGCCTCGTCGTGCACGACGTGCTGGCCGAGGTGGCCGCGGCCGCCGTGCCGGGGGTGACCACCGGCGAGCTCGACCGGCTCGCCGCGCGGGCCACCGCGGCCCGGGGCGCGACGCCGGCCTTCCTCGGCTACCACGGCTACCCGGCCGTCATCTGCATTTCGGTGAACGACGAGGTGGTGCACGGCATCCCCTCCGACCGGCGGGCGCTGGTCGAGGGCGACGTGGTCGGGCTCGACTTCGGCGTCTCGCTCGGCGGCTGGTTCGGCGACGCGGCGCGCACCGTGCCGGTGGGCCGGGTCTCGCCGGCGGCGGCGCGCCTGCTCCAGGTGGGGGCGGAGGCGCTCAGGCGCGGGGTGGCGGCGGCGGTGCCGGACGCCCGGCTCGGGGACGTGGGGTTCGCGGTGCAGCAGTACGTGGAGGGGGAGGGCTGCTCGGTCGTGCGCGACTTCGTCGGGCACGGCATCGGCCGCAAGCTGCACGAGCCGCCGCAGGTCCCGAACTACGGCGCCCCCGGGACGGGGCTCAGGCTCCGGCCCGGCATGGTGCTCGCCATCGAGCCCATGGTGAACGCGGGCGGGTTCGAGGTGAGGACGCTGGACGACGGCTGGACGGCGGTGACGGCGGACGGCAGCCTCTCCGCCCACTTCGAGCACACGGTCGCCATCACGGAGGACGGGCCGGTGGTGCTGTCGGAGCCCCCGAAAAGAGGTTGAAGCGCGCGGCAGACGTTGCAGGGGCGGAATGCCTGTGTTATAGGGCGCCCTTCGCAAACTGCCCGAGGTGGGGGAGGGCGGTGCGAGAGCTTTGAAGTGACGGCGCTCCGGGACATCCCCGGTCGCCAGTCCCGCCGGAAGCCGCGGCGGGGCTTTTCGTCTGGACGAGCGAGATTTTTTCTCGGGAGGCAGTGGCATCATGAAGGTCCGCGCGTCGGTCAAGAAGATTTGCGACAAGTGCAAGGTCATCAAGCGCAAGGGCGTCGTGCGGATCATCTGCCCCGCCAACCCGCGCCACAAGCAGCGCCAGGGCTAGCCCCGGCGCACCGCCAGGAACCAGGAGAACAGCGAAGATGGCCCGTATCGCAGGCGTCGACCTCCCCCGCGAGAAGCGCATCGAGATCTCGCTCCAGTACATCTACGGAATCGGCAGGACCTCCGCGAAGAAGATCTGCGGGAACGCCGGCGTCTCCGTGACGACCCGGACCAAGGATCTCACCGACGACGAGGTGCGCCGGCTGCGCGAGACCATCGAGCAGTCGTTCAAGGTCGAGGGCGACCTCCGCCGCGAGATCTCCATGAACGTGAAGCGGCTCATGGACCTCGGCTGCTACCGCGGCCTGCGCCACCGCAAGGGCCTGCCGGTCCGCGGCCAGCGCACGCACACCAACGCCCGCACCCGCAAGGGCCCGAAGCGCGGCCTCGTCCGGAAGCCGGCCGCCGCCGCCCCGGCCCCCAAGGCCTAGCCGACCGAACCCGACACGCGCCGGGCGGGGGTCGAACCTCCGCCGAAGCGGGCGCGACGAACTCGTAGGGCAGGGGGCCTGGTCCCCCGCCGCCAGAGAACCGAGGAGAACAGAGTGGCCGACGAGAAGCAGAACGCCGAGAAGAAGCCCGCCGCGGCGGCGCCCAAAACCGAGGAGCCGACGGCGCCGGCCATGCCCAACCTGGGCGGCATCGAGCCCGTCACCGCCTCGCCCGTCGTCCCCAAGAAGGGGAAGAAGCGGGTGAAGAAGAACATCGCGGCCGGGATCGTCCACATCGCGGCCAGCTTCAACAACACCCAGATCACCATCACCGACGTCACGGGGAACGTGATCTCGTGGTCCTCGGCCGGCGCGCGCGGGTTCAAGGGCTCGCGCAAGTCGACGCCGTTCGCGGCCCAGGTCGCCGCGGGCGACGCCGCCGCGAAGGCGATGGAGCACGGCCTGAAGAGCGTCACGGTGCAGGTCTCCGGTCCGGGCGCCGGCCGCGAGTCGGCCCTGCGGGCCCTCTCGGCCGCCGGCCTCAAGATCTCGCTCATCCGCGACGTCACCCCCATCCCGCACAACGGCTGCCGGCCCCCCAAGCGCCGCCGCGTCTGAGACCAGGAGAACCACGTGGCTCGTTACACCGAAAGCGTCTGCCGGCTCTGCCGCCGCGAGAACCTCAAGATGTACCTGAAGGGTGATCGCTGCTACACGGACAAGTGCGCCATCGAGCGCCGTCCCTACCCCCCGGGCCAGCACGGCCAGGGCCGCATCAAGTTCTCCGAGTACGGCGTCCAGCTCCGCGAGAAGCAGAAGGTCAAGCGGATGTACGGCATGCTGGAGGCCGACTTCCGGCACGCCTACGCCAACGCGGCGGCGGCGAAGGGCAAGACCGGCGACAACCTCCTGCAGACGCTCGAGCTCCGGCTCGACAACGTCGTGTTCCGGCTCGGCTTCGCCGACACCCGCAACGAGGCGCGCCAGCTCGTCCGCCACGGCCACTTCCGCGTCAACGGCCGCAAGGTCAACATCCCGTCCTTCCGCCTGAAGATGGGCGACAAGGTCGAGCTGAAGGACCGGTCGAAGAAGGTGGTGCGCATCAGCGAGGCGCTCGAGACCGTCGACCGCCGCGGCGTGCCGCAGTGGCTCGAGCTCGACAAGGGCGGCTTCAAGGGCACCGTCAAGACGCAGCCGGCCCGCGAGGACATCACCATGCCGATCCAGGAGCAGCTCATCGTCGAGCTCTACTCCAAGTAATCGGCCCGTTCACTTCACGTTCAACACGGCCGCGCGCCTCACGGCGCCTCGCCTCCGCTCGGCTGGCGGAGGCGGGGAGGGGGCGGCGGCACGAGGAGACAGCCCATGGCAGACGCCATCGTCACGAAGAACTGGCGCGACCTCATCAAGCCTCGCGGCCTGCAGGTCGACCAGGACAGCCTCACCAACACCTACGGCAAGTTCGTGGCCGAGCCGCTGGAGCGCGGCTTCGGCATCACGCTCGGCAACTCGCTGCGCCGCGTGCTCCTCTCGAGCCTGCAGGGCGCGGCCATCACCTCGGTCAAGATCGAGGGGGTGGAGCACGAGTTCATGACCATCCCCGAGGTGGCCGAGGACGTCACCGACGTCATCCTCAACCTCAAGGAGGTCCTGCTCCAGATCCACACCAACGAGGTGAAGACGGTGCGGATCGAGGCCGAGGGGCCGAAGGAGATCAAGGCCGGCGACATCATCACCGACGGCCAGGTCGAGATCCTGAACCCCGGGCACCACCTCCTCACCATCAGCGAGGGCGGCCGGGTCCGGATGGAGCTCACCGCGCGCCGCGGCCGCGGCTACGTCCCGTCGGAGCGCAACAAGGTGGCCGGGCAGCCCATCGGCACCATCCCGATCGACGCGCTCTTCAGCCCCATCCGCAAGGTGAACTACCAGGTCACCAACGCGCGCGTCGGGCAGCAGACCGACTACGACAAGCTCACGCTCGAGGTGTGGACCGACGGCTCGGTCGCGCCGGCCGACGCGGTCGCCTACGCGGCCAAGATCGTGAAGGAGCAGCTCTCGATCTTCATCAACTTCGACGAGACCGAGGAGCCCAGCGTCGAGCCGGTCGCCATCGAGGAGACGAAGCTCAACGAGAACCTGTTCCGCTCCGTGGACGAGCTCGAGCTCTCGGTCCGCAGCGCGAACTGCCTGCAGAACGCGAACATCAAGAGCATCGGCGACCTCGTGCAGAAGACCGAGGCCGAGATGCTGAAGACGAAGAACTTCGGCCGGAAGTCGCTCAAGGAGATCAAGGAGATCCTGGCCGAGATGGGCCTCTCCCTCGGGATGAAGCTCGAGAACTGGCCGCCCAAGACCGCGCCGCAGGCCCCCAAGGCCTAGCGTCGCACGGACACCTGAGGAGATATCCCCATGAAGCACCGCGTCGTCGGCCGCAGGCTCGACCGCACCACCGAGCACCGCACGGCCATGTTCCGCAACATGGTGACCAGCCTCTTCCGCCACGAGCGGATCGTCACCACCACGCCCAAGGCGAAGGAGATGAAGCGCTTCGCCGACAAGTTCATCACGCTCGCCAAGCAGGGCACCGCGCACGCGCGGCGGCAGGCAAACCGCGACGTCCGTGACGTCGAGGTGCTGAACAAGCTGTTCGACACGCTCGGGCCCCGCTTCAAGGCGCGCGCCGGCGGCTACACCCGCATCATTCACATGGGCCGCCGCGCCGGCGACGCCGCCGACATGTCCATGATCGAGCTCGTCGAGCGCAGCGCGCCCGCCGCGGCCGAGGGCGAGGGCGAGGAGCCGAAGGCCAAGAAGAAGGCGAAGGCCCCCGCGGCCGAGAAGTCCGCCTAGGGCTTCACGCACGTCGAGGTCTTCGAGCGCCGCCCCGGTCCGCCGGGGCGGCGTTCGCGTCTCCGGTGCGCGCGCGCCGCGCGGCCCTGGTAGAACCGGAGGCCGATGCCGCCGCTCTACGCGCACGACCCCTTCCTGGCGGTCCACCACGCGCTGCAGCGACCCTGGCTCGACCTGCCCGCCGCCGTCCTCTCCGTCGCGTGCGAGGGCTGGGCGCAGGCGCTGCTCGGGCTGGCGCTCTTCGCCTGGCTCGAGCGCGACCTGCGGCGGCTCGCCGTCGCCTACCTGCCGGTCGCGCTCGGGCTCGCCGCCGGCGGCGCGGCGGTCCAGCAGCTCAAGGAGCTCTTCGCGACGCCCCGGCCGCTCGCCATCTATGGCCCGGCCCAGGTCAGGGTGGGGCTCGAGCCGCTCTTCCAGCTCGGATTCCCGAGCGGCCACGCGAGCGCCGTCGCGACCCTGGCCGCCTGCGCGCTCCTCGCCTACGGGCGGCGGGTGAGGTGGGTGCTGGTCCTCGCCCTTCTGGGGGGACTGTCCCGCGTCTACCTGGGCGCGCACTGGGTCGCGGACGTCGCGGGCGGCTGGGCGCTCGGCGCGCTGGTCGGCGCCTCGACGCACCTCCTGTGGCACCGCGCGGCGCGGGTGCTCCTCGCGCTCGGGGCGGGTCGCGAGTCGGACGGGTGCGCCGGTCCTTGACTTGACAGGCTAGCTCCCGTAAAAGAATCCGCTTTTTCGAGGGACGGCCGAGGGCCGCGGCGGCGCCGCGGTTCGGCGTTCCGTATTTTCCAAAGGTTTCAGAGGAGGCAGCACATGGCAGTGGTCCTGCGGCTGAGCCGAGCCGGTACGCACAAGGCGCCCTTCTATCACGTGGTCGCGACCGACTCGCGCAACGCCCGCGACGGCAAGTACCTCGAGGACGTGGGCGTGTACGACCCCACGCAGCGCCCGGAGCGCATCGAGCTCAAGACCGAGCGCATCGAGCACTGGCTCAAGGTCGGCGCGAAGCCCAGCCAGACGGTGGCGATGGTGCTGAAGCGCGCCAAGAAGGCGGCGCCCGCCGCCGGCGCGGCCGCGTCCAAGTAGCCCGCGCGGAGCCGTCATGCGCGACCTCGTCGTCTGGCTCGCCCAGCAGCTCGTCCAGGACAAGGGCGCCGTGAAGGTCGACGCCCTCGAGCGCGATCGCTCGACGGTGCTCGAGCTGACGGTGGCCCCCGACGACCTCGGCCGCGTCATCGGCCGCGGCGGCCGCACCGCCAAGGCGCTGCGGACCGTGGTCGACCTGGCGGCGCGCCGCGAGGGGCGGCGGGCCGTGCTCGACATCCTCGACTAGCGCGTGGAGCCGGTCCGCATCGGGAAGGTGGTCCGGGCGATCGGCCTCGACGGGCTGGTGGGCGTGGCCGGGTCGGAGGGCGCGCTGGGCGGCCTCGAGCGCGTGGCGCTGCTGCGCGGCGACGGACCGGCGCAGGAGCGCCGGGTGGTGCTGGCCCGGCCGCAGGGGCGGGTGTGGGCGGTGCAGCTGGAGGGCGTCCGCGGCCGCGACGCCGCGGAGGCGCTGGTCGGGTCGGTGGTGCTCGCGTGGCGCGAGGACCTCGGCGAGGCGGGGCAGGATCGGCACTTCTGGGCCGATCTGGAGGGCCTGCCGGTGGTGACGGTGGGTGGAGAGGCGGTCGGGACGGTCACCGGCCTGTACGAGACGGGCGCGGTGGACGTGCTGGTGGTGACCGGGCGGCGCGGCGAGGTGCTCCTGCCGCTCGCGCCCTACGTCACGGTGGACCGCGCGGCGGGGCGGGTGGTGGTGGATCCACCGGAGGGGCTCTTGGAGCTGGCAGGCGAGGGACGCGAGCCGGAGGGAGGTCCCGGGCGAGGCGAGTGACGTGGCGAAGCTGGAAGTCGAGATCCTGACGCTGTTCCCCCGCATGTGCACGGGGTACCTGGGGGAGAGCATCCTCGGGAAGGCGCAGGAGAGCGGCCTCCTCGCGGTGCACGTGGCCGACGTGCGCGACCACGCCTCGGGCAAGCACCGGGTGGCCGACGACGCGCCCTACGGGGGCGGCGCCGGGATGGTGATGAAGCCGGAGCCGCTCATCGCCGCCGTCGAGGCGGCCCGCGAGCGGTTGCCGGGCGCGAGGGTCTTCCTCACCAGCCCGCGCGGCGTCCGGCTCGACCAGGCGCTGGCGCGCCAGGTGGCGGAGGAGGGCAGGGCGATCGTCGCCTGCGGACGTTACGAGGGCGTCGACGAGCGGGTGCGGTCGGTGGTGGACGTGGAGGTGTCGCTGGGAGACTTCGTGCTCACCGGCGGAGAGCTGGCGGCGCTGGCGCTGGTGGACGCGGCGGCGCGGTTCATCCCGGGGGTGCTCGGCAACGCGAGCTCCGCCGGGGAAGAGAGCTTCTCGGGAGAGGGCGGGCTGCTCGAGCACCCGCACTACACCCGGCCCCCTTCGTACCGGGGGATGAAGGTTCCGGAGGTCCTGCTGTCCGGGGATCACCGGCGGATCGAGCGGTGGCGGCGGCGCGAGGCGCTGCGCGTCACCCGCGAGCGGCGGCCGGACCTCTTCGCGAGGCTGACGCCGACGGAACAGGACCTCCGCCTCCTCGAGGCGGCGGACGACGAGCTGTAAGGAGAGAGCGATGCTGCGCAAGGCGATCAGCGACATCGAGGCGAAGTACCTGCGGAAGGACGTGCCGGAGTTCCGGTCCGGCGACACGGTGCGCGTGCACACGAAGATCAAGGAAGGCGACAAGGAGCGCATCCAGGTCTTCGAGGGCGTCGTCATCCGCCACAAGAAGGGCGACGCGCGCGCGATGTTCACCGTGCGCAAGGTCAGCTACGGCGTCGGCGTGGAGCGCATGTTCCCCGTCCACAGCCCCCGCATCGACCGGATCGAGGTCCTCGGCCACGGCGAGGTCCGCCGCTCCCGCCTGTACTACCTGCGCGAGCTGCAGGGGAAGGCCGCCCGCCTCCACCAGGAGGAGGGCCCGCTCGGCGCCGCCGCTGGCGCGGCCGCCGCGAGCGCGCCCGCCGCGCCCGCTCCCCAGGCCTGATCGGCCGCGGCCGCGGTGCTTTCGCGCCGCGGCCGCAGCGGGTAACATCGCGCGGTCGTGCTGCTCCTCGAGATCGCGGCCCAGGGCGTGAAGGGTGTCTCGCCGTCCGGCGGGAGCGCCCGGCTGCGCCCGGGGTACAACCTCGTCCCGTTCGACGGCGCCTCGCTGCGCCGCCTGCTCGAGGCGCTGTTCCGCCCCGCGCCCGGCGACGCCGAGGCGCTCTGCGGCAGCGCCCCCGGGCGCGGCGCGCTGCGCGCCGGCGCGACGGTGCTCGGCGACGACGGCGGCACCTGGCGGCTCGTGCGCGACTTCGCCGCGGGCTTCCAGCTCCAGCGGCTGGATCCCCAGCGGCGCGCCTTCGCGCTGGTGGCCCAGGAGCCGGCCGCGGTGGCGCGGGCGCTCGCCGAGCGGGTGGGGCTGCCCGGGCCCGCCGAGGCGCGCCTGCTCACCCTCGCCCTCTCCGACCTGCCCTCGCGCCGGGGCGCGCCCGCCCCCGCGGCCGTGCCCGCCGCGGCGCCCGCCCCCCGGCGGGCGCTCGACCCCGCCCAGGCGAGCCGGCGCCTGGCCGAGCTCCGCGCCGAGCTCGCCCGCGCCGAGCGGGCCGAGAAGCTCCAGTACCAGCTCGACGGACTGCAGAGCCGGCTCTTCAAGGCGGAGGAGGCGCTCCGCGAGGGGGCGCGCCTGCGCGACGCGGTGGCGGCGGCCGAGGCGCAGGTCGCCGGCAACGCGCCGGCGGCCGCGGTCGCGGAGAAGCTCGGCGACGTCGAGGCCAAGCTCGCCGCGCACGGGCGGGCCACCGCGCGGCGCGACGAGGGGCTCGCCAAGGTGGAGGCGGACCGCGCCGCGCTGGCCGACGCGGAGGCGGTGGGCGCTCCCCGGCCCCCCTGGGCCGATCCGCGCTGGTGGGCGGGCGTCGTCGTGGGGCTGGGCGCCGTCGCGGCCGGGATCGCGCTCCGGCGCAGCGCGGAGCTCCGCTACCTGGCCCTGCTCGACATCCCAGCGTTCGGCTGGGCGGCCTGGGTCGCCCTGGGCTGGGTGCAGGCGCTCGAGGGGCGCGGCCGCCTGGGCCGGCGTCGGCAGCTCGTCGACGAGCACGAGCACAAGGTCCAGGAGGCGTTCGAGCGGGAGTCGGCCGAGGTGCGGGAGGCGCTGGCGGCGCTGGGCGTCAGCGGCCTCGGGGAGCTGAGGGACGCCCTGCAGCGGCTCGCCGACGCCCGGGGCGCCGCCGAGGCCGCCCGGGCGCGCCTGGCGGAGCTGGAGTCGAGCGAGGCGACCCGCTCGGCCGAGCAGGAGCGCGCCGCCGTGGAGTCGGAGCTGCGCGGGGTCGAGCACGCCCTGACCGAGGTGGCGGGCGGGTTCGTCCGCGACCCGCGCTCCATCGAGATGGAGATCTCCCGCATCGAGGCGGAGGCGGCCGCGCCGGCCGCGCCGGCGCCGGCCCCGGCGGGCGCGGCGACCCCGGCCACGGCCACGGCCGCGCCCGAGGCGGCGGACCCCTTCCCGGAGGTCCTCGCGTGCGCCGCCGCAGCCCTGGGCGGCAGCCCGGAGGCGGCCGTCGAGGCGATCCGGCCGCGCGGGTCGCAGCTCCTGGCGGCGCTCTCCGGCGGGCGCCTGGGGGCGTTTGCGCTCGACCGCGGCGGCCGGGTGGTGGCGCAGGCCGGGACGCGCGTCACCCCGGCGGACCAGCTCCCGGCGCTCGATCGCGACCTGCTCTTCCTCTCCGTGAAGCTGGCCTTCCTGGAGCGCGCGCTCGCCGGGGGGCGGCGGGTGGCGCTGGTCGACGACGTGTTCGCGCCGCTGCCGGAGGCGGCGCGCCGGCTGGCGGGCCGGCTGCTCAAGCAGCTGGCGCGGCCGGGGCAGCTCCTGCACGCCACGAACGACCCGGCCTGCCGCGAGGCGGCCGACCACGTGGCGCAGGCGGCGCCGTGACGGCGCGGCCCCGGGGCGCCGCCCCGGCGGAGCGCGGCGCCCGCGGGCGCGAGGCCGAGGCGCTCGCGGCCGCCTTCCTGGAGGGGCAGGGCTACCGCGTGCTGGCGAGGAACCACGCCACCCGCCGCGGCGAGGTCGACCTCGTCTGCCGCGAGGGCGCGACCCTCTGCTTCGTCGAGGTCCGCAGCCGGACCCGGGGCGACTACGGCCCGCCCGAGGAGTCGGTGACGGTGGCCAAGGCGCGCCGGGTGGTGGGCGCGGCCACCGACTGGGCGCTGCGCCACGGCGGGCTCTCGCAGCCCATGCGCTTCGACGTGGTGGCGGTCGACCTCTCCGGCCCCGCCCCGCGCTGCACGCTCTTCCGTGGCGCCTTCGACGCCGACGGGCGGTGGACGTGAGCGAGCCCTCCGCCGGGCGCGGCACGCTGTACGTGGTGGCGACGCCCATCGGCAACCTGGGCGACCTCACCCCCCGCGCCGCCGAGGTGCTGCGCCGCGTCCGCGCGGTGGCCGCCGAGGACACCCGGCGGACGCTGCAGCTCTTCGCCCACCTGGGCGCGCCCGCGCCGCAGCTCCTCGCGCTGCCCGCCTTCGACGAGCGCGGGCGGCTCGGGCCGGTGCTGGCGCGGCTGGCCGCGGGCGAGGAGGTGGCCCTCTGCACCGACGCGGGCACCCCCGGCGTGTCCGACCCCGGCCAGCAGCTCGTGGCCGCCGCCTGGGAGGCGGGCGCGCGGGTGGTGCCGCTCCCCGGCCCGTGCGCCGCGGTGACGGCGCTGGTGGCCTCGGGGCTCCCCTCCGACCGCTTCTTCGTGCAGGGCTTCCTCCCGCGCAAGGGCGGCGGCCGGGCGGAGGCGCTGGCGCTCCTGCGCCAGCTCCCGGCCACGCTCGTGATCTACGAGGCCGGCAACCGCACCCCGGAGACGCTCTCCGACCTGGCGGCGGCGCTGGGCGACCGGCCGGCGGCGGTGGCGCGCGAGCTGACCAAGCTCCACGAGGAGCTCGCGCGCGGCACGCTGCGCGAGCTGGCGGAGCGGTTCGCGGCCGGCGCCCGGGGCGAGGTGACGCTGGTGGTGGCGGGCGCCGCCCAGGGGACGCCGGCGGAGGAACCCGCGCCCGAGCCACTGGAGGACGCGCTGCGCCGCCGGATGGCGGCCGGCGAGGCGCCGAGCGCGATCGCACGCGAGGTGGCGAAGGCGCGCGGCCTGAAGCGCGCCGACGTCTACGCGGCGCTGGAGCGCCTCAAGGGCCGGTAGGCTCGCGGACGCGGTCGCGGTCGCGGTCGCGGTCGAAGGTCGCGGTCGCGGTCGAAGGTCGCGGTCGAAGGTCGCGGTCGCGGTCGAAGGTCGACGAGGTCGCCCCCGCCCCTCACTCCTCCCCTTCGCCCCCCCGCAGCCCCAGCTCCTTCATCTTCACCTGCAGCGACTTGCGGCTGATCTGGAGCCGCTTCGCCGCGCGCGTGACGTTCCCGCCCGTCTCCTCCAGCGCCCGGCCGATGAGCTCCTTCTCCAGCTCCGCCTGCGCCTGGCGCACGATCTCCTTCATCGAGGCGCCGCTCGGGGCGGCGATGGCGCCGAGCGGGCCGACCGCGGCGATGGGGGTGGCCGCCCCGGGCGTGCGCTCGCGCAGCGCGTCCGGCAGCGAGGCGCCCTCGATGACCGGGCCGTCGGCGAACAGCACCGAGCGCTCCATCAGGTTCTCGAGCTCGCGGATGTTGCCGGGCCACCCGTAGGCGAGCAGCGTCTGCAGGGCCTCGTCGTCGACCCGCTCCACCTTCTTGCCGAGCCGCTGGTCGTACTTCGCGATGAAGTGCTCGACCAGGAGCGGGATGTCGTCCTTGCGATCGCGCAGCGGCGGGAGCCCGACCGGCACCACCGCCAGGCGGTAGTACAGGTCCTCCCGGAACCGGCCGTCGGCGATGAGCGCCTTGAGGTCGCGGTTGGTGGCCGCGATGAGCCGCACGTCCACCTTCAGCGTCCGGATGCCGCCCACGCGCTCGAACTCGGACTCCTGCAGCGCGCGGAGGAGCTTCACCTGCATCTCGACCGGGATCTCCCCGATCTCGTCCAGGAAGAGCGTGCCGCCGTCGGCGAGCTCGAAGCGGCCCGGCTTGGAGCCGACCGCGCCGGTGAAGGCGCCCTTCTCGTAGCCGAAGAGCTCGCTCTCGACGAGGTCCTTGGGGATGGCGGCGCAGTTCACCTTGATGAGGGGCTTGTCGCGGCGGGAGGAGCGCCGGTGGATCTCGCGGGCCACCAGCTCCTTTCCGGTGCCGCTCTCGCCGGTGATGAGCACGGTCGAGGGCGAGTCGGCCACCTTGGCCACGATCTCGTACACCTGGCGCATCGAGGGCGAGGCGCCCACCAGCGGCGCCGCGGCCGCGTGCACGTTCTGGCGCTCGAGCTCGTGGGCCCGGGCCGCCTTGGCGATGACCTTCTTCAGCTCCTCCTGCTCGAAGGGCTTGGTGATGTAGTCGAACGCGCCCGCCTTGAGCGCCTGGACGGCGCTGTCCACCGTGCCGTGGGCGGTGATCATGATGACCGGGACGTCCGGGAACTCGGCCTGCGCCCGCTCCAGCAGGACGAGCCCGCTCATCCGCGGCATGACGAGGTCGGTCACCACCACGTGGACCGGCGTCTTCTGCAGCACGGCCAGCGCCTGCTCGCCGTCGGCGGCGGTGGTGACCTCGTACCCCTCCCGCTTCAGCATGGCCGCCAGCACCCGGCGGATGTTGAGCTCGTCGTCGACGATGAGGACGTGGGGCACGGGGCGTGATTACCACGGGGTGACGCGAAAGGGCAGCGGCGGGGTTGGTGTGGCTGCAGGCCCCGCTACACCGACTTGGGAGCGGGCCGGCGCCGGCGTCGCCGCCGCACGCGCCGCTCCGGCTTGGGCGCGGGCGTGGACGTGGACGGCTCGGTCTTCTCGGGCCGGCCCTCCCAGAGCGCGGGCAGCGCGATCACGAACTCCGCGCCCTCGCCCGCCGCCGAGCGCACGCCGATGGTCCCGCCGTGCGACTTCACGATGCGCTGGCAGATGGCGAGGCCGAGCCCGGTGCCCTTCTCCTTCGTGGTGTAGAACGGCACGAAGATGTGGTCGCGCGCCTCCTCGGGGATGCCGGGCCCGGTGTCGCGGAACCGCACCTCCACCAGGTCGCTCCGCCGCGGGGTGTCGCGCCAGAGCGCGACCTCGTCGCGGGCCAGCCGGGTGGAGATGCGCAGCTCGCCCCCGTGCGGCATCGCCTGCACCGCGTTGAGGGCGAGGTTGAGGAACACCTGCCGCAGCTGCTCCGGATCGCACGACACGCGCGGCAGCTCGGGCGCGAGCTCGACGGCGAGCTTCACCGCCGGCGGCAGGTCGGCCTGGAGCAGCGCCAGGGTCCGGCCCAGCACCTCGTTCACGTCGCCGGGGGCGAGCGCGGCGCGCGCCGGGCGCGAGTAGTCGAGGAACTGCGTCACCACCGCGTTGAGCCGCTTCACCTCGTCGGCGATGATGCCGAGGAACTCGCTCGCGCCCTCGGCCAGCGGCTCGCCCGGCCTGGGCGCGCCCTGCGGCAGGAGCAGCTGGATGGCGCCCTGGATGGCGGCGAGCGGGTTGCGGATCTCGTGCGCCAGGCCGGCCGCCATCTCGCCCAGCGCCGCCAGGCGGTCGCGCTCCTTCATCTGCTGGTACAGCTTGGAGTTCTCGATGACGAGGGCGGCCCGGTCGGACACCTCGATGAGGGCGGCGATCTCGTTCGAGGCGAAGGCCTCCGGCACCCGCTCGTCCCAGCAGGCGAGGAACCCGACCACGCGATCGCTGGCGGTGAGCGGCATGGCGATGCCGGCGCGCATGGTGGCCATCGCCCCCTTGGCGTCGCCGAGCCGCTTCAGCTCCTCCGCCACCGCCGCCGGGGCGCCGCGCCCCTCCGCGTCGGTCGGCCCCGGCGGGAGGTAGGCGCGCAGCTCGGCGAGCCGGCGCTCGATGTTCTCGAGGAGGATCGCCTTCTGCCCGCTGCCGGCGGCGCCGAGCAGGGCCCGCGCCACCGCCGGCTCGAGGAACGGCGCCGGGGGCGGGCCGCGGCTGTCGAGGAGCCGGAAGCCGGGGCGGTCCTCCGCGAACAGCCACAGGGAGGCGTGGGTCACCCGCCGGGTCTCGGCCAGGCCGTCGAGCAGCACGGTCGCGAGGCGCGGCGGGTCGATGACGGTGGCGATCCGGTCCCGCAGCTGCTCGAGGTGCCGCACCAGCTCGTACCGCTCGCGGAACAGCGTCACGATCACCCACTCCTCGACCTTCTCCCGCAGCGGCTCGAAGAGCGAGAGGATGACGAAGGAGGCGACGAGGGTGTTGAAGTAGAAGAGCTCGGGCCGGTTGCCGACCCAGGAGACGAGCCCGCCGTAGATCGCGACCAGCACCAGGCCGAGCGCGGTCACCACCACGATCTTCCCCAGGAACTCGTGCAGGTCGAGCAGCCGGTGCCGCAGGAGCGTCTGCGACAGGAAGAACATGAAGACGGTGAGCGTGATGGCGCCGAGCCCCTCGAGCGGGTAGGGCAGGCCGAAGCGGGGCAGGACGTCGAGGGTGGAGAGGGCGACCGCGACGCACGCGCCGATGAAGAGGTACAGGAGGCGGGCCCGCTCCACCCGCGTCGGGGCGCCGTGGAGGCGGTTCCACAGGACGGTCAGCACCGCCATCATCCCGCCGACCACGTAGAGCGTGACGGCGAGCTTCGCGACGGCGACGTGGACGAGCGGCGACGCCGCCACCACCAGGCCCGAGACCGAGCCCGCCAGCATCGCGTTGCGCGCGCGGCGGGCGGGCCGCCGCGCCACGCCCAGGAACTCGAGGAAGAAGGCGAGCCCGGTGGTCGGGAGCAGCGCCCCCATCACCACCGCCACCCGCTCCCAGCCGTCGTAGCCGAGCTCGGCGCCCGGCCAGCGGTGGAAGAAGTCGGCCAGCGAGTAGAGGCCGAGGTTGGCCGCGAAGAGCGCGAACAGGGTGAAGACCCGCGGGCGGTTGTCGCGCAGCAGGGCCGCGCCGGCCAGGGCCAGGGTCACGATCGCCGCGAGGAGCGAGGCCTGGGTGCGGATGTCCACGGACCCCGATCCTAACCGCGATCGGGGGAGCGGCGCGACGCGTGAAATGACGAGCGCCCGCCGGCTGTTCCCGGGCTGCAGCGCCCCGCGGCCGGGAAGCCGGACGCACCCTTGACCACCTGGCGAACCCGGCGCACCGTGCCCGACCGATGACGACGCTCGTACTCAGCCTGCTGCTCGCAACGACCGCGAATCCGACCGCGACCGCGACCGCGACCCCGACCGCGACCGCGACCCCGACCGCGACCGCGACCGCGACCGCGACCCCGACCGCGACCGTGGCGACGACGAACGCGGCCGCGGTCCCGAAGGCGGCCTCGACCCCGGCTGCGGTGGGGCCGGCGCCGTTCACCGAGGCCGACGCGGCGCCGCTCTTCGCGGCCGGGCCGCTGGCGAAGGCGCGCGCCGACCTCGACGCGGGGCGCTTCGACGCGGCCGCGAAGGGGTTCGAGCGCGCCACCGCGCCGGAGGCGCGCTACCTGCGTGCGGCGGCGCTCGTCCAGGGGCACCGCGGGGCGGAGGCGCTGAAGGCGCTCGACGGGCTCGAGGAGAAGCTCCCGGAGGTCGCCGACCGCGTCGCCTTCTGGCGGGCGCGCGCCCGCGAGGCGGCGGGCGCGCCGCGCGCGGCCGCGGCCGACTACGCCGCGGTGGGGGAGGGCTCGCTCCTGTGGGCCGAGGCGCAGCTCGCCCGCGCCCGCGCGCTGCACGCCGCCGGCGACCGCGCCGCCGCGCTCGACGCGCTCGCGCCCATCCTCTCCCTCCCCGCGCCGGACGAGGTCACGAAGGGCGACTTCGCGGCCGAGGCGCTGCTCCTCGACGGGCGGCTGCGCGCGGCCGGGAAGACCTCGGCCGAGCTGGCCTGGGCGCGGCGCGCCTACGTCGACTGCTGGGCGGGCCACCCGCTCGCGGGCGAGGCCGCCACCTGCCTCGCCGAGCTGCGGCGCCTGCCGAAGCCGGCCGGGGCTCCTCCCGCGACCGAGGACGCGCTCCGCCGCGCGGAGGCGCTGCTCGACGCCAACCGGAACGCGCCGGCGCTGGCGGAGCTGCAGAAGCTCGTGCCCGGCCTGCCCGGCCCCGGCCCCGGGGAGCCGGTCGCGTGCCGCGCGCGCTTCGCGCTCGGCAAGGCGTACCGCAAGGAGCGCCAGCACACGAAGGCGATCGAGATCCTGAAGCCGGTGGTCGAGCGCTGCGAGGATCCGCAGCTCCGGGTCCGCGCCGTCTACGTCCTCGCCAGCGCCGCCTCCATCGCGGCGCCCGAGGAGGGCGTCACCTGGTACCGCGTGCTGGCGCGCGACTACCCGGCCCACCCGTTCGCCGACGACGCGCTCTTCTACGCCGCCGACCTGCTCGCCCGCGCCGGCCACACCGACGAGGCGCTGGCCGCGCTGGCCGACCTGTCGGAGCGCTACCCCAAGGGCGACTTCCGGGCCGAGGCGCTCTTCCGCATCGCCTGGATCGAGCGGCAGGCGGGCCACGCCGCGGGCGCGCTCGCCTCGCTGGCGCGGATCGAGCGCGACTACGAGGCGAGCGATCCGTACGAGCACGCCCGGGCCGTCTACTGGCGCGCGCGCCTCCTGTGGGACCGCGCCGCCGACGGCGACCGCGAGGCGGCGCTGGAGGCGTGGCGCGCGCTCGCCGGGCGCTACCCGGCCGACTACTACGGCCTCCTGGCGCGGGCGCGGGTGGAGGAGGCGAAGCCCGGCTCCGCGCCGCCGTGGGTGCGGGTGGAGGCGGCCGCGGAGGAGGGCCTGCGCTACCAGCCCGGCCCGCTCGCGCGCGACCGCCACTTCCGGGCCGGCGTGCTGCTGCTGCGCCTGGGGCTCTCGCGCGCGGCGGCGGAGGAGCTGGGCGCCGTGGACCGGAAGGCGCTCTCCCAGGGCGAGCCGCTCCTGCTGGTGGCGGAGCTGCTCGACCGCGCCGGCGACCACAAGGCCTCGCACCACCTCATCCGCTCGCTGGGCCGGGCGGCGCTCCGGCAGAAGCCCGAGGGCGCGGCGTTGCGCGTGTGGCGGGTCGCGTACCCGCCCGCCTACCGCCAGGAGGTGGAGCGGTGGGCGCCGCCGAACGGCGTCCCCCCCGACCTCCTGCTCGCGCTCATGCGCGAGGAGAGCGGGCTCGACCCGACGGTCATCTCGGGCGCCGGCGCGGTGGGCCTCACCCAGCTCATGCTCCCCACCGCCCAGGGCGTGGCGAAGCGGCTCAAGCTGGGGCGAGTGCGGCAGGCGGACCTCATGAGGCCGCCGCTGGCGATCCGCATCGGGGCCACGTACTTCGGGGGCCTCCTGCGGCGCTACGACGGCTCGGAGGCGCTGGCGCTCGCCGCGTACAACGTCGGCGACGGCCCGGTGAAGCGCTGGCTCGAGCAGCGCGGGACGCTGCCGCTCGACGCGTTCGTCGAGGAGATCCCGGTGCAGGAGACGCGGGGGTACGTGAAGCGCGTCCTCCGCTCGTACGCCGCGTACCGGTTCCTCTACGGCGGCCGCGACGGGAAGCCGGTCCACCTGGCGCAGCCGCTGCCGAAGCTCGCGCAGGGAAGCCCGTGAGGGCTCGCTCGCCGCGCGCGGGTGACGCCCCTGGCAGGGGCGCCGCTCGCGGAGCCGCCGTGCGAGCCGGCTCGGGCGTGACTACGATCTCGCCAAGATGCTCGAGACCGGCGTCCTCGTCCTGAACCGGGTCTACCAGCCGGTCCACATCACCTCGGTCCGGCGGGCCTTCTCGCTGCTCTACCAGGGCGCGGCCAAGGCCATCGACGAGGAGTTCCAGCTCTTCGACTTCGACAGCTGGCGGGCGCTCGCGGTGGCGGTGCACCAGGACGCGGTGGGCACCGTGGGCCGGCGCATCCGCGTGCCGCGGGTCATCGTGCTCATGGCCTACGAGCGGATGCCGAAGACGCGCATCCGCTTCTCGCGCTTCAACATCTACGCCCGCGACGAGAACACCTGCCAGTACTGCGGCGCGCGCCTGCCGCGGGCGGAGCTCAACCTCGACCACGTCGTGCCGCGCTCCCGCGGCGGCGCCACGAGCTGGGACAACGTGGTGTGCTCGTGTGTGCCGTGCAACCTGCGCAAGGGCGGGCGGACGCCCGAGGAGGCGCACATGCGGCTCCTCCGGCACCCGGCCCGGCCGCGCTGGACCCCGATCTTCCGCTCCGCGGCGCGGCGCGCCTTCTACCGCGAGTGGCGGCCGTTCCTCTCGCTCGCGGACGCCGCCTACTGGAACGCCGAGCTGCTCGCGCATTGAGCGGGGCAGGGGGCGGGCCTCCCCGCCGGCGCGGGTGGGACTCCGGCGCCGCGCGCGCAGGTCCTCCCACCGCCGCGGGTGCGCCCGGCACCTTCCTTGGGAAAGCGGCGGCGCTCGGCTAGGATCGCGGCCCGTGGCGGATGCGCGACCCCTGCAGCTCGTGCCCGCGGACCCCCCCGGCCCGCGGCGCCCGGCCGTGCGCGCGCTGCGCCGGCCCGCGCGCGTGGTGAGCGTCGGCGGCGGCAAGGGCGGGATCGGCAAGAGCCTCGTCGCCGCGAACCTCGCCATCGCGCTCGCCCGCCGCGGCGAGCGCGTGGTGCTCGTGGACGCGGACCTGGCCGGCGCCAACCTGCACACCTGCCTCGGGCTCGAGCTGCCGCGGCGGGGCCTGGCCGACGTGATGGAGCGGCGCGCCGAGCTGGCCGAGGTGGCGGTGCCGACCGGCGTCGAGAACCTGGGGCTGGTGGCGGGGGCGATGGACCACCCCGACGCCGCGAACCCGAAGCTGTCGCAGAAGGCGCGGCTGGTGAAGCAGCTGCAGGCCCTCGACGCCGACCGGGTGGTCATCGACCTCGGCGCGGGGACCCACCTGCACGTGCTCGATCTCTTCCTCGTCTCCGAGCACGGCCTGCTGGTGCTGGTCCCGGAGCCGAGCGCGGTCGAGAACGTCTACCGCTTCGTGAAGGCGGCCTTCTGGCGGCGCGTCCGCCACGCCGTCTCGGCCCACGGCTGCGAGGCGCAGCTCCGGGCCGTCATCGGCGCGGGGACCTTCCGGAGCCCGGCCGAGATCCTGGGCGCGCTCTCGGCGCGCCACCCGCAGTCGGGCGCGGTGCTCGCCCGCGAGCTCGCCGCCTTCCGACCTCGCCTGGTGGTGAACCAGGCCCGCACGCCGCAGGACGAGCAGGTCGGGCAGGCGGTGGTCGGCGCCTGGCGGAAGTTCTTCGGGCTCCGGATGGACTACCTGGGCCACGTGCCGCACGACTCCGAGATGTGGCGCGCCATGCGGGCGCGCCGGCCGCTCCTGGTGCACGCGCCCGAGGCCGCCGCCGCCCAGAGCTTCGCCCAGCTCGCGGAGGGCCTGGCCGCCCTGGAGACCGCCGAGATCGCCAGCGGGAGAGCCACGTGAAGCCGCTCGCCGAGCAGAACCTGTACGAGCTCCTGGAGCTGCCGCCCGACGCGCGCGAGGACGACATCGTGAAGGCGTGGGACCGGCTGAACGCGCTCTGCGCGCCCGGGTCGCTCGCCACGTACACGCTGGTGGCGCAGGAGGACGCGGCCCTGCTCGGGCGCCGCCTCGAGGAGGCCCTCACCGTCCTGCTCGACCCCGTGGCGCGGGAGCGCTACGACGCGAGCCTCTCGCTCACCCCCGCGCCGCGCGCCGCCAGCAGCGCCGAGGCGTCCGTCTCCGGGCCGGAGTCGCCCTCGCGGCCGCGGCCGGTCCCGGAGGTCCACCGGCCGCGCGCCCTGCCGCCCATCATCCCGCCGCTGCGCGAGGTCCCGACGCCGAGCGCGCCGGCCACGCCCATCGCCCTCGAGCGGGTGTCGGCCTCGGCGGAGGCGCCGGCCCCCGCGGAAGCGCCGGCCGCCGGGCCCGCGGCCGCCGCGGCGCCCATCCCGCTCGTGACGCCGCTCCCCTGCACCCCGCCGTTCGCGGCGGTGACGCCCCTCCCGGCCACCTTGCCGGCGGTGCCGCCCCCGGCCGCGGCGCCGCTCGCGGCCGCCGGCCCCGAGCCGCTCCTCGGCGAGCCCGGCCGCTACACCGGCGACGCGCTGCGCCGCGCGCGGGAGGCGCGCGGGATCACGCTCCCGCAGCTCTGCGAGCGCACCAAGATCACGCGCCATCACCTCGAGAACCTGGAGGCCGATCGCTACGAGCGGCTGCCCGCCGCCGTCTACCTGCGCGGCATGCTGATGGCGCTCTCGAAGGAGCTGCGGCTGGACGGGCAGAAGGTGGCGCGCAGCTACCTCGACGCGATGGCGGCCGCCGCTCCGCCGGCCCCGCCGCCGCCCCCGCGCGCCACCCAGCGTTGACCCTCCCGGGGCTCTGGCCTACGATCCGCGCATGCCGCTCATCGAGACGCCCGAGCAAGCGATCCGCCTCGCCCGCGCCATCTGCTCCGACGTGTCGCTCTACAACGAGGAGAAGATCGTCCGCGGCATCGAGCAGGACACCTTCTTCGACGCGCTCCGGGACGAGCTGGAGGAGGGCCGGGAGCTGTACCGCTCGCGGGTCTCGCCCGAGCTCTACGCCCGCACGAACTTCTACGATCGGGCCATCGTCGACGTCATCCTGCGCTCCAAGCGGCACGTGAAGTCGCGCATCTGGTGACGGCGGCGGCGTGCCCGAGACGCGCTCGCTCCTCGCCCCGGCGGCGCTGGCCGGCCTCCGCCTCGACGTCGCCCTCACCCGGCTCGCGCCGGACCTGACGCGCGCCCGCGCCCAGCGGCTGCTGGAGGGGGGGCACGTGCTCGTGGACGGGCGCGCGCCCAAGGCGGCGGCGCGGCTGCGCGGCGGCGAGCGGCTCGTGCTGACGCTCCCGGATCCGGAGCCGTCCGGCCTCGTGGCGCAGGACCTGCCGCTCCAGGTGCTGTTCGAGGACGACGACCTGCTCGTCCTCGACAAGGCGGCCGGCATGGTGGTCCACCCGGCCCGCGGCTCGCCACACTCGACGGTCGTGAACGCGCTGCTATACCGGCTCGGCTCCGGCGGCCCCGGCGACCGGCTCGGCCTCGTGCACCGGCTCGACAAGGAGACCTCGGGCTGCCTGGTGGTGGCGAAGCGCGAGGAGGCGCTGGCGGCGCTGCAGGCCGCGTTCAAGCGGCGCGAGGTGGAGAAGCGCTACCTCGCGCTGGTCCACGGGGCGATCGCGGCGGAGGGGCGCCTCGACACGCCCTACGGCCGCCATCCGCGCGACCGGACCCGCTACACCTCGCGGCTGGCGGAGAGCTCCCGGCGGGCGATCACCGCCTGGCGCGTCCGCGAGGCGTTCCCCGGGGCGGCGCTGGTCGAGGTCGAGCTCCACACCGGCCGCACGCACCAGATCCGGGTGCACCTCTCCGAGGCCGGCCACCCGCTCCTCGCCGACGCGGCGTACGGCGGCACGCGGCGCGAGGCGCGGCTCGCCGCCGAGGATCCGGTGCGGCGGGCGGCGGCGGCCGTGGGGCGCCAGGCGCTGCACGCCTGGCGGCTCGCCTTCCCGCACCCGCGCACGGGAGAGCAGGTCGCCTTCGAGGCGCCGCTGCCGCGGGACTTCGAGGCGGCGCTGGCGGTGCTCAGGGCCCCCGCTTCACCGCGCTGAAGCGCCGGAACAGCCCCCGGGTGCGCCGGCCCTCCTGCTCGAGCCGGAAGCCGGCCGCCTCCACCGCCGCCTCCGTGTCGCGGTTCGGGCGGCAGCCGCCGCTCACGTGCGTCCAGGCGGGCTGGACCGCGTCCTGCAGCCGCGCCTGCCAGCCGCGCGCGCGGACGTGCTCCACCGCGCGCAGCGCGCCGCCGGGCGCGAGCACCCGGCGGACCTCGGCCAGCGCGCGGGGCGGGTCGTCCACGCTGCACAGCACGAGCGCGGCCACCACGGACTCGAAGGCGCCGTCGCGGAAGGGCAGGGCCTCGGCGCGCGCCTGGACGAGCGGCACGCCGGGGGCGCGCCGCCGGGCGCGGGCCAGGTTCTGCGGGTGGGGGTCCACCGCCACGAGCGCCGCGCCGGGCGGGTACCGCGGCAGGTTGCGCCCGGTCCCGCAGCCGAGCTCGAGCACCCGCCCGCGCGCGCCGCCGGCGAGCCAGTCGCGCCAGCGCGCCAGCCAGCGCCGATCGGCGAGCGCCATGCCGGCGTCGTACAGCCAGGGGATCTGCTCCAGGCCGCGCATGGTCAGTCGAGGTAGCCCTGCGCCTGCAGCCGGAAGAGGTGCGCGTACCGGCCGTCCTTCTCCAGCAGCTCGCGGTGGCTGCCCAGCTCGACGATCCGGCCGCCGTGGAGCACCGCGATCCGGTCGGCCATGGTGCGCACGGTCGAGAACCGGTGGGAGATGACGATGGCGGTCCGGTCGGCGGCCAGCGCGCGGAAGCGCTCGAACAGCTCGTGCTCCGCCTCGGCGTCGATGGCGGCGGTGGGCTCGTCCAGGATGAGCACCTCCGGCCGCTCGCGCATGAAGCCGCGCGCGACCGCCAGCTTCTGCCACTGGCCGGCCGAGAGCTCCTGGCCCGCCTCGAACCAGCCGCCGAGGACCGTGTCGTAGCGGCGGGGCAGCGCCTCCACCACCGCCGCCGCGCCGCCCCGGCGCGCCGCCTCCTCGATGCGCGGCCGGTCCTCCAGGTGGGGCGGGCTGCCGAGGCCGATGTTCTCCGCGGCCGTGAACTGGTAGCGCACGAAGTCCTGGAACACCGCCCCCATCCGCTGCCGGAGATCGTCGGCGTCTAGGTCGCGCAGGTCCACGCCGCCGTAGCGGATCGCCCCGCGGGTGGGCTCGTACAGCCGGAGGAGCAGCTTGACGAGCGTGCTCTTCCCGGCGCCGTTCTCGCCCACCAGGCCGAGCTTCTCGCCCGGCGCGATCGTGAGCGTCACGTCCTCGAGCGCCCACTCGGCCCGCCCCGGGTAGCGGAAGGACAGGTGGTCGAGCTCGATGGGGAGCGGGTCGCCGCGGGGCAGGGTGGGCGCCGCGGGCAGGCGCGCGCGCTCCTGGCCGGTGGGGATGGCCAGGTAGGCGAACAGGTTCGACATGTAGAGCGCGTCCTCGTAGAGCGCGCCGATGGCGGAGAGGATGTTCTGCACCGCCCCCTGGCCCTGCCGGAAGACCGCCAGGTACAGGGTGAGGTCGCCGAGCGAGATCTCGCGCCGGGCCGCGCGGGCGGCCACCAGGGCGTACATGGCGTAGAACGCCGCCAGCGAGACGAGGCCGAACGCGACCCCGAACGCCATCCGCCGCACCGCCAGCCGCCGGTCCTCCCCGTAGAACTTGGTGAAGAGCGCCCGGTAGCGGTCGAGGACGAGCGGCCCCAGCCCGAACAGCTTCACCTCCTTCACGTGGCTGTCGCGGGTGAGGATCCACTCGAGGTAGTTGAGGCGGCGCCCCTCCGGCGCGCGCCAGGAGTTGAGGCGGAAGGAGGCGGCGGCCAGCCGGGCCTCGGCCAGGAAGGCGGGGATGGAGGAGGCCACCACCACCAGCACGCTCCAGGGCGAGAGCCGGGCGAGCAGCGCCGAGAGCGCCGCCAGCGTGACGGCGTTCTGGGCGATGGCGAAGGCCTGCATGACGAGCGAGAGCGGGCGCGCCGAGGCCTCGCGGCGCGCGTTCTGCATCTTGTCGTAGACCTCGGCGTCCTCGAAGTGTCGCAGCTCGAGGTCGAGCGCCTTCTCCAGGATGCGCTCGTTCACGGCGTTGCCGAGCCGCGCCCGGAGCAGCTCGCGCTCGAGCCCCAGCAGGCGCCCGGCGGTCAGCGAGAGGGCCATCAGCCCGAGCTCGACGAGCACCAACGCCGTGACGCGCCCCGGCGGCCCCTCGCCGCGGCCGGCGGCCACCACCGCGTCCACGATGAGCTTCCCGACCCAGGCGATGCCGGCCGGCAGCACCGCCGCCACCGCGGTCAGCGCCGCCAGCAGCACCGCGCCGCTCGCGTCCGCCCGCCAGACGAGCGCGAACGTGCCGGGGACCTGGCGCGCGGCGGCGCCGAGAGCGCGCGCGCGCTCGCGCCAGGGGAGGCGCTCCGATGGCGGTCGAGGAGGGGGCGGGTGGGAGGCGGGCACGCCGCTCGCTCACTAACTCGCGGCGGCGGGCGTGGCGACCTTTCTTTCTCGCGCCCAGCGATCTAGAAGAGGTCCGCCATGGCGACCCCCGAGACGCGGTTCCCACAGCACCCGAGCGACGCCACGGCGGCCACGCCGGCCTCCGACTGGTCCGTGGAGAAGGCGGCCCAGCACTACAACGTGCCGGGGTGGGGCGCCGGGTACTTCTCGGTGAGCGACAAGGGGCACCTCGTCGTACATCCGCACGGCCAGCCCGGCCCCACCATCGACATCATGGACGTGGTGGAGGACATCCGGGAGCGGAACCTCGGCTTCCCCTGCGTGGTCCGCTTCCAGGACGTGCTGCGCGCGCGGGTGAAGGCCATCAACGAGGCCTTCGGCAAGGGGCTCGTCGAGCAGGGCTACGGGGGCAAGTACTTCGGCGTCTACCCCGTCAAGGTGAACCAGATGCGCGAGGTGGTCGAGGAGATCCTCGACGCGGGCGCGCCCTACCACTACGGCCTCGAGGCCGGCTCGAAGGGCGAGCTCCTCATCGTGCTCGGCCACAACACCGACCCGGAGGCGCTCACCGTCTGCAACGGCTACAAGGACGAGGAGTTCCTGCGGCTGGCGCTGCTCGGCCGCAAGCTCGGCCGCAAGGTGATCGTCGTCATCGAGAAGCTGTCCGAGCTGCCGCACCTGCTGCGCCTCGGCGACGAGATGGGCGTCGAGCCCCTCATCGGGCTCCGCTCCAAGCTCACCACCCGCGGCACCGGCAAGTGGGAGGGCAGCTCGGGCGACTTCGCCAAGTTCGGCCTGACCGTCCCGGAGCTCATCCACGCGGTCCGCATCCTCAAGGAGCAGAAGAAGGAGCACTGCGCGCGGCTCCTCCACTTCCACGTCGGCTCGCAGCTCACCGACATCCGGGTGGTGAAGGACGCCATCAACGAGGGGGCGCGCGTCTACGCCAAGCTGCGGAAGATGGGGCTGCCCATCGAGTACTTCGACGTCGGCGGCGGGCTGGGCGTCGACTACGTCGGCTCCCACGGCGGGAACGGCAACGGCAACAACGCGGCGCCCGGCGTCACCATCGCCTCGACCGTGAACTACACGCTCGAGGAGTACGTGGGCGACGTCGTCTACAACCTGCAGCGCGTCTGCCAGAACGAGCAGGTCCCGGAGCCGCACATCGTCTCCGAGTCCGGCCGCGCCGTGACCGCCCACCACTCCTGCGTGGTGATGAACGTCTTCGGCCACATCGAGATCGGCTCGCAGGAGCAGATCACGGCCGCCTCGGTGGCGGACCCGAACGAGTCGAAGGTCGTGCGCGAGATGCGGGAGATCGTGACCGGCCTCACCCCGCGCAACAAGGCCGAGGCCTACCACGACGCGGTGGCGAAGAAGGAGGAGGCCCTGCAGATGTTCAAGCTGGGGCTCCTCGGGCTCGAGGAGCGGGCCATGGTGGAGAGCCTGTTCTGGAAGCTCTGCCGCGACCTGGTGGCGCTGAACCGCGGCAAGAAGCGGCTGCCCCGCGACACCCGCGACCTGGGGGACAAGATCGCCGACCAGTACATGGCGAACTTCTCGCTCTTCCAGAGCGCGCCGGACCACTGGGCCTTCGACCAGCTCTTCCCCATCGTGCCGCTGCACCGGATGGACGAGCCGCCCACCCGCGACTGCACCATCGTCGACATCACCTGCGACTCGGACGGGAAGATCGACCGGTTCATCGAGGGGGAGGGCGTCGACGAGACGCTGTCCCTGCACGCCCTCGAGCCGGGCCAGCCCTACTACCTCGGGCTCATGCTCACCGGCGCCTACCAGGACGTCATGGGCGACATGCACAACCTCTTCGGCCGGGTGAACGAGATCCACGTGTTCGTGGACGACGAGGACCCGGAGGACTTCTACATCGAGGAGGTCATCCCGGGCGACCGCATCGAGCAGGTGCTCTCGCGCATGCAGTACGGACCGGGCGACCTGGCCCGCCGCGTCAAGAACGCGCTCGACCAGAAGGTGAAGGACGGCGCCATCCGGCCGAAGGAGGGCGTGCAGCTCGCCGACTTCTTCGAGCAGGTGATGCGCGGGTACACGTACCTCGCGGGCGTCTGAGCAACGCGCCCGCGGCTCGGCACGCCCGCGGCCCGGTCAGGGCCGGTGGCGCTCCCGTCGGGGGCGCACCGCCCGAATGTGACCCTCCGTCACGAGCGGCCGCGTTAACTGCAAGGTCCCACCTCCGGGGAAAGGGACCTCCATGTCCGGCACGTACAAGAAGATCGAGATCGTCGGCACCTCGCCCACCAGCTTCTACGAGGCCGTGAAGGCGGGCATCGCCGAGGCCTCGAAGACCGTCCGCCACATGGACTGGTTCGAGGTGGTCGAGGAGCGCGGCGCGATCAAGGACGGCAAGGTGGCCGAGTTCCAGGTCACGCTCCGCATCGGCTTCAAGCTGGAATAGCAGCGGGCAGGCGCGGCGTATTGCCGCGGTCCGATCCGACGCAACGCGGCGAGACTACGGGCAAAACACCGCGCGGGGCGCTTGATCGCGCGTCACGGCAGGTGCTAGCGTCCCCGCGCTGTTTCGCCCGCGGAGGCTGCGACGCTCCGTCCAAGCTCGCCGGGCGCGCCCTCGCGGCCGCGCCACGGGAAAGGATTGCCCATGGCCGTCCCCGCCGCCCTCGTCTCCGAGACGCTCAGCACCCTGCCGGGCGACGACGTCCGCTCCGTCATGTGGCGCCTGGAAGGGCGCTACGACCTGCAGATGCTGATCCAGTCGGTGCGCCAGGTGGCGCGCGGGCCGGTGGCGCGGCTGG
The DNA here is from genome assembly GCF_013340205.1 of Anaeromyxobacter diazotrophicus. NCBI lineage: Bacteria > Pseudomonadati > Myxococcota > Myxococcia > Myxococcales > Anaeromyxobacteraceae > Anaeromyxobacter > Anaeromyxobacter diazotrophicus. The sequence continues at coordinate 235,992 of NZ_BJTG01000007.1, forward strand.
TGGCCGAGGGGGCGCGCAGCTCGCACGACTGGACGGAGCAGAAGAACGCGCTCCTCGAGCACTACGACGCCTGCGGCGCGACCGGCGTCTTCATGGAGCCGCACCAGGGCGGGTTCCTCGAGGGGCCGAAGAACCTGGCCATGGCGCTGGTGGCGTTCGAGCTCGCCTGGGTGGACGCCGGGGCGGCGACCGGGGCGCTGGCCGGCCACCTGGGGCTCTCCCCCATCCACGAGCGGGGCACCCAGGAGCAGCAGGACCGCTACATGAGCCTCTCGGCGCCGGCCGCGCCGGGCGAGGACCGCAAGCCGTGGCGCGGCGCCTTCGCGCTCACCGAGCCCATTCCGTACGTCGGCGTCGACACCGGCATGCTGGGCGGCAAGGTGAGCGTGGCGCGCTGGGAGCCGGGGCAGGAGCCGGTGCTCAAGGTGGAGAAGCGCGGCCGCTTCATCACCAACATGGGGTTCGCGAACTTCGTCACGGCCGCGGTGGACTCGGCCGACGAGCGCATCAAGGGCACCTGCATGGTGATCCTGGAGGAGGGCGACCCGGGCACCTTCGACCGCGGCACGCCCACCAAGAAGCTCGTCCACCAGCTCTCCTCGACCAGCGACCCCATCTTCTCGCTCGAGGTGCCCGCCTCGCGCATCGTCGGCGGCTACAGCGTGAAGGACGGGGTGATCGTCCCCCGCTGGTCGCACGACGAGATCATCGCCGCGGTCTTCAAGCACACCCGCGTGCCGGTGGGCGTCATGACCGCCGCCAAGCTCCTCAGCGCGGTCGAGCCGGTCATCCGCTACCAGCGCGGCCGCTTCCGCGGCGCGCAGCAGGCGCGGCCCGGCTCGCCCCGCTACGACCTCGGGCTCCAGGTGCGCGAGGACGTGCTGCACCGGCTGGTGGACGTGTGGGCCACCGGCGAGGCGGCCGCCTCGCTCGGCTTCTCCACCTCGCGCCTCTTCGACGAGCTCGACCCGCTCGAGAAGGTGAAGTTCCAGACGCTGCAGGAGAAGGGCATCACCGGGCGCGCCGAGCTGCGCTACTTCAAGGACGTGAACGCCCGCGCGGTCGAGCTGGTGAAGCTGCGCGCGAAGCCCGAGGCCGAGCGCGACGCCGCCCGCGTCGCCGAGCTCGAGGCCGATCCGCTCGTCCGCTACGCCATCCTCGACTCGGCCGGCGCCGTGCTGTGCCCGGCCACCAAGCTGTGGAACACCGGCCACGGCGCCACCGTCATGCGCGAGGCGGTCGCCCTCATGGGCGGCTACGGCATCACCGAGGACTGCCCCGGCTTCCTCGGCCACAAGTGGATGGACGCGCAGCTCGAGGCCACCTACGAGGGGCCGGAGGCCGTCCAGCGCCGGCAGCTCTCGGTCTGCATGCAGAACGAGGTCTTCCTCGCCCAGCTCGACGCCTGGACGAAGGAGCTCCGCCACATCGCCTCGGAGCGGCCCGACACTGGCGCCTGCAACCTCGCCTCCGCCTTCGTGCTCTGGCGCTACACCTACGACCACCTGCAGGTGGCGACCGACGCCACGGGCCAGAAGCTCTACCAGGGGCCGCGGCAGGGCGTGACCTTCGCGCTCTCCGACGCGCTCGCCTGGCTGATGGCGGCGCGCAGCCTCGTCCTCGACGTGGTCGAGCTGGAGCAGAAGGGCGCCGAGAACGCCGTGCTGGCCGAGGGCCTGCCGGGGCTGGTGCGTTTCTACCAGGACCTGTCGCACGTGCAGTGCGCGCGCGCCTCGGGGGAGGTGGGCCGCATCTGCGCCGAGCTGGTCTACGGGTACAACAAGCACCCCGAGTGGAACGCGGACGCGCAGCAGGCCTGCTGGGAGGCGCGCGAGCTGGACGAGCTCGAGGACCTCATCCCCGGCATCGGCAGCTGCGCCAAGGACGTCATCGAGGCCGGCGGCGGCCACCCCGACAAGGCGGGCCCCTGCGCCCACTGCTCGAGCGTGGCCGACTTCGCCGCGCTCCGCATGAAGCTCGACCAGTGCCTCACCGGCGCGCGCCTCGCCAAGGACCGCGCCGCCGAGGCGCTCTCCAAGGTCATGATCCCCGAGGCGCTCGACTACCCGGTCTAGCCCTCGCCGCCGCCGCGCGCGGCCCTCGCACGTAGGTGGGCCTCGCCCGCCGCTGGTCCCGAGCCGTAGGGCGGGGGCTCGTCCCCCGCCGCTTCCCTGGAGAGGAGCACGCCTTGTCGAACGCGCCTGACGAGACCTCGCCGCAGCCCGACCGCCAGAGCATGGAGGTCGACATCGCCTGCGTCGGCTTCGGCCCGGCCATGGGCGGGTTCCTCACCACGCTCGCGCGCGGGCTCACGAACCCGGACGGCACGCCGGCGGTGGAGAGCGCGGTGTCGCCCGGGCTGCCGCCGCAGGTGGTGTGCTACGAGCGCGCCGACGGCCTCGGCTTCGGCGTGTCGGGCGTGGTCACCCGCGCCCGCGGGCTCCGCCAGAGCTTCCCGGACCTCGACCCGGCGCAGATCCCCATGGCGACCGCGGTGAAGGAGGAGAAGGTCGTCTACCTCCTCGACCCCCACGGCGCGAGCCGCCGCTCGGCCACGCTCCAGGCCGCGGACGCCACCTTGCAGGCGCTCCGGCTGGTGCTGCCGCTGCGCGACCACGCCCTCGAGCTGCCCTACACCCCGGAGTTCCTGCACAAGCGCGGCGGCCTCGTCCTCTCGCTCGGGCAGCTCAACCAGTGGGTGGGCGAGCAGCTCATGGCGGGCGGCCAGGTGCAGCTCTGGCCGGCGACGCCGGTGGACGGGCCGCTGGTGGAGGGCGGCAAGGTGACCGGTGTGCGCCTGCTCGACCAGGGCGTGCAGAAGGACGGCCGCCCCGACGCAGGGTACGTGGCGGGCCTCGACGTGCGGGCGCGCCTCACCGTGGTGGCGGACGGCCCGGTGGGCGCGGTCGGCCGCGCGCTCGACGAGCGGTTCGGCCTGCCCGAGGGGCACCACCAGCGGGAGTGGGCGGTGGGCATGAAGGTGGTGGTGGACCTGCCCGAGGGCTGCGCGCTCCCGGAGGGCACGGTCCTCCACACCATCGGCTACCCCGAGCCGGAGATCTTCGGCTTCCTGTACGTGCACCCCGGCCGCGTGGCCTCGGTCGGCATCTTCGTCCCCTCGTGGATGGGGAGCCCGGTCCGCACCTCCTACCTCTACCTGCAGCACTTCCTGCAGCACCCGTACCTCTGGAAGCACCTCCAGGGCGGGAAGCTGCGCTCCTGGGGCGCCAAGTCGCTGCAGGAGTCGGGGCGGCGCGGCGAGCCGCAGCTCGTCGGCGACGGGTTCGCCCGCATCGGCGAGGGCTCCGGCACGACCAACGTCCTCACCGGCTCCGGCGTGGACGAGGCGTGGACGAGCGGGACCCTGCTGGCGGAGGGCGTGCTGGAGCTCCTGCGCGCCGGCAAGCCCTTCACGAAGGAGAACCTCGACGCCGCCTACGTGGCGCGGCGCCGCGCGAGCTGGCTGGAGGAGGAGGGGAGGGTGGCGGAGAAGGCGCGCGACGGGTTCGGGCGCGGCTTCGTGACCGGCCTCCTCGGGATGGCGCTCTCCGGGATGACGAAGGGGCTGGTGAACCTCGGCTCGGAGCCGGTCCCCTCGCACGAACGCTTCGAGAGCCTCGAGGAGTGGTACGCGGGCAAGATCCCCGGCACCGAGATCGACCGGCTGCGGGCCGAGTGCAAGGCGAAGAACACCTCGCTCCACGCCGCGCTCATGAAGGCGGCGGGCTGGCCGGACATCGTCTACGACGGCCAGCTGCTCGTCTCGCACCAGGACGCGCTCCTCATGGGCGGCAAGGTGCAGGCGCCCGCCGGCTACGCCGACCACGTCGTCTTCCGGCAGCCGGCCGTCTGCGCGCGCTGCGGGAGCCGCACCTGCATCGAGATCTGCTCGGCGCAGGCCATCGCGCCGGGCGAGCCGGGGCAGCCGCCCGCGTTCGACCGGGAGAAGTGCGTGCACTGCGGCGCCTGCCTTTGGAACTGCACCCAGGTGCTGGAGGGCGAGACGACCAACCTCGCCTTCCGCGCCGGCGCGGGCGGGCTGCACTCGGCCGAGAACTAGAGTTCACCAGGAGGCTACATGAGCGGTTACCACGTCGTCGTCTGCGGAAGCATCGTCCCCGACCCGCTGCAGACCCTCGAGCCGATCACGGGCCCGACCGGCCCGTCGCTGAAGAACGAGATGATGCTGCCGGCCGTGCTCGACCCGTGGGCGGCGCAGGCGCTCTTCGAGGCGGCCGCCCTGGCGCAGAAGGCGCCCGGCTCCAAGGTGTGGCTGGTCGCGCTCGGCCCCAAGGCGAAGCTGCAGCAGGTGATGATGGCGGTGGGGCAGAAGGTGCCCTTCGAGCTGGTGGCGGTGGACGGCCCCGCGGGCGGGTTCGTGGACGCGCACGAGACCGCGGCCGCGCTGGCGGAGGCGGTGCAGGCGATCCCGGGGCTCGACCGCGCCCGCCTGCTGCTCTTCGGCGGCTGGGAGTCGGGCTCGCGCGGCGCCGGCGTCACGCTCCAGCTCGTCGGCGAGCGGCTCGGCCTGCAGGACCAGTTCCAGGGCGTCGACCAGCTCACCCCGCAGCCGGACGGCTCGCTCGAGATCCTGGAGCGCGTCGAGGGCGGCAAGCACCAGGTGTCGGTGGTGGCCGGCCCGCCGGCGCTGCTCGGCTGGGCCACCGGCAACCTGCCCGAGCCGCGCAACAACCCGCAGGTGGGCATGGCCAACATGAAGGGCATCATGCCGGCGCTGCAGAAGGCGAAGCCGGCCAAGGTCGGGGCGGCCGACGCCCAGTACCTGGCCGTGCAGCTGCCGAAGCAGCAGCGCGAGACGCGCGTGGTGAAGGACCTGACCCCGGACGCGATCGCGGCCGAGCTGGTCGAGTGGATCTCGAAGGACTAGGACCGGAGCCGACCATGGAGACCATCCTCTTCCTCAGCCACACCGAGCCGGACGGCGCGCTCCCGCGCGCCGCCCTCGAGGCCTTGACCGCCGCGCGGGCGCTGGCGCAGGGCACGAAGGGCCAGCTCGTCCTGGGCGTCTTCGGCGCCGAGACCGCCGGCGCCGCCGCGCAGCTCGCCGGCGCCGGGGCGCAGCGCGCCCTGGCGGTGACGAGCCCCGAGCTCGCCGCCGCGCGCTACGCCAGCGACGCCGCCGCCGCCGAGGCGCTGGCGCGCGCCGCCGGGGCCACCGTCGTGGTGGCGCCCTCCACCTCCCGCCTGGCGCGGGTGCTGGCGGGCGTCTCGCACCGGCTCGGCGGCAAGATCGACACCCACGCCACCGGCGTCGCCGCGCAGGACGGGGCGCCCACCGTCACGCGCTGGTTCTACCGGCAGCGGATGGAGGCGACGCTGCGCCGCGCCGCCCGCCCCTGGTTCGTCACCGTCGACGCCGGCACCCAGCCCGCCTTCCGGGCCGAGGGCGCCGCGCCGGCCCTCGAGGCGGTGCCGCTCGCGCTCGCCGACGCGCAGCGCCGCACCCGGGTCACCGGGTTCCGGGCGCCGGAGGCGCAGGCGCAGACCATCCGGCCCGACGCGAAGCTGCTCTTCGTGGCCGGCGCCGGCTGGACGAAGAAGCAGGCCGACGGCAAGCCGCACCTCGACCAGGCCGAGCAGCTCATCCTCGGCTTCCTCGGGAAGGCGAAGGCGTCGCTGGGCTCGTCCAAGTCGATGACCGACCTCGCCACCGAGGGGCACGGCGTCATGGGGTTCATGACGCACCTCAACCAGGTGGGCCAGACCGGCTCCACGCCGCGCCACGCCAAGGGGCTCGCCACCTGCTGCCACGGCGAGGAGCCGCACGTGGTCGGCTGGCGCTTCATCAACGAGCGGCGCGCCGTGAACCTCGACCCGAACTGCGGCTGGGCGCGGGGCAAGGCCGACGTGGTCTACGTCGCCGACGCCTTCGCGGTGATGGAGAAGGTCAACGCGCTGCTGGCGTCGCGCGGGTAGCCCCGGCTACTCCTTCGCCAGCTCCGCCACCGCGCGCTGGAGGCCCTCCACCACCTGGCGGACCTCCGCCAGCGCGGCCGTCTGCCCGCGCGCGAGGGCCGCGCTGCGGTCGATGGCGCCGCCCAGCCGGCCCATCGACTGGTGCGCGTCGGAGAGGGTGACCTGGATCTCGTTGGCGGCGGTGCGGGCGCCCTCGGCGAGCGCGAGCATCTCGCGCGCCACCACCGCGAAGCCGCGCCCCTGCTCGCCGGCGCGGGCGGCCTCCACCGAGCCGTTGATGGAGAGGATGCGGCTCTTCTGCGCGATCTCCTGCACGGTCCGGACGACGAGGTCGGTCCGCTCCACCTGGGCGGCCGCGTCCTTCGACGCCGCCACCATCACCCCCACCACCTGCTCCGACTCGGCCGAGGCCTCCGCCGCCTTGCCGGACACCGCCGCGACCCCGGTGAAGACCTCCGCCGCGGCGCCCTTCAGCGCCGAGCGCTGCCGCTCCTCCTGCGCCCACGACACCACCACCGCCGCCGCGATCCGCGCCAGCGGCCGCGCGATCTCGAGCGAGCCGGCCAGCCCGAACGTCCCCACCCGCTGGCCGTCGAGCACGATGACGCAGTTGCACCCCTCCTTCATCCGGGGGTCCTGCGCGACGTCCTCGGCGGTGACGAACAGCTCGTCCGCCTCGCCCGCCAGGATCCGCTTCGCGAAGGCGTGGGACGTCCCGATGCGGCGGCGATCCACGCTCTCGACGATGGTCCCGGTCTCGTCGCACACCATCATCGGCAGCCGGGTCGCGGTGTGCACGAAGTCGACGAAGCGCCGGGCGACGCGGCGGAGGTCCTCGTTCACGCGCGGGCTCCCGGGGCGGTGGACATCCCGCCCGGCGAGTGCGGCTCCTGAAGGTCGCGGTCCACCCCCGATCCCCGTGCAGGAAGCGTGCGCCCCGGGCCGGTGCGCCGGCGCGGCCCCCGGCGCGCGGGACACGCCGCGGCGCGGCGGGGTGTCGCGGACCCCGGGTCGAGAAGGAGAGCGGGCCGCGACCCTGTCCGGCGCTGTCAGACAGGTCCGCTACAGGGTGAGCCCGCGCCGGGCTCGCCGCCCGGTCGGTCGCCCGCGCGCGCGCGGGCAGGGAGAGGGACCTTCATGAGCCAGCCGAGGACCGTCGACGTCGGGGAGCGCTTGCCGCTCCTGCAGAGCATCCCGCTCAGCCTGCAGCACCTGTTCGCCATGTTCGGGGCGACCGTGCTCGTCCCGTATCTGGTCGGGCTCGACACGTCGGTGACGCTCTTCTCGAGCGGCGTCGGCACGCTGCTCTACATCTTCATCACCAAGGGGAAGATCCCGGCCTACCTCGGCTCCTCCTTCGCGTTCATCGGCGCGCTGACGGTGCTGCTGGGCGTGAAGCCGGGCCAGCTCGCCGACGCGTCGCACATCGCCGTCGCGATGGGCGGCTGCGTGGTGGTGGGGCTCATCTACATCGCGGTGGCGGCGGTCATCGCCCGCTTCGGCACCCGCTGGATCGACCTCCTCCTCCCGCCGGTGGTGATCGGCTCGGTGGTGGTGGTGATCGGCCTCGGCCTGGCGCGCGTCGCGGTGGACATGGCGACCGGCGCGGCCGTGGGCGGCTACAGCGCGAGCTCGTTCGCGGTGGCGCTCATCGCGCTCGCCATCGCCATCTGCGCGGCCACCTTCCTGCGCGGCTTCCTGGGCGTCATCCCCATCCTCATCGGCATCGCCGGCGGGTACGCGGTGGCGCTCGCCATGGGCAAGGTGGACTTCTCGCCGGTGGCGGGGGCGCAGGCCTTCGCGGTGCCGCAGTTCGTCCTCCCGCGGCTGACCTGGGGCGCGGTGCTGGCGCTCGGCCCCATCTCGCTCGTGGTCATCACCGAGCACATCGGCCACCTCATCGTGACGAACCGGGTCTGCAACCGCGACTTCTTCAAGGAGCCGGGCCTGCACCGCTCCCTGGCCGGCGACGGCGTGGCGACCGCGGTGGCCGGAATGATCGGCGGCCCCCCGAACACCACCTACGGCGAGAACATCGGCGTGATGGCCATCACCCGCGTCTTCAGCGTGTGGGTCATCGGCGGCGCGGCGGTGCTCGCCATCGTGATGTCCTTCATCCCGAAGATCGGGATGCTCATCCACACCATCCCGGTGCCGGTCATGGGCGGCATCTGCATCCTGCTCTTCGGGATCATCGGCTCGCAGGGCGTGCGCATGCTGGTCGAGGCCGGCATCGACTTCTCGCAGAAGCGCAACCTCATCATCGCCTCCGTCATCCTCGTCATCGGGATCGGCGGGGCGCACGTCCAGCTCGGCGGCGTGGAGTTCTCCGAGATGCCGCTCGCCACCTACGTGGGCATCCTCCTCAACCTCGTGCTGCCGCGCTCGAAGGAGCTCGAGGGGAACGGGGAGGGCAACGGCCTGCCGGCCGCCGCGCTCGACGCGCCGGACGTGTAGCGCCCCGGCGGGAGGCGGGGACGGCGCACCGTCCCCCGCCTCCCCCTACAGCGGCCGACATGTAGTTACCCAGGGTAAAAAGAGACCTGCGGCCGGATTGCTTCACTTGCTCGGGTGTCGTGTATCGTGGCGGCTGGCGGATTTCCGGCGCGGGGGGCGACGGAACGCCGGCTGCACGGAGAGTGAGCCCCGGCGCGCGAGCGCCAGCAAGAGGAGCGCATGGCCCTGATCGGTGACTTCAACGACACCCCCTTCGCCGACCTGATCCAGCTGTACGCGGGCAGCGGTCAGACCGTCGCGGTGACGATCAACCTCCCCGACGGCAAGGGGGAGGACGGCGTCTTCTACGTCGAGAACGGCGACGTGGTGGACGCGTGGCTCGGCGACGCGCACGGGCGCGACGCCGTGCGCCAGGCGCTGCGGCTCGACCGCGGCTCGTTCATCGTGGAGCAGGACGTCCGCGCCGCGGAGCGCACGCTCTCCATGCCCTGGCGCCAGCTCCTCATGGAGGAGGTGGTGCGCATGGACGAGGAGCGCCGGCGCGGCGGTGCGGCCGCGCGCAGCGGCCGCGGCGCGGGGCAGGCCTCCGGGGCCACCCCCGGCGCGTCCGGGGCGCTGCCGCTCCCGGGCGCGACTCCGCGCACGCCCCCGGCCATCCCGCTGCAGGCGGCGTCCGGCGCCGGCTCGGTCCCGCGGCTGACGCCCACCAGGCCCTCCGCTCCGCCGTCCGCCACGCCCGCCTCGCCGGCGCGCCCCACGGCGGCTGGCGCCACGCCGGCGCCGGGCCGGCCCGCCTCCGGCGGCGGCGGGCTCCGCGCCGGGGCGATGGTGGCCATCGCCGCGGTGGTGGTCGGCGCCGCGGGCGCCGGCTTCTTCCTCCTGCGCGGCCGCGGGAGCGCCACGGTCGAGGCGCGCCCCGCCCCCGCCGCGGGGGCTGCCCAGGCGGCCGCGGAGGTCCCCACCCTGACCTTCGGGATGGTCTCGCCGCTCTCCGGGCCCGACAAGGATCTCGGCCGCGGCATGAAGGCCGGCGTCGAGCTCGCGTTCGCCGCCGCCAACGAGGCGGGCGGCGTGCACGGCCGCCGGCTGGCGCTCGTCGCGGTGGACGACGGCAACGACCCCGCGCGGGCCGCCGAGGCCATGCGGGAGCTCACCGAGCAGCGCAAGGTCTTCGCGGTGGTGGGCAACGCGGGCACCGCCACCGCGGGCGCCGCCGTGCCGGTGGCGCTCGAGCGCAAGGTCCCGTTCATCGGCGCGCTGGGCGGCGCCCCCGCGCTGCGCAGCGACCCGCCCCAGCACGACGTGTTCGTCTACCGGCCGAGCCTCAGCGAGGAGGCGGCCGCGGCGGTGCGCTACCTCGTCGAGGTGCGGCGGCTCGACCCGGGCGACATCGCGGTCTTCGCCCAGGACGACGAGTCGGGCCAGGCCGGGTGGACCGGGGCGGCGCAGCAGCTCAAGAGCTACGGGCGCGACCCCGCGCAGACGGTGCGCGTGAGCTACCGGCGCAACACCGCCGAGGTCGACGGGGCCGTGGAGCGGCTCCGCGCCATGGGCGCGCACCTCAAGGGCGTGGTGATGGTCGCCGCGCACCGGCCGGCGGCGCGCCTGGTGGAGAAGGTCATCGCGTTCGCGCCCGGGACCGTCTTCACCGACACCTCGTCGGTCGACGTGGCGCAGCTGGGTGAGGAGCTGGTCGGCTCGCGCGTGGGCCTCGCCGACAACGTCGTCGTGACGCAGGTGGTGCCGCTCCCCACCTCGCGCTCCTCGGCCGTGATGCGCTACCGCGCGCTGCTCGAGAAGTACGCGCTGGGCGAGACGCCGGGGGCGCTCTCGCTGGAGGGCTGGATCGTCGGCACCCTGGTGGTGAAGGCGCTCGAGGCGGCGGGCCGGGACGCGGATCCCGAGAAGCTCGTGGCGGCGCTCGAGGGCTTCCAGAACCTCGACATCGGCATCGGCGCCCCGCTGACCTTCTCCCGCGCGGACCACCAGGCCTCGCACAAGGTCTGGGGCACCGCCCTCGACCGCAGCGGCGCCTGGCGCCAGGTCGACCTGGAGTGACCGGCCGCCCGCCGGGGGGCGGCCCCGCCCGGTCGGCGAGTCGAGAACTGGCGCGACGGCCGGGACGTGCGTAGTCTGTTTTCAGGCTCGGTCCTGGCGACCGGGTCTTGAGAGCGGCCAGGGCAACGGGAGTTGCCCGGTCGCTCTTTGTTTTTTAGCGATCCGGCATGCTCGGACGATCGAAGCTGCTCGCTCTCCCGCGGCCGGAGGAGGCGCTCCCTGGGCGCACCGAGGCGATGCCCGTCCCGGAGCGCCACGCGGTGCTGGGGCACCCGCTCGCGCCGCCCTTTCCCCCGGGGCTCGAGCGCGCCGTCTTCGGGATGGGGTGCTTCTGGGGCGCCGAGCGGAAGTTCTGGACGCGTCCGGGCGTCTACACGACCGCCGTCGGCTACGCCGGCGGGTCCACGCCCCACCCGACGTACGAGGAGGTCTGCACGGGCCGGACGGGCCACGCCGAGGTGGTGCTGGTCGTCTACGACCCGCGCCAGGTCGGCTACGGCGAGCTCCTGCGCATCTTCTGGGAGTCGCACGATCCGACCCAGGGCATGCGGCAGGGGAACGACGTGGGGACGCAGTACCGCTCCGCGGTGTACGCCTTCGGCGAGGCGCAGCGCCGGGCCGCGGAGGCGTCGCGCGAGGCGTACCAGGCCCGGCTGGCCGAGGCGGGGCACGGCGCCATCACGACCGAGATCCGCGACGCGCCCGAGCTCTACTACGCCGAGGGGTACCACCAGCAGTACCTGGCGAAGAACCCGGACGGCTACTGCGGGCTGGGCGGGACGGGCGTCGCCTGCCCCTCGTCGGTCTTCTCGTCGCCGCCGGCGGCCTGAGCCGCCTTCCCGGGATCCGCGCGGAGGGGCGCCTCACCGGCGCATGCGCCGGCCGAGCTCCACCAGCCGGCAGACGCGCGCCGCGGCGGCCTCCACCAGCTCGGCGCCGCGCGCCATCGCCTCGTCGAGCGGCATCGCCTGGGCGACCGCGGCGGCGAGCCCGTCGATCCCCTGCGCCAGCACGTCGTCGGCCCCGTCGCCGAGCCCGCCGGCCAGGCACACCACCGGGACGCCGTGGCGCTTGGCGGCCTGGGCGACCCCGACCGGCGCCTTCCCCATGGCGGTCTGGAAGTCGGTGCGCCCCTCGCCGGTCAGCACCAGGTCCGCGCCCTGGACGAGCGCGGCGAAGCCGGTGGTCTCGAGGACGATCTCGACCCCGGGCCGCAGCCGGGCCGGGGTGAAGAAGAGCAGCCCCGCGCCGAGCCCGCCCGCCGCGCCGGCGCCGGGGAGGCGGGCCACGTCGCGGCCGGTGGCCGCCTGGGCCACCCGGGCGTAGTGGCCGAGCGCCGCGTCGAGCTCCTGCACCATCTCCGGGGTCGCGCCCTTCTGCGGCCCGTAGACGGCGGAGGCGCCGCGGGGGCCGGTGAGCGGGTTGTCCACGTCGCAGGCGACAAGCACCTGGGCCGAGGCGAGGCGCGGGTCCAGGCCGGAGAGGTCCACCCGCGCGAGCCGCGCCAGGGCGGCACCGCCCTCGGGCAGCTCGGCGCCCGCATCGTCGAGGAAGCGCGCGCCGAGCGCGCGCGCGAGGCCCGCCCCGCCGTCGTTGGTGGCGCTGCCGCCGATGCCGACGACCAGCTTGGAGAGCCCCGCGTCGAGGGCCGCGCGCACGAGCTCGCCCGTCCCGTAGGTGGTGGTGACGCGCGGGTCGCGCCGCTCCTTCGGCACGAGCGGCAGGCCGGAGGCGGCGGCCATCTCGATGACCGCCGTCGCGCCGTCGCCGAGGACGCCCCAGCGCGCCCGCACCGGCTCCCCGAGCGGACCGCGGACGGTCCGCTCCTCGAGCCGGCCCTGGGTGGCGGTCACCAGCGCCGCCACGGTCCCCTCGCCCCCGTCGGCGATGGGGACCTTGCGCACCTCGGCGTCCGCCCAGACGGCGCGGGCGCCGCGCTCCATCGCCTCCGCCACCGCCAGGGCGGAGAGGCTGCCCTTGAACGAGTCGGGCGCGATGACGATCCGCATGGTCCGCCTCCAGGCGCGCCGGCGCGCGCTACGGCACGAGCTGCGGCGCCGCGAAGGCGCAGAGCCACACCATCGCGGCGACCACCACCAGGTAGACCACGGTGTACTTGATGGTCTGCCGCATGATCCGGCCCTCCTGGTTGAGGAGGCCCACCGCGGTGGCGGCGATGACGATGCTCTGCGGCGAGATCATCTTACCGGCCGGGCTGCCGGCGTTGCCGCCCGAGGCCATGAGGACGTCCGAGAGGCCGAGCCCGTGCGCCGTGAGCTTCTGCAGGTTCCCGAAGAGCGCGTTGGAGGAGGTGTTGGACCCGGTGAGGAAGACGCCGATGGTGCCGAACACCGGCGAGAGCACCGGGTAGACGTGCGCCGAGACCACGCTGACGATGCTGTTCGCCATCGTGTTCACCATCGAGATCTGCTTCACCCCGAGCGTGCCCCACACGGCGAGCTTGGTCTTGGGGTCCACGATGGGCAGCGCCAGGTTCATCACCTCGGAGATGGAGAGGATCGAGGCGACGGCGATGAAGGACGGGATCATCTGCTTGAAGGTCTTCCCGAACTGCTCGCCGTAGCGGCGCATCGGGATGCCGAGGAAGGGGAACGCGAGCAGGCCCGCGATGAGCATGATGGTGCCGGGCGTCTGCAGCCAGGCGAACTTGTAGAGCTTGCCCGGGTTGTAGAGCTGCGCCTGCACCAGCATCCACTCGAAGCCCTTGGCGCTGCCGTTGAAGTAGCGCTTGGTGGCGTCGAGGTTCACCAGGATGACGAGCACCGCCAGGAGCAGGTACGGCAGCCAGGAGAGGAACAGCTCGCGGGGGTGGAACTCGCGCGGGCGGGACGTGGCCGCGCTCTCGCCCGGGAAGAGCCAGGGGTCCTTCTTCATGGCGCGGGAGAGGTAGAGCGCGGTGGCGGTGAGGCAGACGAGCGAGGCGATGACGTCGGTGAGCTCGGCGCCGACCCAGTTCGAGACCACGAGCTGGGTGGCGGCGAAGCTCAGGCCGGTGACCAGGACGGCCGGCAGCGCGCCCTTGAGGCCGCGCCCGCGCGACATGGCGAAGACGGTGAGGAAGGCCATGAGGAACGACATCGGGGCCATGAGGCGGCCCGACATGGCCGAGAGCTTCATGAGGTCGAGCTGGGTGGTGCCCGCCAGCGTGACGGTCGGGATGGCGAGCGAGCCGAACGGCACCGGCCCGGTGTTGGCGACGAGGCACACCAGCGCCGCCATCATCGGGTCGTAGCCGAGGCCGACCAGGATGCTGGCCGGGATCGCGACCGGCGCGCCGAAGCCGCAGATGCCCTCCAGGAAGGCGCCGAACCCGAAGCCGATGAGGAGCGCCTGCGCCCGCCGGTCGACGGTGAGGTTCGCCATGGCGCCCTGCATCTTGTCCATCCAGCCGGTCGCCTTGAGCGTGTTGTAGACGACCAGGGCGCCGAACGGGATGTACATGATCGGGAAGATCCCGAAGAGCGCGCCCTGCAGCGCCGCGAGCAGCGTCACCCCCAGCGGAAGCTGGAAGACCGCGATCGCGACGAGCACGGTGACGACCCAGGCGATCGGGGCCACCTTGACCGCGGGCTTCATCAGGATGGGGAGGCCGACGAGCAGGACGAGGAGCGGCAGGGCGGCGGCGAATGCGGCCATGGAGGAGCCTCTCTCTGGCGCGAGGAGCGCGCGTTGGAGCCCGGAGCGTAGCAGACGGCTCCGGCGCGTGGTGGTGCTGACATGCCCGCACACCGCGCGACTTCTTGCCCCACGCCCGCGGGGCTGCCGCGCGGACCCGGACCAGCCTACGCTCGCGGCGCGGGGTCGTGACGGAGGGTGCCGTGGGGCCGAAAGACGTCCAGCTGCTGGGCCGGGTCGCGCTCGAGCGCGCGGTCCGGCTCGGCGATATCGCGCCGGAGGCCCCCGCGCCGGCCCCGGCCGCCGACGCGGACGTGCGGTGCCCCGGCTGCGGCGCGAGCCTGTGCGACGCGACCCGGCGCGCGCTGTTCGTCGGGATGGTGCTCCGGTGCGGCTGCGGAGAGAAGGCGCGCGTGGAGCGCGCCCCCTAGAAAAAATCCAGGAGGCGCCGGCGTCCTGGCCGGCACCTCCTGGTCCCCCGCAAAGCTGCCCGCGACCGCGCGCTACGCCCGCGCCGCCCGCCGCCGCGCGATCTCGCGCTCCACCTCCGCCAGCCGGTCCTCGGCGGAGGGGCGCCGGGCGCCGCCCTCGGCCCGCTCGGCGCGCGCGCCGGTGAGGTGCGCCTCGCCGGGGACCCACCCCGGCGCCATCGTGGCGGCGACGCCCTCGGCGGAGGCGCGGAAGCCGGCGGTGACCGGCCGCAGCGCGGCCGAGGCCGCCAGGTAGAAGCCGACGAAGGGCAGGAACATCAGGAAGGCGGCGCCCATGGCCGGGGCCACGACGAGCGCGAGCAGCAGCGGGATCCGCAGGTACCGCTCGCCGGGCTCGCCGGGGAGCGTCTCGCCGTCCACCGCGACCGGGTGGAGCGACCAGCGCTTCGCGCTGAAGTAGTAGCCCTTGCTCGCCGTCGCGCCCGCCTCGATCCTCGTCATGACCCGTCCTCCTCGTCCCGGCGCCCCGTGCGCCCTGGGTTCAGCTCGACGATGACAGTGTCGCGCGTCCGCACCCGCCGCGAAATCGGTCCGATCACCCAGGGTGCGAGGAGAGTGTCCGGTCCGCGGCGGCGGCGATGGCCGAGCCGCGGGCGCGCGGAGTCCCGAGGCGGGCCTCGGGAGTTCACCCGAGGTCCCCGGGGACCGCCGCCGGACCGGCCCGAAAAACCGCGCTTGCGCTGGCAGTTGCGTGCAGTAAGGAGGGGAGCGCCGGCCGGCGCCCGGCCGCTCGCACGGAGGACACATGTTCAGGGCCATCCTGGTCGAGAAGACGGCGTCCGGCAGCGCCGCGCGGCTCACGGAGCTGGACGACGCGCAGCTCCCCGACGGCGACGTGACCGTGCGCGTGGAGTGGTCGACGCTCAACTACAAGGACGCGCTCGCCATCACCGGTCGTTCACCGGTGGTGAGGAAGTTCCCCATGGTGCCCGGCATCGACGTGGCCGGCACGGTGGAGGCGAGCCGCGCGCCGGGGTTCGCGCCGGGCGACGCCGTGGTGCTGAATGGCTGGGGCCTCGGCGAGACGCGCTTCGGCGGGCTGGCCGAGCGGGCGCGGGTGGAGGCCGAGCCGCTGGTGAAGGTGCCGCCGCCGTTCGGGACCCGCGAGGCGGCCGCCATCGGCACCGCCGGGTTCACCGCCATGCTCTCGGTGCTGGCGCTGGAGCGGCACGGGGTCACGCCGGACCAGGGCGAGGTGCTCGTCACCGGGGCCGCCGGCGGGGTGGGGAGCGTCGCCATCGCCTTGCTGGCGCGGCGCGGATTCGCGGTGGTCGCCTCGACCGGCCGGCCGGCCGAGGCCGACTACCTGCGCGGCCTCGGCGCCGCGCGCGTGATCGACCGCGCCGAGCTGGCGGCGCCGGGCAAGCCGCTCGGAGCCGAGCGCTGGGCGGGCGCCATCGACGCGGTCGGCAGCCACACGCTCGCCAACGCCTGCGCCCAGACCCGCGCCCACGGCGCGGTCGCCGCCTGCGGCCTGGCCGGCGGGATGGACTTCCCGGCCACAGTGGCGCCCTTCATCCTGCGCGGCGTCGCGCTGTACGGCATCGACAGCGTGCGCGCGCCGCCCCCCCTGCGGCGCCAGGCGTGGGCGCGGCTCGCGGCCGACCTCGACCCGGCCAAGCTCGCCGCGCTCACGACCGAGATCGGGCTGGCGGACGCGCTCGCCGCCGCGCCCGGGCTCCTCGCCGGCCAGGTGCGCGGCCGGATCGCGGTCGACGTGCGCCGTTGACGCCCAGCGGTGCCGAATGGGCGCGGAGGTCGCACCCGCGCTCCTTGCGCCCGCGCGCACCCCAGCGGAAGCTGCTGCCGATGGCGGTCCGAAAGGTGGGGTCGAGCCGCATCCTGCGCGAGATCGGGCGGGGCGGCATGAGCGTCGTGTACGAGGCCTACCAGGAGGGCCTCGACCGGCGCGTGGCGGTGAAGGCGTTCCAGCCGGGGCACACGCCGTCGAAGGACCTGGTCGAGCGGTTCCGGCGGGAGGGGCGGGCGTACGCCCAGATGCGCCACCCGGCGCTGCTCGCGGTGCACGACCTGGTGGAGAAGGACGAGGGGCTCTTCCTCGTCACCGAGTTCGTGGACGGGGCCGATCTGCAGAAGCTGCTCTCCGCGGGGGGGGCGCTGCCGGTCGCGTGCGTGGCGGCCATCGGGGCGCGGATGGCGGACGCGCTCGAGTGCGTGCACGAGCACGCGCTCGTCCACCGCGACGTGAAGCCCTCGAACGTGATGCTGTCGCGGGCGGGCGAGGTGAAGCTCATGGACCTCGGCATCGCCAAGGATCCGCTCGCCTCGGAGATCACCCGCACCGGCGCGGTGGTGGGGACGCCGGCCTACGTGTCGCCCGAGATGCTCGAGGGCGAGCAGGCCACCGAGCACAGCGACATCTGGTCGACCGGGGTGATGCTCTACGAGCTCGCCGCCGGGCGCCGGCCGTTCCAGGGCGACACGTTCGCCGAGCTCTTCGCGGCGGTGCGCAAGAAGCGCCTGCGCCCGGTGCGCGACGCCGCGCCCGAGGTGCCGCGGCGGCTGGCCCGCGCCATCGAGCGCTGCCTGGAGAAGCGCCCCTCGCGCCGCTGGCCGTCGGCCGGGGCGCTGGCCCGGGAGCTCGAGGCCTGCGCCGAGCGGCTGCTCGGCGGCGCGCCGGCCGAGGAGGTGCTGGCGGCGCTGCTCAGCGACCGGGGCCTCACCGAGGAGGCGCGCAGCGTGGCGGTGCGCTCCACGGTGCTGTCGCGGGCCTCGGTCGCGGACGCGCCGGCCGCCCCGAGCTCGCGCGGGCTGGCGCGCCTGGGGTGGGCGCTGGCCGCCGCGCTGGTGATCGCGGGCGCCTGCCTGGCCTGGGCCAGGCAGGCGCTCTGACCGCCTAGAAGGCCCGCGGCGTCGCGTCCGGCGCCAGCGGCGAGCGGTACGGCTTGCCGCCGGTCGCCCGGTGGAAGTCCTCCGCGACCGCCTGGCACAGGGCGGGATCGCGGAGCAGGTCGACCGCGGAGGCGCCGAGGACCTTGGCCGCGACCAGCATGCCGCGCCGGCCGACCGGGTGGGCGGCGGCGGAGGTCTGCGCCCAGTGGTGCGCCGCGGTGCCGATGGGGCGCACCGCCACGCCGAGCTCGGCCAGCGGCGCGACCGCGCTCACCTCGCCGATGTCGGAGGAGGCGGTCCCGCCGACGCGCGGGGCGTAGGGCACGACGCCGGTCGAGAGCCCCTGCGGTTCGACGCCGACCTCGCGCTGCAGCGCCTGGGCCCAGCCGACGTCCGCGGCGTCGAAGGCCGGGGCCCCCACGCGCTCCAGCTCGCGGTGCAGGAGCTTGCCCAGCGCGTCGTTCGGGACCACGTCGCGGGCCGAGAAGAGGACGGTGACCTTGGCGCGCGTCCCGGTGGCGAGCGCGGCGCCGTCCGCGGCCTGGCGCAGCCGCCCCATGAGCTCCTCGACGCTCTCGCCCGTCGCGTCGCGCAGCCAGTACTGCCCGCGGGTGTAGTCGGGGATGATGTTGGCTTGGGCGCCGCCGTCCTTGACGACGCGGTGGATGCGGGCGGTCGGCTTCACGTGCTCGCGCATGAGCGCCATGGCGTGGTCGAACAGCGCCAGCGCGTCGAGCGAGCTGCGGCCGAGCCAGGGACTGGCCGAGGCGTGCGCCGACTTCCCGAAGAACTCCACGTCCGCCGCGCTCACCGCCAGCCGCGTCCGGTTGACCACCCGGTTCTGGTCGTCGGGGTGCCAGGTCAGCACCGCCGCGCTCTTCGCGAACAGGCCGTCGCGCGCCATGAACGCCTTCCCGATGAACTGCTCCTCGGCCGGCGTCCCGAGCACCTGGATCGTGCCGGGGAGGTGCTGCGCCAGGCGGGCGCGGTTGGCCGCCGCCGCCCCGGCGACCGCGGCGGTGCCGAGCAGGTTGTGCCCGCAGGCGTGGCCGGGCGCTCCGGCCGCGATCGGCTGCTTCTTCGTGCTGCCCGCCACCTGCGACAGCGCGGGGAGCGCGTCGTACTCGGCGAGCAGCGTGACGACCGGCTCGCCCGAGCCGGCGGTGGCGACGAACGCGGTCGGCAGCCCCGGCACGCCGCGGGTCACCTTGAATCCCTCCTGCTCCAGCGCCGCCGCCAGCATCGCGGACGACCGCACCTCCTGCAGCCCGACCTCCGGCGCCTCCCAGATGCGCTGGGCCAGCGCCTCCCACTGGCCCCGCGTCTCGTCGAGGTAGGCGTCGGTCGGCGCCGCGCCGGCCGCGAAAGCGGCGGGTGCGCACAGCGCGGCCAGCACGGCCGCGATCCGTCTCGTCTTCATGACCTTCTCCTTCAGGGTGGACGGCGGCGCGAGCCGTACGGAGACGCCGCCGGCGCGAGGGCATACCCCCGACGGGCTACCGGGGACAAGGGTCACCCGATCAGGTGATTGGGACACCTCGGGTCGGCGCGAACCCGCCGTCCCCGCGTGTCAAAGGCGCTACCCGCAAGGCGGGCCGAGCGGCACGGCCTTTGCGCAGGGGGCTCCCCGTCGCGCGACGGGAGCGCGACGAGCGGGCCGGCTCGGGCCCGAGGAGGACCGCGTGATCAGGGGATGGTTGGCGACGTGGAGGCTTGGGCCGAAGATCGCGGCGTCCTTCGCGATCGCGATCGCGATCACGCTCGGGATCGGGCTCGCCTCGTACCTGTCCGCGCGCAGCATCGCGGCGCACCTGGCCGAGGTGGCCGGCGTGAGCTTCGCGGGCGCGCAGGCGCTCGGCGCGGTCGACGCCGCCCACATGACGGCGGACCGCGCCCTCGGGCGGCTCCTCCTGCCGCGCGCCGATCCCGAGCTCCGCAAGGCGGCGCGGGCCGAGCTCGAGGCGTCGCACCAGCGGCTCGACGAGGCCTGGAAGACCTTCGGGGAGCTGCCGCGCGACGCGGACCTCGAGGCCGAATGGCACCGCGCCGCGGCCCCGTGGGACGGCTGGCGCGTGAGCGCGCGCGCCCTGCTCGCCCGCATCGACGAGCACGATCGCGCCATCCTCGACCGCGGGCAGGACAGCCCGGAGGAGATCGCGACCGACCGCGCCGTGTGGCAGGCCTTCGCCGAGCTGCGGAAGGCCGACGAGGCGGCCTCGGCCGCGCTGGGCGCGCTGCTCCAGAACGAGCAGAAGGACGTGCAGGCGAGCCGCGACGCGGGCGAGCGCGCCGCCGCGGTCGGCATGCTGGTCATCGGGCTCTCGGTGCTCGCCGGCGCGGCGCTCTCGATCGCGCTCGCGGCGCTGCTCGCGCGGAGCATCGGCCGCACCGTCGCGACCCTCACCGGCGAGGCGCGCAAGGTCACCGGCGCCGTCGCGGCGGGGCGCCTCGACGAGCGCGGCACCCCCGAGGCGGTGGACGCCGAGTTCCGCGGCATCGTGGAGGGCATGAACGGGGCGGTGGACGCGACCGTGCGCGCCTACCGCGGGGCGAGCGCGTTCCTCCGCGCCTACGCCGCCGGCGAGCTCCCGGCGGTGGGCGCGGAGCAGCTCGCCGGGGAGTACGAGGCGCAGCGGCAGGACCTGCTGCGCCTCAAGGCGCAGACCGAGCGCCGCAACGCCGAGATCGAGCGCCTGCTGGCGGCCGCCACGCGCGGCGAGCTGGCGGTGCGCGCCGACGCCGCGGGCGAGGCCGGGTTCAACCGGCGCCTGGTCGAGGGCATCAACGCGCTCCTCGACTCCATCCTCGGCCCGGTCAGCGCCGCGACCGAGGCGCTGGAGCAGCTCGCCGCGCGCGACCTGCGGGCCAGGGTCCACGGCGACTACCGGGGCGACCACGCCCGGCTGGTCGGCTCGCTCAACGCGATGTCCGACGCGCTGGAGCGCGCGATGCAGGAGGTGTCCGCCTCGGCCGGCGAGGTCTCGTCCGCCTCGGCGCAGATCGCCTCCTCCAGCCAGGCGGTGGCGTCGGGCGCGAGCGAGCAGGCCGCGAGCATCGAGGAGACCACCGCCTCGGTGGAGTCGGTGGCGGGGATGGCCCGGCGGTCCGCCGAGGCCGCCGCGCGCGCCAGCCAGCTCGCCGAGGGGGCGCGCGGGGCTGCCAGCGAGGGCGCCGGCGCCATCGGCGAGATGCAGCGGGTGATGGAGAACGTGCGCCGCGCGGCGGAGGGCACCTCCGCCATCATCAAGGACATCAACGAGATCGCGTTCCAGACGAACCTCCTCGCGCTCAACGCGGCCGTCGAGGCGGCGCGCGCCGGCGAGGCGGGCCGCGGCTTCGCGGTGGTCGCCGAGGAGGTGCGCTCGCTGGCGCTCCGCTCCAAGGAGGCCGCCAACAAGACCGAGGCGCTCATCCGCGAGTCGGTGAAGCAGGCCGGCGCCGGGGAGCTCACCTCGCGGCAGGTGGCGGAGAAGCTCGCGGCCATCGTGCAGGGGGTGGGGCAGGTCTCCGGGCTCGTGGGCGAGATCGCGGTCGGCGCCCGCGAGCAGGCCGGCGCCATCGACCAGGTGACCCGCGCCATCGCCGACATGGACAAGGTCACCCAGCAGAACGCCGCCAGCGCCGAGGAGTCCTCCTCGGCGGTGAACGACCTGTCCGGGCGCGCGCAGCAGCTCGCCGCCACCGTCGCCTCCTTCCGCGTCGGCGAGACGCCCGGCGAGTCCGCCCGGGCGACCCCCGCCGCCGCCGCGCGCCAGCCGTGGGCGCACCCACCGCAGTCCCGCCGCAGCACCACCCTGGAGAACCACCGATGATCAAGCAGCTCGGCACCGCCCTCTGCCTCCTCGCCTCGCTGGCCGGCCCGGCCCGCGGCGAGGACGTCGTGCGGCTCGGCAACCAGAAGTTCGTCATCTACGGCGCCGTCTCGTACATGAAGGAGCTGGCGCCCAAGTACGGCCTCAAGATCGAGGAGCGCATCTACGACAAGGGCATCGACATGATCCCGGCGCTCAACGCGGGCGAGCTCGATCTCGCCGCCAGCGCCGCCGACGCCGCGGTGGTGGCCCGCGCGGGCGGCGCCAAGACGTTCGTGGTCGCCGGCTTCGCCAAGGGCAGCGCCCGCCTCCTCGCCCGCGCCGACCTGCCGCTCAAGAAGATCGCCGACCTCAAGGGCAAGAAGGTGGGCGTGGCGCGCGGCGGCGCGGTCGAGCTGCTCCTCGCCGCCGAGCTGGCGAAGCACGGCATGACTTGGTCCGACAAGCCCGGCCGCGACGTGACCGTCGTCTACATGCCCTACGGCGAGCTCAACGCCGGCCTCGAGGCGAAGAAGGTCGACGCCGTCATGCAGTCCGAGCCGTACGCGTCGCAGGCCATCCACAAGGGGTTCGGCAAGGAGATGCTGAAGCCCTACGACACCGAGCTCGGCGAGCCGGTGCGCGTCCTCGTCATGACCGAGGCGATGTACCAGACGAAGCCCGAGGTCGC
This sequence comes from Anaeromyxobacter diazotrophicus, assembly GCF_013340205.1. Taxonomy (NCBI): domain Bacteria; kingdom Pseudomonadati; phylum Myxococcota; class Myxococcia; order Myxococcales; family Anaeromyxobacteraceae; genus Anaeromyxobacter; species Anaeromyxobacter diazotrophicus. Next base: position 257,906 of record NZ_BJTG01000007.1, read on the forward strand.
GCTGCGCGTCATGAAGTGCTTCGTCGAGGCCACGCGCGCCTTCAAGAAGGACCGGAAGCTGGCGGAGCGGTTCATCCGCGAGGACCTGTTCAAGGGCCAGCTCACCGCGGAGGGCTTCCGCGACGCGATGGAGAACGCGGAGTTCACCTACGAGGTGTCGCCCCGCCACGTGCAGGTCACGACCGACCTCATGCTGAAGTACGGCATCGGCCGGATGGTGACGCCGCCGGCCGCCACCGAGTGGGTGAAGCTCGACCTGCTGGAGAAGGCGAAGGGGTAGCGCCGCTCGGACCACCGAGCCGTCCGGGGCCGGACTCCGCCGCGCGGAGCCCGGCCCCGCTCGTCTCGGCCGCCGTCACCGCCGGCGCTGCGCGCGCTGCTGCTCCCAGACCGGCCGGTAGTCGTAGGTGGGGTAGAACTCGGTGCGGAAGGCGCCCCAGGCGCCGTTCTCGACGGCGAGGTTCACCTCGCGCAGCTTGTCCGGCGGGACGCGCAGCGTCACCACCTGGCCGATCCCCATCATCACGTACCAGGAGACCACCTCCACCCCGGGCGGGGGAAACCGCTCGTGGAAGCCGCTCCGGTCGAGCTGCGCGTTGATCTCCGGCAGCGGCTTCGACTGATCGTGACGGAGGAAGATGGTGAGGAGGATGGCGTTCTGCGGCCCGCTGGCGGCGCCGGCCGCGGGGGAGGCCGAGGGCGGGACGAGCGGCACCGCCTGGGGAGCGCGCGCGGGCGCGGGCGCCGGCGGGGAGCCCTGGGCGAAGGCCGGGGAGGCCGCCAGGGCGAGCCCGGCGGCGGCGAGGAGGGGCGCCGCGGCGGCGCGGCGTACGGCGGCGGGGTAGGTCGGCATCCCGGTCGCGATAACGACCGGCCCGCTCCGCCGCTCGCGCGAGGTGGAGTCCTCCCGCCGCGCCTGCTAGAACCGGAGCATGCGCGTCGGCTACCTCGGCCCACCCGGCACCTTCAGCGAGGAGGCGCTCTCGCGCTGCGACCTCGCCGGCGGCGCCGAGCGCCGCGACTACCCCAGCATCGCCGACACCTTCGAGGCGGTCGCGAAGGGTGAGGTGGACTGCGGGCTCCTCCCCATCGAGAACTCGCTCGAGGGCAGCGTCTCGGCCACGCTCGACCTGCTCGTGCACCGGCCCGGGCTCCGCATCCGGCGCGAGGTGCTCCTGCCCATCCGGCAGAACCTGCTGGCGCGGCCCGGCGTCGCGTTCGGGGACGTGAAGCGGGTCCTCTCCATCCCCATCGCGGCGGCGCAGTGCCAGGCCTTCCTCCGCGCCAGGCTGCCCGGCGTGCCCCTCGAGCCGGCGCTCTCGACCGCCGAGGCGGCGCGGCTCGCCGCCGAGCGCCCCGACGCCGCCGCGGTCGCGTCGCGCGCCGCCGCCGAGCGGTACGGCCTGGCGCTGCTCGCCGAGGACATCCAGGACGGGGAGGGGAACACCACCCGCTTCGTGCTGGTGGCGCGCGAGGACGAGCGGCCGACCGGCCGCGACCGCACCAGCATCGCCTTCACCCTCGACCGCGACCGGCCGGGCGGCCTGTACGACGTCCTCGGGGTGTTCGCGCAGCGGCACATCAACCTGTCCAAGATCGAGAGCCGCCCCAGCAAGCAGGCGCTCGGCCACTACGTCTTCTTCATCGACTTCGAGGGCCACCGCTCCGAGGCGGCCGGCGCCGAGGCCATCGCGGGGGTGCTGGAGCGGGTGCACGCGCTCCACCTGCTCGGCTCCTACCCGCGGGGCTAGGCCGGCGCGCCCTCGCCCCGGAGCCGGCGCGCGGCGGCGGCGAGGTGCCCGGGGGTCGCCCCGCAGCAGCCGCCCAGCCAGCCGGCGCCGGCGCGGTGCAGCTCGACGAGCCAGCCGGCGAAGGCGCCGGGGGAGACGAGCCGGCCCGGCAGGCCGGCCGAGGGCTTCGCCACGAGCGGGACCCCCACCTCGGCGCGGCAGTCGACGAGCAGCGGCGCGAGCGGGGCGAGGGGCAGGGCGCAGTTCACGCCCACCGCCGCGGCGCCCTCGCGCGCCAGGGCGAGGAGGCACTCGCGGGCGGGCTCGCCGGAGCCGGCGACGAGCGCCTCGGCCTCCTCGCGGAACGCGAACGTCACGGCCGCCGGGAGGCCGGTCTCGCGGGCCGCCGCCAGGGCGGCGCGCGCCTCGGCGAGGTTCCACTGGCTCTCGGCCCACAGGAGCTCGGCCCCGGCGGCGGCGAGCGCCCGGAACGCCTCGCCGTAGCGCGCGCGGAGCTCCGCCGCGGGGGCGGCCTCGCGCTGGGTGGGGCCCACCGCGCCCGCCACCCGCGCGCCCGGCGCGCCGCGCCGCGCGAGCGCCACCGCGCGCCCGGCCAGCTCCGCCACCGGCGCCGCCACGCCCGCGGCGCGCAGGCGCGGCGCCGCCAGGCTGAAGGTGCAGGTGAGCACGACCTCCGCCCCGGCCGCGGCGTGGGCGGCGTGCACCGCGGCGATCGCCTCCGGCCGCTCCTCGAGCCACGCCTCCGGCAGCGCCCCGGCGGGCAGGCCGGCGGCGAGGAGCTCGGTGCCCATGGCCCCGTCGAGGAGGAGCGGCCTCACCCGAGCTCCACCTCCTCCCCGTGCCTCGGCACGGCCGCGCTCCAGCCGCGCGCCGCCAGCCGGTCGCGCACCGCCGCGAGCGGCGCCGGCTCGCCGTGCACGCAGTAGGTCCGGGCGGGCGGGCGCGGCAGGGTGTCGAGCCAGCGCGCCACCTCGTCCCGGTCGCCGTGCGCGGAGAGGCCGGTGAGCGTCGCCACGCGCGCCCGCACCGGCACGTCCAGCCCGTGCAGGCGCAGCGTGCGCGCGCCGTTCTGCAGGCTCCAGCCGCGGGTGCCCGGCGCCTGGTAGCCGGCGAGCAGCACGGTGGTGCGCTCGTCGGGCAGGCGGTGCTCGAGGTGGTGGAGGATGCGGCCACCGGTGGCCATGCCCGAGGCGGAGATGATGACGCACGGCCCCTCCACGCGGTGGATGGCCTTCGACTGCTCCGTGGCGCGGGCGAAGCGCAGGCGCGCCGGGCGGAGCGGGTCGACGCCCGCCGCGAGCAGCCGGCTCATCTCGTCGTCGTGGTCCTCGCGATGCGCCACGTACATGGGCGTGGCGTCGACCGCCATGGGCGAGTCCATGAACACCGGCAGCTCCGGGATCTCGCCGGCCGCCTCGAGCGCCCGCAGCCGGAAGAGCAGCTCCTGGCTGCGCCCGACGGCGAAGGCGGGCACGAGGAGCGCGCCGCCGCGCGCGACCGCCTCGAGGACCGCCTGGCGCAGCTCGGCGCCGGCGTCGCCCTGGTGCAGCCGGTCGCCGTAGGTGCACTCGACGAGGAGGACGTCGGCCGCGGGCGCCGGTTCGGGGTCGGGCAGGATGGGCGCGCCGTAGCGCCCGAGGTCGCCCGAGAACAGGACCCGGCGCGCCGCGCCGCCCGGCCCCGCGAGCGCGAGCTCGACCGTGGCGCTGCCGAGGATGTGGCCGGCGCGGCGGAAGGTGAGGGTCACGCCCGGCAGGATCTCCCGCGGGACGCCGTAGGGCAGCGGCTGCAGCAGGCGCAGCGCCGCCACCGCCTCGCGCTCGGTGTAGAGCGGGCGCGCGTTCGGCGCGTGCTTCGAGTAGCCGCGCTGGTTCGCGAAGCGCGCCTCCTCCTCCTGCAGCTTCCCGGAGTCGGGCAGGAGCAGCGAGGCGAGGTCGCGGGTGGCGGGCGTGCAGTGGACCGGCCCTCGGTACCCTTCGCGCGCCAGCAGCGGCAGCGCGCCCGCGTGGTCGATGTGCGCGTGCGTCAGCACCACCGCCGCCAGCGTGGCGGGGGGGACGGGGAACGGCTCCCAGTTCCTGAGCCGGAGCTCCTTGCGGCCCTGGAACAGGCCCGCGTCGACCAGCACCGCCCCCGCGGGGGTGTTGACCAGGTAACGCGAGCCGGTGACGGTGCCGGCCGCGCCCAGGAAGCGCATGGACGCCATGGAGCCCGGATTCTACAATCCACGGACCACCGCCGCTCGGGGCGCGGCGCCAGGGAGAGGTCGATGCGGCGCAAGATCCGGGTCGTCGGCGCGATGATCGAGCGCGACGGGAAGTACCTCATCACGCAGCGGCCCGCCCGCGCGTCGCTGCCGCTCCTGTGGGAGTTCCCGGGCGGGCGGGTCGAGCCCGGCGAGACGGACGAGGAGGCGCTGGCGCGCGAGCTCTCCGAGGAGATGGGGATCGAGGTCGCGGTCGGCCCGCGCGTCATCCACGTCGAGCACGCCTACGAGAGCTACGACATCGACTTCTGCGTCTACCGCTGCCGCCACGTGGACGGCGTCATCCAGCACCAGGGCGTGAACGACCACCGCTGGGTGAGTCCGCACGAGCTGGACGACTACGAGTTCCCCGCCGCCGACGAGAAGACCATCGCCAAGCTGCTGGGTTTGTAGGCATTCCCCGGCCCGGGCCCGATCGGCAGCGGCCCCCGGCGCCTCCCCCGACTAGGCAGATCCGTCGCGCACCGCAGCGGGCCAGTTTGCCCGCCTGCCGGACGTGCACATGTTGCCGAAAAGGGGTGGCACCGCGTGGCCGATCACGAAAAGACGCCCAAGGGGCGCCCAGACAAGCCGGGCCGGCTGGCAGGCCGCTCGCCGTTCTCCTCGCCCGCGGCCTGGCTGGTGCTCATCGCGCTGGCGGTCTTCCTCTTCCGCGCCTTCCAGGACGTGGGGGTGCGGCGGATTGGCTACTCCCAGTGGAAGGAGATGCTGCGGAGCCAGTCGTTCGAGCGCGTCGTGGTCGGCCCGGACTGGGTGCGCGGCTATCCCAGGCCGGCCGAGGTGGCGGCCGAGAACGACCGCGACAAGGGCAAGGGCCAGGCGGGCCTGCCCTACGTCGCGACGCGCATGACGGGCGACGACGAGCTCATCAAGGACATCGAGAAGTCGAAGGTCGAGTACGACGCGGTCTCCTCCTCCGGCATGGGCGACGTGTTCTGGGTGTGGGTGGCGCCCATCGCGCTCGGGCTCCTGTTCTGGGGCTGGGTGATGCGGCGGATGACCGGGCAGATGGGCCAGGGGCCGCCCGGCGTGATGACCTTCGGCAAGTCGAAGGCGCGCATCCACATGGAGCCGGACACCGGCATCACGTTCAAGGACGTCGCCGGCATCGACGAGGCGGTCGAGGAGCTGCAGGAGATCGTCGAGTTCCTGAAGACGCCGGAGAAGTACCGGCGCCTCGGCGGGCGCATCCCCAAGGGCGTCCTGCTGGTCGGGCCGCCGGGCACCGGCAAGACGCTGCTCGCGCGCGCCACCGCGGGCGAGGCGGGCGTGCCCTTCTTCTCGCTCTCCGGCTCCGAGTTCGTCGAGATGTTCGTCGGCGTCGGCGCCGCGCGCGTCCGCGACCTGTTCCAGCAGGCGACGGCCAAGGCGCCCTGCATCGTCTTCATCGACGAGCTCGACGCGCTCGGCAAGAGCCGCAACTCCGGCATCATGGGCGGGCACGACGAGCGCGAGCAGACGCTCAACCAGCTCCTCGCCGAGATGGACGGCTTCGACAACCGGGCCAGCCTCATCGTCATGGGGGCCACCAACCGCCCCGAGATCCTCGACCCGGCGCTCATGCGGCCCGGGCGCTTCGACCGGCAGGTCCTGGTCGACCGGCCCGACAAGCGCGGGCGCGAGAAGATCCTGCAGATCCACGCGCGGAACGTGAAGCTCGGGCCGGACGTCGACCTGCGCTCGGTCGCGGCGCGCACCCCCGGCTTCGCCGGCGCCGACCTCGCCAACGTGGTGAACGAGGCGGCCCTGCTGGCCGCCCGCCGGAACAAGTCGGCGGTGGGCCGCGCCGAGTTCGAGGAGGCCATCGAGCGGGTCGTGGCCGGCCTCGAGAAGAAGAGCCGGCGCATCAACGAGCGCGAGAAGGAGATCGTCGCCTTCCACGAGTCGGGCCACGCGCTCGTCTCGTGGCTGCTCCCCAACGCCGACCGGGTGACGAAGGTGTCCATCATCCCCCGCGGCCTGGGCGCGCTCGGCTACACGCTCCAGCTGCCGATCGAGGACCGGTACCTCCTCACCCGCAGCGAGCTGCGCGACCGGATGGCCGGGCTCATGGGCGGCCGCGTCGCCGAGGAGGAGATCTTCGGCGAGCCGTCCACCGGCGCCTCCAACGACCTGCAGCAGGCGACCGGCCTCGCGCGCATGATGGTGCGCGACTACGGCATGAGCAGCCTCGGGCCGGTGTCGCTCTCCGACGACCACGGCCCGACCTTCCTCGGCCTGAAGGGGCCCGAGTCGCGCAGCTACTCGGACCGGACCGCCCTCGAGATCGACCGCGAGGTGCAGGCGCTCGTGACCGAGGCGCAGGGGCGCGCCCGCGACGTGCTGCGCCGCCACCGCGACAAGCTCGACATGCTGGCGGCGCGGCTGCTCGCGGTCGAGGTGGTGGAGGAGGAGGAGATCGTGCGGCTGTGGGGCCCCAAGGTCGAGCGGCCGGGCGGGATCGACAGCCACGGCCACGAGGAGGCGCCGCCGGAGCACCCGAGCCGGCCGGTCTCCGCGGCGGGCGGCGCGAGCCACGCGTGCGCGCCCTCCGCGCCCAAGGCGGTGGCGGGCACGCCGGATCCGGAGCGCGGCCCCACGTGAAGACGAGCCGCAGCCACCGCGCCCGCAAGGAGCTCTTCCAGCGGGGGATCCAGCAAGGCTGGCTCTCCGTGCAGGAGGTCGAGCGCGCGATGCCCGCCGGCTCGCTCACCGACGCCGAGCGGTGGCTGCTGTACTACAGCCTCCGCGCCTCGGGCGTGGAGATCCGGGGCCAGGACGGGGAGGCGGTGCGGGAGCCCGAGTTCCCGGCGCCCCCGGGAGACTGACGCCCCCCTTCAGGTTTGACAGCGTCCCGCCTGTGGTTAGCTTCGGCGCCGGAGGTAGGAATGCCCGACGAGTCGAGCCGGCAAGGTCCGCGCCCTGAACCGCAGGTGAAGGTGAACGACCGCCGCCGCTTCACCCCCGACGGGGAGGCCGTGCCGGAGCAGGAGGTGACCTCCGCGCCGGAGGCCGCCCAGGGGGAGGCCGGCGGGCCCGACCCGCGCGACGCCACCCTCGCCCAGCAGTCCGCGCGGATCGACGAGCTCATGCGCGCCTACGCCTCGCTGGTGGAGGACGGGAAGGCGGCGCGCGTCCGGCTCGAGCGGGAGAAGACGCGCGTGCTCGAGGCGGAGCGGGCGCAGGTGGCGCAGGTGCTCCTCGAGGCGGTGGACGAGCTGGAGCGCGCCCTGGGGGGGGCGGGGGACGCGACCGGGCCGCTCGTGGACGGGGTGCGGCTCACGCTCGCCTCGCTCGCCAAGAAGGTCTCGGAGCTGGGCGCGCAGCGGCTCTCGGTGGTGGGTCAGCGCTATGACCCGCACCTGGCCGAGGCGGTGGACGTCGTGCCGGTGGGCGATAGGTCGCAGGACGACGTCGTGGTGCAGGAGGTCCGCGCAGGTTATCGGATCGGCGAGAGGATTTTGCGGCCTGCCCGGGTGAGGGTGGGGCGCTTCACGCAGGCCTGAGGCCCGGTCGCAGGACGGGCCGCGAGAGCTTTCACCCCGCACCCTCGGCCGCGCGCGGAAATAGATTCCGGGCGCGGCTGTATGGGGTGCATGACCTTCTGGAGGAGCACGATGCGGCGTCACACCGCGTTCACAGTCAGTTCCGTCGTCCTGGCCTTGGCCGTCGCGACCGCCTGCGGGATCGAGGGCCGCGCCGACGCCGGCCCCCCGCCCCAGGCGCCCACCTCGAAGGAGACCGGCAAGCAGCTCTGGCACGACTCGACCGGCCAGCCCCCGGTGAACGTGAGCGTGCCGTCGCAGAGCTCGCTCGCGCCCCTCATCAAGCAGCTCAAGCCGGCGGTGGTGAACATCTCCTCGACCACCGTCATGAAGAACCCGCACCGCGGCCTGCGGATGCCGAACGGCGGCGGCGGGGGCGACGACGACGAGAACCAGCAGCTCTTCGAGAAGTTCTTCGGGCAGCGCGAGATGCCGGAGGAGCTCAAGGGCACGAGCCTCGGCTCCGGCTTCATCATCAACGACGACGGCTACGTCCTTACCAACAACCACGTGGTGAAGGACGCCACCGACATCAAGGTGCGCCTCTCCGACGGGCGGGAGTTCGAGGCCAAGATCGTGGGGCGCGACCCCGCCTCCGACGTGGCGCTCATCAAGCTCCAGCAGCTCAAGGGCAAGCTCCCCACCGTCGCGCTGGGCGACTCCGACGCGCTCGACCAGGGCGACTTCGTGCTCGCCATCGGCAGCCCGCTCGGCTTCCGCGAGTCGGTCACGTTCGGCATCGTCTCGGCCAAGGACCGCAGCCTCACCGGCGGCGCCTTCGACGACTTCCTGCAGACCGACGCCGCCATCAACCAGGGCAACTCGGGCGGCCCGCTCTTCAACATGAAGGGCGAGGTGGTGGGCATCAACACCGCCATCATCTCCCCGCAGATCGGCTCCGGCATCGGCTTCGCGGTGCCCATCAACATGGCGAAGCAGCTCGTCCCGCAGCTCCTCACCGGCAAGGTCTCGCGCGGCTACCTGGGCGTGGCGGTGAGCGAGCTCACCCCCGATCTCGTCCAGGGCTTCGGGCTCAAGGAGGGGACGAAGGGCGCGCTGGTGCAGTCGGTGGTGCCGAAGGCGCCGGCGGACAAGGCGGGCGTGAAGCCCGGCGACGTGGTCGTGGCGGTGAACGGCAAGCCGGTCGACAGCCCGAGCCTGCTCACCCGCACCGTCTCCTCGGTGCAGCCCGGCGGCAAGGCCACGCTGACGGTGCTGCGCGGCAACGAGAAGAAGGACCTCACCATCACCGTGGCGCAGCGGCCGGACGAGGAGGCGCTGGCGCGCGGCGAGCTGGGCGGCGGCGAGGAGGGCGAGGGCGGGCCGGCCGCGCAGAAGCCGGGCGCCAACGACAAGCTCGGCATCCGCATCGCGCCGGTCCCGCCGCAGGTCGCCAGCGAGCTCAACGTGCAGCCGGATCAAGGCGTCCTGGTGGTGGCGGTGAACCCCAACGGCCCCGCCGGCTCGGCGGGGGTCCGCAAGAACGACGTCATCCTCGAGGTGAACCGCCAGCCGGTGAACAAGGTGGAGCAGGTGGTGGGCCTCATCCAGAAGATGAAGCCCGGCCAGGTGGTGGTGCTGCGCGTCCAGCGCGGCCAGCAGGCGTCGTACCTGCCGGTGAAGCTCGGCGGCGAGAAGAAGTAGCGCGGCTCGCCCGGCGGCGGGGTGCGAGGCCTCCGCCCCACGGACTCGACCGTGGGGCGGGGCTCGTCCCCCGCCGCGCCTTTACCCGCTCAGCACCTTCGAGGCGATCTCCGCGCCGCTGCGCGAGTCGACCAGGCGGATGGCGAGGAAGCGGGCCTTCACGCCCTCGTAGAAGCCCGGCTCCCCCTTCCGCTTCAGCTTCCAGGCCCCCTCGGGCCGGAAGAGCACCTCCATCTGGAGGCGGCCGGTGCGGAGCGCGCTCTCCAGCTCGAGCTCGTCCATGCCGTCGGGCAGCGCGCCCTCGATCACGATGAACTGGATGAGCGGCCGCCCGGCCGCGTCCTGGCGGCGCGGCTCCCCGTTCGTGAGCGCGATCCCGCCGCCGTCGATGAAGGGCGTCACCACGAAGCGGAAGCCCGAGCGGGTCCGCTGCGGGCGCACGAGGTCGAGCGTCTGCTCGGCCACGCTCGCCGCGTACACGTTGCCGTCGAGGCCCCGGCGCACCCGGCGGACGTTCTGCTCGCAGTCCGCCCGCGTGAACGCGTCCTTGCAGGAGCCGACGTACCGCTCCAGGAAGGGCCCCAGGCTGTCGAGGCGCGTGGCGTGCCCGCGCAGGGCCTCGAAGCGCCCGTCTGCGTGGGTCAGGGCCGGGAGGAGGAGGGCGAGGGGGAGGAGGGCCAGGCGAGCGAGGCGCATGTGCCGCGCATCATGGACACCTGCGGCCGGGCGCATCAACGACGGGCTTGGAGGCTTCCGTCGGATGAGGTGAGGAACTATCTCCCGCCGCCGCCGGGCGCGCCCGCCTGCGCGGTCCCGAGTTTGGGTCGGGTAAGGTCGCTTTTTTGACTACATTCCCACACCACCCTAATGTCCGCCTCGGGGAGCAGGAGGGCGGATGGCGCGAGCCAGGGCGGTGGAGCGGAGCGAGGCGCAGGAGCGGCGTGCGGCGCCGCGGCTCGACAAGGTGTTCCCGGTCTTCATCGAGGGGGAGCGCGGCGGCGCCCTGGGCGTCGCGCGCAACATCTCGCAGGGCGGGCTGTTCGTGGAGACCCGCGCCCCCGAGCCGCTCGGCAGCCAGGTCCGCGTGAGCTTTCCGTCGAGCGCGGGCGAGATGACCGCGGTCGCCGAGGTGCGCTACGTCTGCCACCTGCTCGCCCGCGCCGCCTCCGGCGCCGAGCGCCCCGCCGCGGTGCGAGGCATGGGCCTGCGCTTCCTCTACTTCGACGCCGGCGGCGCTCCGCCGCCGGTGGTCCACTGAGCGACGCCGGCGCGGCGCGGCGGCGCTGGCGCCCACCCGCGGCCACGTGCTACGCGAGCGGGATGCTCGCCATCGAGACGCGCGGGCTCACCCGGCTCTTCGACGGCAAGCCCGCCGTGCAGGAGCTGGCCCTGGCGGTGCCGGCCGGCGCGTTCTACGGCTTCCTGGGCCCGAACGGCGCCGGGAAGAGCACCACCATGCGGCTGCTCACCGGGCTGCTCGCGCCGACCTCGGGCGAGGCGCGCGTGCTCGGGCTCGACGTGGCCGCGAGCCCGCTGGCGGTGAAGGCGCAGCTCGGGGTGGTCCCGGACGGCCTGTCCCTGTTCGAGCGGCTCACCGGCGAGGAGCAGCTGCGCATCCACGGGCAGCTCTACGGCCTCCCCCGCCGCGAGGCCGCGCGCCGCGCCGCCGAGCTGCTCGAGGCGCTGGAGCTGGCGGGCGACGCCGGCAAGGTGGTGCAGGCCTACAGCCACGGCATGAAGAAGAAGCTCGCCCTCGGCTGCGCGCTCATCCACGGCCCGCGGCTGCTCTTCCTCGACGAGCCGTTCGAGGGCATCGACGCGGTGGCGGTGAGCGGCATCCGGCGGCTGCTGCAGGACCTGGTCAGCCGGCGCGCGCTCACCATCTTCCTCACCAGCCACGTCCTCGAGGTGGTGGAGCGCCTCGTCACGCACGTCGGGATCATCCACCGGGGGCGGCTGGTGGTGCAGGGGACGCTGGAGGAGGTCCGCGCGACCGGCACCCTCGAGGAGACGTTCATCCGCGCCGTCGGCGAGGCGCGGCCGGCGCCCCCGCCGCTCTCCTGGCTGGCCGGGCCGGGCGGGGCAGGGGACGGCGGGGCGTGAGCGCGCGCCTGGCGGATCTGGTCGAGCTGCGCCTGCGGCTCGGCCTGCGCCGGCTGCGAGGGCGCGGGGGCGCGGCCGAGGGGGCGGCGCAGCTGGTGCTCTTCGCGCTGGCGATCCCGGCGGCCCTGGCGCTGGCGGCCGCGCTCGGATTCGGGAGCTGGCGCGCCGCGCGCGCCGGCAGCGGCGAGAGCGCGATCGCGCTGGGGGCCATCCTGTTCGGCCTCTGGCAGAGCTGGACCGCGGTGGGCGTGACGGTGAACGAGCGCGACGCCCTCGACCTGCGGCGGATGCTCGTCTACCCGGTGGCGCCGGGCCGGGTCTACGCGCTCGGGCTCACGGCGAGCCTGGTGGGCGATCCGCTCGCGCTCACCTGGCTCGTGCTGCTGGCGGGCGTCGTCGCGGGCGCGGCGGTGGCGCGCCCCGGCGCCTGGCTCCTCCTGCTGGTCCTGGCGCTGCTCCTGTTCGCCGCTGCCACGACGGCGCTGGTGGCGCTCCTGCAGGAGCTCCTGGCGCGGCTCGCCCGCCGCCGCTTCGCCCGCGAGGCCGCGCTCGCGGCCGGGCTGGCGGGCTGGCTCGCCTTCGCGCTCTCGGGGGCCCGCGGCGCGGGGGCGCTCCGGACCGCCTTCCCGGCGGCGGTGCGGCTGCGCTGGGTGCTGTTCCCGCCGGCGCTGGCCCACGCCGGCGTGGCGCACCTCTTCGCCGGGAGGCCGGCGCGCGCGCTGCCGTGGCTCGCGCTGCTGGCGCTGGCCGCGGCCGTCACCGGCTGGCTCGCCTACCGGGTGGCGCTCGGCGACGCCCAGGCGGGCGGCGAGGCTGCGCTGGCCGCGCCGCGCCGCGGCCGGCCGGCCGCGCCGCTCTTCCCGGAGCGGCTCGGGCCGCTCTTCGAGAAGGAGGCCCGGCAGCTCGCGCGGCACCCGGCGGTGCGCGTCTTCGCGCTGGCGCTGCCGGCGCTGGCGGCGCTCGTCGGGTGGAAGGCGCCGGTGCACCTCCCGGGCGACCTCGCGCCGCTCTCCCAGGCGCTGCCGCTCTTCTTCCTGGCGGTGTACGTGCACCTCGGGCTGCAGGCGTTCTGGGTGAACCCGCTCGCCTGGGAGCGCGGCGGCGCGCGCGCGTTCTACCTGGCGCCGGTGGTGCCGGACGAGGTGCTCGCGGCCAAGAACCTGGCGCTCGCCGCGTGCGCCACGCTCGTCTTCCTCGCCGCCGAGACCGCCTACGCCGCCGCCGCCGGCTGGCCCGAGCCGTGGGCGGTGGCGGGCGCGCTGGCGCTCGAGCTGGGCCTCGCGCCGGTGCTGTACGGGCTCGGGAACGTCATCGGCATCCTGTGGCCGCGTGCGGCGCCGGTGGGGGCGCAGCGGTCCGGGGCGCTCTCCCCGCTGGCGGCGCTGGCGGGGATGGTCATCGCCTCCGGCGCGACGCTGCTCTTCGCGATCCCGGTCCTGGTGGCGATCGCGCTCGACCGGCTCTGGCTGGCGCCGGCCGCGTGGGCAGCGCTGGCGGCCGGCGGCGCCATCGCCTGGCGGCTCGCGCTCCCCGCCGCCGGCCGCCTCCTGTGGCGCCGCCGCGAGGCGGTGCTGGCGGCGGTGACCGGCGACGAGGTGTGAGGCGCGGCGCTACTGGCTGAACCCCTCCAGCAGGTAGTGCGCCTCGATCCGCTTCAGCGCCAGCACCATGGCCGCGGTCCGCATGTCGACCTCCTTCCCGATGCAGTAGGGGCGGGAGTCGTGGGCGGGGGTCTTGGTGGGCCGATCGCGCGACACGTCGCGGATGATGGCGTAGTTCGACTTGATGGCGCGCTCGAGCCGGGTGTTCACCTCCTGCTCGGTCCAGTGCTCCATGCGCTGGTTCTGGAGCCACTCGTAATACGAGACCGTGACGCCGCCGGCGTTGGCGATGATGTCCGGGATGAGGTCGATCTTGCGGCCGGCGAGGACGCGCTCGCCGTCGGGCGTGGTGGGGCCGTTGGCGCCCTCCACCACCAGCTTGACGCGCAGGGTCTCCGCGACGTTCCCGTCGATCTCGCCGCCCAGCGCCGCCGGGATCGCGATGTCGGCGTCCACCTTCCAGAAGTCGGCCTTGGAGATGGCCGCCGCGCCGGGGAAGCCGAGCACCGTCTTCTTGAGGTTGTCCGGGTTCTGGTGGACGTACTGGACGAGCGCGTCCACGTCGAGGCCCTCGTCGCTGTGGATGGTGCCGTTCGCGTCGTTCACCGCCACGATCTTGGCGCCCATCCCGTACAGGATCTCGGCCGCGGCGGAGCCCACGTTGCCGAAGCCCTGCACCAGCACCCGGGCCCCGCGCAGCGAGAACTCGCGGTCGCGCGCCCACTCCTCGATGCAGTAGACCACCCCCTGGCCGGTCGCCTTGAGCCGGCCCTCGGAGCCGCCGATGCGCACGTCCTTGCCGGTGACGACGCCGCGGAAGGCGTGGGGCGTCCGCTGACCGTCGGTGAACTGGCGCATCATGATGGCCATGATGGCGCCGTTGGTGTTCACGTCCGGCGCCGGGATGTCGAGGAACGGGCCCATCAGGTTCTTCAGCTTGTACATGTAACGCAGGGTGAGGTGCTCCATCTCCTCGCGCGAGTACGCCTGGGGGTCGATGCGGATGCCGCCCTTGGCGCCGCCGAACGGGATGTCGGCGATGGCGGTCTTCCAGGTCATCTCCGCCGCCAGCGTCTTGAAGAGGTCGAGCGAGACGTCCTTGTGGAAGCGGATGCCGCCCTTGTACGGGCCGCGGACCTGGTTGTGCTGGATCCGGTACGCCTTGAACTTGCGCGGCTCGCCCTTGACCATCTTGAAGAGCCCGCGCTTGGGGATGCGGATGACGCCCTCGCGCACGGTGATGTCGGCGTCCAGCAGGGCGCGCCGGTGCAGCACGAAGTCGCCGTTGGCGAGCGGCTCGAGCGCCACCCCCGCCTTCATCGACGAGGCGGGCAGGTCCTTGAACGGGCCGGCCTCCTCGTCGTCGAGCGGCACCAGCCGGTCCCGCAGGTCGAGCGACACGTAGAAGATGTGCTCGAAGTCCGGCTCCTCCAGCTCGAGCCGCACGCGCGGGTGCATGTCGATGAGATCGGCCGCCCGATGGAACGTCTCGAGCTGCTCCGTGTAGATGGTCGACTTCTTGGGAGAGGAGTCCTTGCGCATCACTCGCATGTCGGTCCTCGGCAGAGGCGGGAGGGGAGGCGGGTTGCCAGCTGCGCCGAAGCTATGCCCGTTTCCACGGCGAGTCCATTGCTTGGAGAGAATGAAAGTAATGTAAGGATGTCGAAGGGTTGTGCCATCCTGCAGCCTGGCGTGGACGGCGCGGAGACGTGGGTGCTCGATCCGTAGGCAGACTTTGGCCACCCCCCCAAGAGTCCAGGGGCACCCCGGGTGTGCGACGATCAGCCACGGTGGCGGGCCGTGTTTTCCAGCAAATCGGCGCAAGCCGCCATCGGCTCGCCGTCGCGGGTCCGCAGGGGAGGGTGAGCGCCGCCTCAGCGCGCCATCCGGCTGGAGTCATCCATCGCGCTCTCATTGCGGCGTTCGCCGCGTTCACGCTCTGCGGCATGACGTTTGCTCTTCCGAACGAACGCATCCGCGGGGGCGGAAAGGACAGCTGGTGACTCGCAAGAAGGTCCTGCTCGTCGACGACTCGAGCACGGTCATCTTGATGGAGAAGATGATCCTGTCGAAGAGCCCCTACGAGCTCCTGACGGCGAAGGACGGGCAGGAGGGCGTCGAGATGGCGCTCGCGGAGAAGCCCGACCTCATCCTGATGGACGTGATGATGCCGCGCCTCACGGGGCTCGAGGCCTGCAAGCAGCTCCGGGCCAAGGGCCACCGCGCGCCCGTCATCCTCGTCACGACGCGCGGCGAGGAGCAGAGCGTCAAGAACGGATACGACGCCGGCTGCAACGACTACGTGACCAAGCCCATCAACGGAGCGGAGCTCCTCTCCAAGGTCCGCGGCTACCTCGGCGCGTAGAGGTCTACCGATGACGACTGAGCGAGGGCGGCGCGCCGAGGGCGTGGGCCGCGAGGAGGAGGCTCTGCGCGAGCGCCTGGCCGGCCTGGAGCAGCAGGTCGTGGAGCTCGGCAACGCCTGCGTGGTCATGGAGCGCGTCCACGGCGCGCTCGACCGCGGCGCGGTGTTGCTCGCCATCCAGGACGTCGTCATCAACGTGATCGGCTCGGAGGAGCTCGCGATCTTCGAGGTCGCGGACGGTGGCCGGCTGCTCCGCCCCGTGCAGAGCTTCGGCGTCGAGCCGCGCGAGCTGGCGGTGGGAGCTGGCCCGGTCGGGCGCGCTGCCTCGGAGCGGAGGGCGTGGACGATCCTCGACGGCGCGCCGCCCGAGGAGGAGCCCCGGCTGACCGCCGTCGCGCCGCTCAGCGCCGGCCCGCACCTGACGGGCGTGGTCGCGATCTGGCGGATGCTCGCGCACAAGCCGGTCTTCGGCGAGGCGGACCGCGCGGTGCTCGAGCTCCTCTCACGCCACGGCGGCGCCGCCCTGCACCTCACCTCGCCGCACGCCGGCCGCCGCGCGGCGGCCTGAGGCCGGAGCCCCGCATGGACCAGCAGATCGACCCGGGGGACGAGATCGAGATCGACCGCGAGGTGCTCGTCCAGGCCTTCGTGACCGAGGCGGGCGAGGTCCTCGCCCAGATGGAGCAGCTCGCGCTGGCGCTGGAGAGCCGGCCGGAGGACGACGAGACCATCCACTCGCTGTTCCGCGCGGCGCACACGCTCAAGGGCTCGGGCTCGCTGGTCGGGTTCGACGCCGTCCGGGAGCTGGCGCACGCCACCGAGGACCTGCTCGACAAGGTGCGCTCCCGCGCGCTGCGCGTGAGCGACGGGCTGGTGAGCCTGCTCCTGCGGTCGGTCGACCTGCTCCGCGTCGCCGTCGCGGAGGGCGCCGCGGGCAGGACCGCCGCCTCGCCCGAGACGACCTCGCTGGGTGAGCGGCTCCGCCGAGCCTCGGGAGGCGAGGGCGCCGAGTCCGGGCTGGCCCCCGCCGAGGCGGGCACCGCCGCGGGCGCCGGCGCGGCGGCCGCCCGCCCGCCGCGCACCCTGCGGGTCGAGGTCGGCAAGCTCGACCGCATGATCGACCTCTCCGGCGAGATCGCCATCTCGCGCGGCCGGCTGGCGGACATGCTGGAGCGGCGCCGCACGCTCTCGATCGAGGAGATCCTCGAGGCGCATCGCGAGGCCGACCGCCTCTACCTGGACCTGCAGGACCTCATCATGCAGGCGCGGATGGTGCCGCTCGGCCCCACGTTCCAGCAGCACTTCCGGACCGTGCGCGACCTCGCGACGGCTCAGGGCAAGCAGGTCCGGCTGACGCTGGAGGGCGAGGACGTGGAGGTCGACACGGCCGTCGTCGAGCACATCCGCGACCCGCTCGTCCACATGGTCCGCAACGCGGTCGATCACGGCATCGAGGCGCCCGCCGATCGGACCGCGCGCGGCAAGGATCCCTGCGGGCGACTCACGCTCCGGGCCTTTCACGAGGGGGCGCTCGTCGTGGTGCAGCTGGCGGACGACGGCGCCGGCCTCGACCGCGACCGGATCGTCCGGCGCGCGGTGGAGCGGGGCCTGGTGACCGCGGGCGCCGCGCTCACGGACCAGGAGGTCTACGGGCTCATCTTCGAGCCGGGCTTCAGCACGCGCGACGAGGTCACCGAGGTCTCCGGCCGCGGGGTCGGCATGGACGTCGTGCGCCGGAACGTCGACGCGCTGCGCGGCTCCGTGTCCGTGGACAGCGTGGCGGGCCAGGGCACCACCGTCACGCTGCGCTTCCCGCTCACGCTCGCCATCATCCAGGGCTTCCGCGTGGTGGTCGGAGGGGACGTCTACATCCTGCCGCTGGATGCGGTCGCCGAGTGCGTCGAGCTCCCGGCGGGCGCCGATGGAGGGCGTACCGGCGTGCTGAACCTGCGCGGGCGGCCCCTGCCCTACCTCCGTCTCCGCCGCTACTTCGAGCTCGCCGGGGAGCCACCCGCCCGCGAGAACGTGGTGGTGGTCGAGCACGAGGGAGCGGCCGTGGGGCTCGCCGTCGACGCGCTGCTCGGCGAGAGCCAGACGGTGATCAAGCCGCTCGGCCGGATGCTCCAGGGCGTGCGCGGCGTCTCGGGCTCGGCGGTGCTGGGGGACGGCCGCGTCGCGCTCATCCTCGACATCCCCGGGCTGCTCCGGGACGCGCTCGGCCGGGGGCATGGAGCGCTGCTCAGCTGACGAGATCGCAAGGACCGGCCCGCCTCGGCGCGGGCCCATCACGACGGAGAGGGTCGACACATGAACGGGTTCCGCAACATGGGCGTGAGGGCGCGGCTGCTGGTGGCGTTCGGGGCGGTGATGCTGCTCACCGGCGGGCTGGGTGCCTTCGCCGTGGTGCAGCTCTCGAAGGTGAACGCCGCGACCGAGGACATCGCCACGAACTGGCTCCCGAGCATCAAGTACCTCGGCCAGATCGACGACCGCATCAACACCATCCGGCGCTACGAGCTCGGGCACGTGCTCGCCACCGATCCGGCGGTCTTCGACCGGTACGAGCAGAAGATCGAGTCGCTCGGGCGCGAGCTCGCCGAGGCGGAGAAGGCGTACGAGCCGCTCCTCTCGTCGGCCGAGGAGAAGGCGGCGTACCGGACCTTCCGCGACGAGTGGGACCACTATCTGACCGAGCAGCGCCAGGTGCTCGCGCTCTCGCACGCCGGCAAGCAGGTGGAGGCGCGCAACCTGACGAGCTCGACCTCGCTCAAGCTCCACAACGACGCCATCGCCACGCTCGCTGGCCTCATCGCCCAGAACGTGGCCGGGGCGCAGCGCGCCCACGAGGCGGCGGCGGAGGCTTACCGGGTCTCGCGCCTCTGGGTGATCGGGATCATCGCGGCGGCCGTGGCGCTGAGCGTGTTCATCGCCGTGGCCATCTCCGGGGCGCTCGTGCGCCAGCTCGGAGGCGAGCCCGACTATGCCGCGGGGATCGCGAAGAAGGTGGCGGAGGGCGACCTCACCGTCCGCGTGGCGCTCCGGCCGGGGGACGAGAGCAGCCTGCTGCACGCCATGAAGGGCATGGTGGAGAAGCTCACCGAGATCATCGCCGAGGTGCGCGGCGGCGCGGCGGCCCTCTCTTCCGCCGCCGAGCAGGTCTCGTCCACCTCCCAGAGCGTGTCCCAGGGCACGAGCGAGCAGGCGGCCTCGGTCGAGGAGACCACCTCGTCGCTGGAGCAGATGAGCGCCTCGATCACCCAGAACGCCGAGAACAGCCGCCAGACCGAGCAGATGGCGGTGGCGGGGGCGAAGAACGCCGAGGAGAGCGGCAAGGCGGTGGGCGAGACGGTGACGGCCATGAAGGAGATCGCCGAGAAGATCTCGATCATCGAGGAGATCGCCTACCAGACGAACCTGCTCGCGCTCAACGCGGCCATCGAGGCCGCCCGGGCCGGAGAGCACGGCAAGGGCTTCGCCGTCGTGGCCACCGAGGTCCGCAAGCTGGCGGAGCGGAGCCAGAAGGCGGCCGGCGAGATCGGCGGCCTCGCCAGCCAGTCGGTCAAGGTGGCGGAGCGGTCCGGGCAGCTGCTGCTCGAGCTCGTGCCGGCCATCAAGAAGACCGCGGACCTGGTGCAGGAGGTGGCCGCCGCCAGCCAGGAGCAGTCGACCGGCGTCGCCCAGATCAACAAGGCCATGGCGAACGTCGACCAGGTCACGCAGCGCAACGCCTCCGCTTCGGAGGAGCTCGCCTCGACCGCGGAGGAGATGAATGCCCAGGCGGAGTCGCTCCAGCAGCTCATGGGCTTCTTCCGCGTGGACGGCGCCGAGGCGCAGGCGGAGCGGGCCGCCCCGCGGGCCGCGGCCCGCGCCGCCGCGCGCCCGGCGCTCGCGCTGCAGCCGGCGGCGGCCGCCGCCGACCCCGGCCTTCACCCCGCCGCGCTCCGCAACGGCAAGGCGAACGGCGTGAACGGCGCGCACCCCGACCGAGAGTACAAGCGGTTCTAGGAGGGGACATGAGCGCCAGCGACGCCACCCAGCGCAACCAGTACCTCTCCTTCACGCTCGCCGGGAGCGACTACGCGGTCGGCATCCTCCAGGTACGGGAGATCCTGCAGTACGAAACCGTCACGCGCGTGCCCTCCGTGCCTCCCTCGATCCGCGGCGTCATCAACCTCCGCGGCGCGGTGGTCCCCGTCCTGGATCTCGCGCTCAAGTTCGGGCTGGAGGCGACGCCGGTGACCAAGCGCACCTGCGTCCTCATCGTCGACGCGTCGGTAGGGGGCGAGTCGACCGTCGTCGGCGTCATGGCGGACGCCGTGCGCGAGGTGCTCGAGCTGGGCGGCGACGAGGTCGAGCCCCCGCCCTCCTTCGGGACCCAGGTCCGCGTCGACTACCTCGTCGGCATGGGCAAGGCGGGCAAGGGCTTCGTGCTCCTCCTCGACCTCGACCGCGTCATCTCCGCCGGAGAGCGGGAGCTGGCGGCGCAGCTCGGCGGCGAGGGCGGCGCGCCCGCCGGGGCGCTCGCCGCGGGCGGCTCGGCGCCGGCCGCGGGGGAGGCCCTCGTGCCATGAGGCGCGAGGAGGCCGGAGCGGCCGCGCCGACGCTGGCGCCCGAGCGCGCCATCGCGGCCCGCGACTTCGCCAAGTTCCAGGCGCTCATCCACCGGGAGGCCGGGATCTGGCTCGCCCCCGAGAAGCAGATGCTGCTCGTCGGCCGCCTGGGGCGCAGGGTGAGGGAGCTCGGCCTCGGGTCGTTCGACGCCTACTACCAGCGCGTCGAGGCCGACCCGGACGAGCGGGTCCGGATGCTCGACCACATCACCACCAACGAGACGCACTTCTTCCGCGAGCCGCGACACTTCGAGCTCCTGGAGGAGCAGGTGTTCCCCCGTTGGATCGCCGAGGCCGCCCGCGGAGCCAGGCCGCGGCGGGCCAGGGTCTGGAGCGCCGCCTGCTCCACCGGCGAGGAGCCGTACTCGCTCGCGATGGCGCTCCTGCGCGCGTTTCCGCCCGGCTCGGGGTGGGAGCTCGAGATCCTCGCCACCGATCTCTCGACGCGCGTCCTCGAGCGCGCCCGCGCCGCGGTGTGGCCGCTCGAGAAGTCGCGCGAGATCCCGGTCGACCACCTCAAGGCTTACATGTGGAAGGGCACCGGCACGCAGGAGGGGCTCATGAAGGCGGGCCCCGAGCTGCGCGCGCTGGTGCGCTTCGCGCGCCTCAACCTGGTCGACGAGGTCGACGCGTCCACCGGCCGATTCGATCTGATCTTCTGCCGCAACGTGCTCATCTACTTCGACGCGCCGACCAAGCAGCGCGTCGTCGCGCGGCTGCTCCGGCACCTCGCGACCGATGGCCAGCTGTTCCTCGGGCACGCCGAGAGCCTGTCCGGGATGGGGCTCCCGGTCCGGAGCGAGGTGCCGACCGTGTACAGCCACGCCGCCCGGGGCGACGCGGGCGCGCGGAGCTCGCCGTGATGACCTCCCCTTCGCGTCCGGCCTCCCCGGCCCCGCCGCGCGTCCTGGTGGTGGACGACTCGGCCGTCGTCCGGCAGGTCCTGACCGCGATCCTGTCCAGCGCCGGGATGCAGGTCGAGGTGGCGGGCGATCCGCTCATCGCCATGGAGCGCATGGCCCGGCAGCGCCCCGACGCCGTGGTCCTCGACATCGAGATGCCGCGCATGGACGGCCTCACCTTCCTGCGGCGCCTCATGAGCGCGGACGAGCCGGTCCCGGCGCTCATCTGCTCGAGCCTGGCTGGGCCCGGAACCGAGGTGGCGCTGCAGGCGCTCGACGAGGGCGCGGTGGGGATCGTCGAGAAGCCGCGCCTCGGGGTGAAGGGGTTCCTGCAGGACTCCGCGCGCCAGCTCATCGAGGCGGTGCGGGGTGCCCTGCACGCCCGCGTGCGGACGCGCGCCGCGCGCCCGGAGCCGCGGCACGACGCCGGCGCTGTGCTGCCGCCGCCGGCGAAGGCCGTAAGGCTCGCCACCACGACGAGCAAGGTCGTGGCGGTCGGTGCGTCCACCGGGGGCACCGAGGCGCTCCGCGAGCTGCTCATGGCCCTGCCTCCCGACGCCCCCGGGATCGCCATCGTCCAGCACATGCCGGAGGCGTTCACCGGGCCGTTCGCCCGGCGGCTCCACGGGCTGTGTCGCATCGAGGTGAAGGAGGCGCAGCAGGGGGACCGCCTCTGCTCCGGCCGCGCGCTCGTCGCGCCGGGCAATCACCACCTGGCGGTCCGCCGGAGCGGGGCGCACTACTTCGCCGAGGTGCTCGAGGGGCCGCCGGTCTCGCGACATCGCCCGAGCGTGGACGTCCTCTTCCGCTCCACCGCACAGGCGGCGGGCGCGAACGCCGTGGGGGTCATCCTCACCGGCATGGGCGACGACGGCGCGCAGGGACTCCTCGAGCTGCGCCAGGCGGGCGCCCACACCATCGCGCAGGACGAGGCGACGTCAGTCGTGTTCGGGATGCCGCGGATGGCGATCGAGGCGGGCGCCGCCAGCGAGGTGCTGCCGCTTCCCGCCATCGCGGCGGCGATGTTGAGGAGAGCGTCGTGAAAGCACACCGAGGAGGAGCCCCATGTTCGCGCGCCTGAGCGGCTGGAGCATCTCCGCCCGCCTGCGGCTCACCTGCGCGCTCGCGAGCGGCGCCATCGCTGGCGCCGGGTTCCTGGCGTGGCGCGCGCTGCGCGACACCGGGGCGCCGGGCGCGAGCGCGATCGGGCTCGGGCTCGCCGGGGTCGCCCTCGCGGTCGCCCTGGCGCAGGGGTGCGTCGTGCACCGCAGCTTCGCCCGCGAGCTGCGGGGCACGGCGCGGGAGATGGAGGCGCTGCGGCAGGCGACCCTCGAGGGCCGGGTGGACGCCCGTTGCGACGCGAGCCGCACCGCGCCGGAGCTGCGGCCGGTGTTCGAGGCCGTCAACGAGACGCTCGACGCCTTCGTGGCGCCGATCCTGGTCGCGGCGGAGTGCGTCGAGCGGATCGCGCGCGGCGACATCCCCGGCGAGCTCACCGAGCCGTACCGCGGCGAGTTCGAGCAGCTCCGGCTGAACCTCAACCGCTGCATCGCCGCAGTCCACGCGCTCGTGGAGGACACCGACGTCCTGGGACGCGCCGCGGTGGCCGGCCGGCTCGACACGCGGGCCGAGGTGGCGAGGCACCACGGCGACTTCCGCCGCATCCTCGACGGCGTGAACCAGGCGCTGGAGGCGTTCGCGGCCCCCGTCACCGAGGCGGCGGGGGTACTCGAGCGCCTCGCCGCGCGCGACCTGCGAGCGCGCATCGACGGTGAGTACCAGGGCGACCACGCCAAGATGAAGCATGCCGTCAACGAGACGGCGCGGGCGCTGCACGACTCCCTGGCCCAGGTGGCGCGCTCGGTGGAGGAGGTGTCCGGGGGGGCCGCCCGCATCGCCTCGTCCTCCCAGGCGGTCGCGGACGGCGCGGCGCAGCAGGCCCAGGCGCTCGAGGCGAGCACCGCCAGGCTCGACGAGGTGGCGGGCATGACGCGGGCCTCCGCGGACAGCGCTCACGAGGCGACGGTCGCGGTGGAGCGGGCGCGCCGCGCCGCGGGGGAGGGGGGCGAGGCCACGCAGCAGATGACCGGCGCGATGGCCCGCATCAAGGCGGCCGCCGAGGGCACCTCGCAGATCATCCGGGAGGTGAACGAGATCGCGTTCCAGACGAACCTGCTCGCGCTCAACGCAGCGGTCGAGGCGGCCCGGGCCGGCGAGGCCGGCCGCAGCTTCGCCGTGGTGGCCGAGGAGGTGAGGTCGCTCGCCCTGCGCTCCAAGCAGGCCGCCGCGCGCACGGAGTCGCTCATCGCGGAGTCGGTGCGGGAGGCGGCGCAGGGCGAGCTCACCAGCCGGCGCGTCGACGAGCAACTCCAGGACATCGCCGGGGCGGTCGAGGCCGTCACCGCGCACGTCGCCGACATCGCCGCGCGAGCGCGCCAGCAGGCGACCGGCATCGAGGAGGTGCACCGCTCGGTGGCGCAGGTGGGCGACGTCACGCAGCGGACCGCTGCGCTCTCGGGGGAATCCTCCTCGATCGCCGCGGAGCTGTCGGGCAAGGCTCAGGAGCTGTCGGCCATGGTCGGCACGTTCGCGCTCGCCGAGGCCGCCCCCGCCCTGCGACCCGCGGGGTCGCGTCAGCGCGCGCCCGCGCCGCCGGCGACCGCCGGCAGCTCCGACTGCTCCACGGCGAGCATCGCCTCCACGAGCGGCGCCAGGGCGGCGTCCTCGAGCCCGGGGTAGCGCTCGACCAGCGCCGCCGCGATGGGAAGCCGCAGGTCGGCCCACGGGGCGCCCGCGCGCTGCAGCGCGAGCGCGGCGCGCGCCATGGCGGCCTGCCAGCGCGGGGAGGTCCGCAGGCGGCGCGGGCCGCGCTGGAGCAGCCCGTCCTCGACGAGCCGCTCCAGGGCGGCGGGATCCGCTTCAGGCATGGAGGTTCGGCGACGGCTGCGAGGGCTGCGGCGACGAGGCGCCCGCGGCGTGGCTGCGGACGTAGGAGATGGCGTCGAGCGTCTCCCGGCGGAACGCGTCGTAGTCGGTCTGCATCGCGTTCATGAACGTGCTCGCGCTCATGGTGTGCGCCGCCATCATGGCCGCCTCGGCGATCTCCTCGTCGGTGGCGCCGAACAGCTTCGCCGCCTCGGTGTGGAACAGGGCGCAGTACCGGCACCGGGTGGCGCCCGAGACGCCGAGGCCGATGAGCTCCTTGTACTTGTTGGGGATGCGCGTCTCGCCGAGCTGGAAGTCGCGCATGGTCGTCCAGAAGCCCGCCAGGGCGGACTCCGGCAGCTCGTCCACCCAGCTCGGGACGTTCCCGAACATCTGCTCGATCTCGCCGCGGATCCTGCGGGTCTCCTGCTTCGACGTGTCGACGACGGCCATGGCTCGCTCCTCCCCGCCCTGGAGAGAAGGCGCGGGCGGGAAGCCTTCGGGTAGCGGCGCCCCGCGCCCCCGCAACCGCGGATCGGCGTCAGCGTCCGTTGGCCCCCAGCGGCGCGGGCTGGTGGGGCGAGCGCGAGCGGCCGGGAATGGAGCGCGCCCGCGCCGTCGCGCCGCCGTTCTGCTAAGGAGGGCGCATGCCTGACGACGAACCGGCGCTCGCCGCCCAGCGCCAGCACTGGGAGCGGACGTTCGCGGCGCGGGCCGGGATGTTCGGCTCGGACGCCAGCGCCCCCGCGCGCGCCGCCGCGCTGGCGTTCAGGGAGGCGGGGCTGCGGACGGTGCTCGAGCTCGGCGGCGGGCAGGGGCGGGACTCGGTCTTCCTCGCCGCCTCGGGCTTCGAGGTCCACGCGCTCGACTACGCGCAGGCGGGCGTGGCTGCCATCCAGCGAGCGGCCGAGGCCGCGGGGGTGGCGCGCCGGCTCACCGCGGCGCAGCACGACGTCCGCGAGCCGTTGCCCGCTGCGGACGGCGCGTTCGACGCCTGCTACGCGCACATGCTCTTCTGCATGGCGCTCACGACGAGGGAGCTGCTCGCGCTCTCGCGGGAGGTCCTGCGCGTGCTCCGGCCGGGCGGGCTGTGCGTCTACACGGTCCGGAACACCTCCGACCCGGACTTCGGGCGCGGGGTGCACCGGGGCGAGGCGCTGTACGAGAACCAGGGCTTCATCGTGCACTTCTTCGACCGCGCGAAGGTGGAGCGGCTCGCGGCCGGGTACGAGCTCCTGGGCGTGGAGGAGTTCGAGGAGGGGGCGCTCCCGCGGCGGCTCTTCCGCGTCACGCTGCGCATGCCCCTGCGGTAGGCTCTGCCCGTGGCGACCTACGGCCCCGACGCAGCGCGGTGCGTGGTGCTGACCTTCCGCGAGGGCGTGCTGGCCGGCGTCGGGCACGACCTCGCGCTGCGCGTCACGCGGCTCGAGGTGACGGTCGAGGGAGAGACCGTCTCGGCTCGCGTCGACGCGAGCTCGCTCCGGGTGGTGACCGCGATGCACGAGGGCCGCCCGGCGCCGAACGAGCTCCGCGCGGGCGACAAGGCGGACATCGAGGCGACGATCCGGAGATCGGTGCTGCGCGCCGACCGCTTCCCCGAGATCCGCTTCAGCTCGACCGCGGTGGCGAAGCGGGGCGACGGCTACGAGCTCACGGGCCAGCTCGCGATCGCGGGCGTCACGCGCGAGGTGACGCTGCCGGTGCAGCGCGAGGGGGACCGGCTGGTGACGGAGGTGCGGCTCCACCAGCCCGACTTCGGCATCCGGCCGCACCGGGCGCTCATGGGCACCCTGCGGGTCAGGGCGGACGTGGTGGTGCGCGCGTCGGTGCCGTGCCCGAAGGCCGCCGGGTGACGCGCTCGACCCCTCGCCCTCTCCGGCCGGGGAGGGTCGCGGGGGTGGGTCTCCCCTGAGGCCAGCCGCTCGCCAGCCTCGCCGGCGCGGCGGCATGACGCAGGGTATGATTCGCGGTCGAGCTCTCTTCCGAAAGGCGCGGGCCCTCATGTCCATCGGCGACTTCGCGGCGAAGACGGCGGGGCGAGAGCTCGCCACGAGCGCGGACGCCCAGGGTCTGGTGGGGGCGGTCCTCGACACGGTCGCGAGCCTGGTGGTCGTCCTCGACCGCGAGGGGCGGATCGTCCGCTTCAACCGTGCGTGCGAGCTCGCCACCGGGTTCACCGCCGCGGAGGTGGTCGGGAGGTCGGTGTTCGAGCTGCTCGTCCCCGCCGACGAGCTCGGCGACGTGCGGCCGGTCTTCGAGCGGCTCGAGCGCGGGGAGTTCCCGAGCCGCCACCAGAACCGCTGGCGGACGAAGGACGGCGGCGCGCGCCTCTTCGACTGGGCGAACACCTGCGTCCTCGACGAGCGCGGCCAAGTGGAGCTCGTCATCGGCACCGCCACCGACGTGACGGAGCGCGACCGGGCGGAGCGGGCGCTCCGCGACAGCGAGGAGCGGGCGCGCCGCCGCTCGGCGGAGCTGGAGGCGGTGCTCGACGCGGTCCCGGCGGCCGTCTTCATCACGCGCGACCGGGAGGCGCGCAGCATGGAGGGGAACGGCTTCTGCCTGGAGCTTCTGCGCCTCCCCCCCGGGAGGAACCTCTCGGCCTCCGCCCCCGGCGGCGAGCGGCCCCGCGGCTTCCGCGCCATGCGCGGCGGGCAGGACCTCCCGCCCGAGCAGCTCCCGGTCCAGATCGCCGCCGCGACCGGCAGCGAGGTGCGCCAGTGCGAGTACGACCTCGTGTTCTCGGACGGCGAGGTCCGGCACATGCTCGGGAACGCGACGCCGCTGCGGGAGCCCGACGGGCGGCTCCGCGGCGCGGTGGGTGCGTTCCTGGACATCACCGAGCTCAAGCGCTCGGAGCAGGCGCTGCGCGGCAGCGAGGCGCGCCTCCGCGCGCTGGCGGACTCCATGCCCCAGCTCGCGTGGACCGCGCGGCCCGACGGCTACATCGACTGGTACAACCGCCGCTGGTACGCGTACACCGGGACCACGCCGGAGCGGATGGAGGGCTGGGGCTGGCAGGAGGTGCACGACCCCGCGTCCCTGCCCGCCGTGCTGCGCCGCTGGCGGGAGTCCGTCGCCACCGGGAGCCCGTTCGAGATGGAGTTCCCGCTGCGCGGCGCGGACGGGAGGTTCCGGCGCTTCCTGACGCGCGTGTACCCGCTCAGGGACGAGGGCGGCGCGGTCGTGCAGTGGTTCGGCACCAACACCGACGTGACGGAGCTGGTGGAGGCGCAGGAGGCGCTCCGGGAGGCCGACCGCCGCAAGGACGACTTCCTCGGCATGCTGTCGCACGAGCTGCGCAACCCGCTCGCGCCCATCCGGAACTCGATCTACATCCTGCGCCACGCCGAGGCGAGCAGCGAGCAGGCGGCGCGCGCCCAGCGCGTCATCGAGCGCCAGGCCGAGCACCTGACGCGCCTCGTGGACGACCTGCTCGACGTGACGCGGATCGCGCGCGGCAAGACCGAGCTGCGGCGCTCGCGCTTCGACCTGCTCGACGTGGTGCTGCGCGCGGCGGACGACTTCCGGGCCATGCTGGACGAGCGGGGCGTGGCGCTGCGGGTGGAGCTCCCGTCCGCAGGGCTGCCGGTGGACGCGGACGAGACCCGCCTGACGCAGGTGGTGGGGAACCTCCTGCACAACGCCGCCAAGTTCACGCGCCGCGGCGACCAGGTCACGCTGGCGGTCCGCGCCGCCGGGGGCGAGGCCGAGATCGCGGTCCGCGACACCGGGGTCGGCATCGACGCGGCGCTCCTGCCGAACGTGTTCCAGCCGTTCGTCCAGGGGGCGCGCACGCTGGCGCGCACCGAGGGCGGCCTCGGGCTCGGCCTGGCGCTCGTGAAGGGGCTCGTCGACCTGCACGGGGGGTCCGTGCGCGTCGAGAGCGCCGGGGAGGGCCAGGGCGCGGAGTTCACCGTCCGCCTGCCGCTCGCCGTCCCGGGCGCCGCCCGGCCGGAGCCGCGCGCCGGGGCGGGGCCGGGCGGCGCGCGGCGTCGGGTGCTGGTGGTGGACGACAACGCCGACGCCGCCGACTCGCTCGCCGAGCTCACCCGGATGCTCGGACACGAGGTGGCGGTCGTCTACGACGGCCCGAGCGCCGTCGCGCGCGCGCGGGCGGAGCCCTTCGACGTGATCCTGTGCGATCTCGGGCTGCCTGGGATGAGCGGCTACGAGGTGGCGAAGGCGATCCGGGCGGGCGGCGCCCCGGGGCTCCGGATGGTGGCGCTGAGCGGCTACGCCCAGCCCGAGGACCGGAGGGCGGCCCTCGACGCCGGCTTCGAGCGCCACCTGGCGAAGCCGGCCTGCCCGGACGACATCGCGCGGGTGCTGGGGTAGGGCGGGGCGCCCCGGCGACCTCGCGGGAGGAGAGAGCGCACCCCTCAGACCCTTCCGCGCGCCGGCCGCTCGGGAGCGCCAGGCCCGTAGAGCCGCGCCCGGACGGCGTCGCGCTGGTCCGCCAGCGCCGCACCGTCGGCCAGCTCGCCGGCCGTCATGGCCTCCACGAGCGCCACGCCGATCTCCGCCTCGCCCGCCGCGACGACGTTGGCGCCCGCGCGCTTGAGCCCCGGCGCGTCGCGCAGGTGCGTGCAGCGCGCGAAGACGCGCAGCTCCGGGTTCAGGGCGCGCGCCTGCCGGATGATCTCCGCCGCATCTTCCACGTCGGCGCTCAGGACGAGGTTGCCTGCCGTGGCGATCCCCGCCTCCTCGAGCGTCCCCGGCCGCAGCACGTCGCCGTAGAGGGCGTTCACCCCGTCGGCCTTCAGCGCGCGCACGACGTCGAGGTTGAGCTCGACCACGGTCACCGCCGCGCCGCGGTCCACGAGGAGCCGGTGGACGACCCTGCCCACCGGACCGTAACCGACCAGGATGCTCCGGTTGGGCTCGAGCGGCCGCCGCTCGCCGGTCGACACCGGCGCCAGCGCCGGAGCGGACGGCGTGAGCCCACGCGCCCACCGGTAGAGGGCGGGGTTGAGGGAGATCGAGACGAGCGAGGTCGCGACCAGCGCGTTCCAGCCCGCGTCGTCGAGGAGGCCGAGCTGCCGCGCGACCGTGCCGAGGATGAAGCTGAACTCGCCCACCTGCGAGAAGGCGGCGCCCACCGGTACGGCCGTCGCGAGCGGGACGCCGAGGAGCCGGACGGTGCCGACGGCGATGAGCGGCTTGCCGACGACCACCACCGCGAGCACGGCCGCGGTCAGGAGAGGGGCCTGCACGAGGCTCCTGGGGTCGAAGAGCATGCCCACCGAGACGAAGAAGAGCACGGCGAACGCGTCGCGCATCGGCACCGCGTCGCCCGCGGCGCGCGCCGCGAACTCGGAGCGGCCCACCGCGAGCCCCGCGAGGAACGCGCCCAGCGCGATCGACACGCCGAAGAGCTCGGCCGATCCGACCGCGATGCCGACCGCCAGCACCAGCACGCCCAGGGTGAAGAGCTCCCGGACGTGCGTCTTCGCGATCCGCTCGAGCGCCCAGGGGATCACCCACTTCCCGAGGACGACGACCACCGCGACCAGCGCGAGGACCTTCAGCCCGGCGAGCGCGAGCGCAGGGCCGGGGTCGTGCTCGGCCCCTCCAGGCCCGAACAGGATGGGCAAGAGCAGCAGCAGCGCGACCGTCAGGAGGTCCTCCACGACGGTCCAGCCAATGGCGATGTGGCCGATGGTCGCGTGCAGGTCGTGGCGGTCGGCCAGCACCAGCGCCATCACCACCGTGCTCGCCACCGAGACCCCCATGCCAAGGATGAGCCCCGACGTCCAGCTCCAGCCCAGCGGCCTCACGAGCACCGCCAGCAAGAACGTGGACGCCGTGCACTGGACGACGGCCCCGGGGAGGGCCACCCGCCACACCGCGACGAGCTCGCGCAGGTGAAAGCGCAGCCCGACCCCGAAGAGGAGCAGGATGACGCCGATCTCCGCGAACTGTTCAGCGACGGCGCGGTTCGCCACGAAGCCGGGCGTGAACGGCCCCACGAGCACGCCCGCGAGCAAGTAGCCGACGATGGGAGAGAGCTTCAGGCGGTGGGCGAGGTAGCCGAGCACCAAGGCCCCTGCCAGCCCGCCGGCGAAGGTCAGGAGGATGCCGCCGTCGTGCATCGGTCGACCCCCGGTGTGGATGAGCGTCCGCCACCGCCCATGTTACGCGGCCGCGGCCCGCGGGCCACCGCGCGCGCTTGCCCCCCAGGGGCCCGACCGGGATACGTGGGGTCTCCCGCCCCGACAGGTGGGCGCATCCGCTAACCCCGGCCCCGGCGCGGCGGCGCGAGCCGCGCGGCGAGCGGACGAGGGTCGGTCACCTTCTCCGAGAAGACGTAGGTCTCGTCGCGCGAGACCAGCTCGTGCAGGGCCCAGCCCGCCGAGGACCGGCGGAGCTGCATGCAGTGGACGACGGTCCACGTGTCCACCCCGTCGACCGCGTCGCTGGTGCTGATCACCACGGCGACGTCCGCCACGAGGTGGACGGTCCTGGCTCGCTCGGTGAGCCGCGCGGGCGCCGCGCGCCGTTCGGCGCCGCCCGCACCCGCGCCTGGCGCGGCCACGCCGGGAGGGCGCCACCGGCAGCCGGTGAGGTCGAGCCGCGCCTCGGTGAGGAGGCTCGAGGGCGTACCTCCGCCGGCGCCGGCCCCGGAGAGCTCCGCGTAGACGGCTCGCACGAAGCGGTCCAGCGCGAGGAGCTCCTGCGTGGCGCTCCGCTCGAGCTCGATCGGCGTCGGTCGCGAGCGCGGGGCGTCATCGTCCATCGGCATGGGGGCTGGCTCCTCAGGACGCAGGCCCGTCGGGCGGCGGCGGAGGGCGCGCGATGCGCTCGCCTGCGACGGACACTCCTCAACGTACCAAGGAAACCGTCGGAGTGGCCACCGCGCGCTCGGGGCCTCGGAGCGGGGCTGGCGCGGCCGCGGGTCGGATCCGCGGCTGGACTTCGCGCGCCCGCGTTCCTAAGTTGGGATCGTCGCGATGCGTGCTTCGCGGCAAGAGAGATCATGTCGCTGCTTCCGACCTCCATCTCCCGAATCGCCGGCGCCCGGGCCCTGGCCCGGCGTGCCGTGCCTCGCGTGCTCGGCCGGTGTTGCGACTGCCCCGGTCGCCGCGCCGCGGCCTGCTGACGGTTCGGCCCGGCGCTCTCCACCCCCAGCGATCTTCTCGATGAACCACGCCGTGGCGAGCGCCGCGCGCGGCCTTCGCTGCCGTGCGCCACGCCGTGGCGCGCGAAGCGCCTCACCAGGAGACGAGTCCCATGTACGCATCCACCGTGAAGAAGCTCCACGACCTCTCGGCCATCCACCTCGGCGAGGGCGACCTCGAACGCCTGCGGGAGGTGGTCGACCGCCATGCGGCCGGCCGGGACGCGGCCGCCGCCGCGCAGCTCGAGGCCGAGCTCGACCGGGCGGTCATCCTGCCCGCCGGCGCCCTGCCGCGCGACCTCGTCGCGATGGGCTCGCGCGTCGTGTTCGAGGACGAGACGGGCAAGCGCCGGGACGTCCAGCTCGTCTACCCGTGGGAGGCCGATCCGCCCCGCGGCAGGATCTCCGTCCTCGCCCCGGTGGGTGCGGCGCTGCTCGGCCTCTCGGTGGGGCAGAGCATCGACTGGCCTCTCCCGGGCGGGAGGAACGCCGCCCTCACCATCGTCGCGGTGGCGCAGGACGGCGGCTCGAACGACATGAATCCACTCGCAGACTGAACGGGAGGAGCGAATGGCCACGAAGGCAGAGGAACACCGCTACTGGACCGAGCGGTCCGGCCCGAAGAAGGCGAAGAGCCCGCCGCGCCCGCGCCGCGACGTGGGCGTCGACACCGCGAAGCCGGGCGTGAGCGCCACCGACCGCAAGGCGGGGCCGCGGAAGGCTTCGCCGAAGGCGGCGAAGAAGGCGGCCTACGCCCTGGAGCGCAGCGAAGGGCGGCCTTCGCGCCGCTCCACGCGGCGGGCGGCGAACCGGCAGCGCACCGACTCGCAGATGCGGGTGAAGCAGCGCACGACGGGGATGCGGCCCTCGCAGGCGGGCGTCTGACGGGGCGGGGTCCGGGCGCCGCCCCAGCTCCCGCGCCGCGGTGCCGCGGCGGGAGCGGGGCGGGGGCGGTGCGGGTCAGCCGCGCGGCTCGGCCGGCGGCAGCGGCGGCGCGCCCGCCTCCTCCTCCGCGAGGTGGCCGAAGGCCGCCCAGTCGAGGCCGCCGTAGCCTCGCGCCAGCGCCGCCAGCATGCGATCGCGCACCAGGCTCGCCAGCGGCAGCGGCACCTGGTGGCGCTCTCCGGCCTGGAGGAAGAGCCGGTTGTCCTTGGCGCCGAGGGGTAGGGTGAAGCCGGGCGGCGCGAAGCGCCCCTCGAGCAGGGCGCGACCGTAGGTCCGGTAGGCCGGGGCGGCGAAGAGCGTCTCGGTCAGCACCTCGAGGAAGCGCGCGCGGTCGACGCCCGCCTTCCCCACCAGGGCGAGCGCCTCGGCCAGCGCCTCGATGGCCGCGGTGAGCATGAAGTTGCCGGCGAGCTTGACCAGCGCCGCCTGCGCCGGGTCCTCGCCCACCGGGAAGACGCGCTGGCCGACCGCGTCGAGCAGCGGCCGGGCGCGCTCGAGCGCGGCCTTCGGCCCGGCGGCCACCACGTTGAGCTTGCCGGCGGCGGCGACGTCGGGGCGCCCGAAGACCGGCGCCGCCAGGAAGTCCTGCCCAGCCGCGGCGTGCTCGCGCGCCAGCCGCGTCACCGTCTCCGGCGCGAGCGTGCTCAGGGAGACGTGGAGCCCGCCCCGGGGCAACCCGGCGCGGAGCCCGTCCGGCCCCCCCTCGACCGCCTCCACCGCGCGGTCGTCGGAGAGCATGGTGAGGACGACCCCGGCCCGCGCCGCCTCCGCGGGCGTGGCGGCGACCGCCGCCCCCGCGCCCCGCAGCGCCTCCGCCCGCTCGCGCGTCCGGTTCCAGGCCACGACCTCGTGTCCGCCGCGGAGCAGGCTCTCCGCCATCCCGCGCCCCATGGAACCCAGCCCGATGAACCCGACGCGCATCGTCGCCTCCCGTGCCGGGAACCTAGGGCGGCGCGCGCGGCGGGGCACGGTGCGGTGGTGAGGGGAGGCAGCGCGTCCGGGGCGGGCCCCGCCTGCGTCCCGCCGCGACCGGCGCGCAGGCTCAGAGGCCCATGCCCCCGGAGACCTCGATCCGCTGGCCGTTGATCCACGCGCCCTCGGGCGAGAGCAGGAGCGCCACCGCCCCGCCGATGTCGTCCGGCAGCCCGACGCGGCCGAGCGCGGTCACCGAGGCGACCATCCGGTTCACCTCGGGATCGTCGCGCACCCTCCCGCCGCTGAAGTCCGTCGCGATGGCGCCGGGCGCGATCACGTTGGCGGTGATCCGGCGCGGGCCGAGCTCCTTCGCCATGTAGCGCGTGAGGACCTCCACGGCGGCCTTCATCGCGCCGTAGGCGGCGGAGCCGGGAAACGTCATGCGCGTCAGCCCGCTCGAGACGTTGAGGATGCGCCCGCCGTCCGCGATCAGCGGCAGCAGACGCTGCGTGAGCAGGAAGGGCGCCTTGAAGTGGACGCCGTAGATCGCGTCGAGCTGCGCCGGCGTCGTCTCCGCGAGGCCGGCGTGCAGCGAGGTGCCGGCGTTGTTCACGAGGAAGTCGAACCGCGGCCGCTCCCAGGTCCGCTCGAGCTGCGCCGACACCTCGTTCGCGAACGCGTCGAACGAGGCGCCGTCGGAGACGTCGAGCGGGAGCGCCACCGCCTCGCGGCCGAGGGCGCGGATCCGGTCGCGGACCTCGCCCGCCTGGCCGGCCGCGGCGCGATAGGTGAGGATGACGTCGACCCCTCGCTCCGCGAGGTGCAACGCCATGCTGCGGCCGAGGCCGCGGCTGCCGCCCGTGATGAGCGCGATCGGGGTCTGTCCGGAGGCTGCCATCGAGGTTTCTCCCGTGGGGGTGTCGTTCAGCTCGTGCTGACGATAGGATCCCAGGGACGCGCGGCGGTAGCCCGCCAGGGCTCGACACACCGTTCGCAAAAGGAGAACGATGTCGCGATGACGATCGACGGGCTGCGGATGTTCGTGAAGGTCGCGGAGCTGGGGAGCTTCACGCGGGCGGCCGAGCAGCTCGGCCTCTCCAAGGCCCGCGTCTCGACCGCGGTCCAGGGGCTGGAGAGCGAGCTGGGGACCCGGCTCCTGCAGCGCTCGACGCGCGCCGTGCGCCTCACGGCGAGCGGGGAGGAGCTCCTCGCGCGGGCGCGTCAGCTCGTGCTGGACGCGGAGGGCCTCGCCGCGATGTTCCAGACGCCGAGCACGCTGCGGGGTCGGGTGCGCGTGGACATGCCGCAGAGCCTCGCGCGCTCGCTGCTCATCCCGAGGCTGCCCGAGCTGCTCGACGGCCACCCGCACCTCGAGGTGCAGCTCAGCACGACCGACCGCCGGGTGGACGTCATCCGCGAGGGCTTCGACCTGGTGCTGCGCGTCGGCAAGCTTGACCCGTCCGGCCTCGTCGCCCGGCGCCTCGGCGAGCTGCAGATGATGAACTGCGCCAGCCCCGGCTATCTGAAGAGGTACGGCACGCCCCGCTCGCTCGAAGACCTCGACCGGCACCTCCTGGTGCACTACGCGTCGCGGTTCGGCACGGACGCGCCGGGCTTCGAGTACCGCGACGGCCGGGTCTACCGCGAGCGGCCGATGCGGAGCGTGGTCACCGTCAACAGCACCGACTCGTACCACGCGGCGTGCGTCGCCGGCCTCGGCATCATCCAGGCGCCGCGGGCGGGGATGCTGGCGGGCCTCGCCGCCGGTGACCTCGTCGAGGTCCTGCCGCAGCACACCTGCGAGCCGCTGCCGGTCTCGCTCGTCCATCCTCACGGGCGCAACGTCCCGCGCCACGTGCGCGTGGTGATGAGCTGGATCACGGAGGTGCTGAGGGGGCGGTACGGGTGAGGTCAGGTCGCCGGGGCGCGCGCAGGCGCGGTCGCCGGGACCGGCGGCTCGCTCGGCCGGTGGACGGGCGGTGGCAGTCGCTGTGGAAGGCGACCATGCGGCTCGGGGGTATCTTCGGCCCCGCCACGCGGGTCCTGCTGCTGACTGGTGACCGCCGCAACGAGGCGGCGTTCCTCCGTTGGGACGAGTTGGACGGTGACTGGGCCGCGAT
Organism: Anaeromyxobacter diazotrophicus; assembly: GCF_013340205.1. NCBI lineage: Bacteria > Pseudomonadati > Myxococcota > Myxococcia > Myxococcales > Anaeromyxobacteraceae > Anaeromyxobacter > Anaeromyxobacter diazotrophicus. The sequence goes on from NZ_BJTG01000007.1 coordinate 292,697, forward strand.
GCCTGGGTCGCGCATGAAGAACGGCCGCGACTTCCGGGCTCCGCTCTCCGCCGCCGCCAAGGGGCTAGTGGACGCCCAGCCCAAGCTCGGCGCGTACGTGTTCACCACGAACGGCAAGGCGCCGATCTCGGGGTGGGGCAAGGCCAAGGAACGGATCGACAAGCTCATGTCCGAGGAACTCGGCGAGCCGGTTACGGGGTGGCGGTTCCACGACTTGCGGCGGACGATGGCCACAGGCATCGCGATGCTCGGCTACCGCCGTGAAGTCATCGACCGGATCCTCGCGCACGTGCCGCAGAAATCGGACGTGACGAGCTCCGTCTACAACCGCTTCATGTACGACGGCGAGGCGATGGAGGCGGTTCAGCGGTGGGCGGGCTACGTTCTGCGCCTCGTGTCGGGCCTGCATGTGGTTCCGCAAGTGCCGGCGGCGAACGAGCCGCCTGTCGTCGAGGACTCGGACCAACCCGTCGCGTAGTTGCTTGTCTTGCGTGTGCTCTGACGCTGTTTCAACTAGCGCGTGAGTAGCGCACCAACGAGCGCAGGCCCCGTCTCGGAGCCTGACTTGTCGCCTCGCGCCTCAAGCGAATGTCAGACGCCGAGGCGATAATCCCGACGGCGTGGTGTGTCCTTCACCCGCGCATCCATGATCATCCCGTTCAGCTGCGCTCCCTCCATCTGCGCCCAGCGTTGTGAGCACGTATTAAACCGACCTAAGTCCAGGCGGTCTCTCAAGTACAGTAAAAATGCGGTAAATGAGAAGCGTGGTTGTATGGTGTTCAACCTCGGTTTCGTGGGTGCCGAGGCCGCGACTTGACGAGCGCGTTTCGCGCCGCTAGCGTCTTCGGGCGGAGGAGCCATGGAAGAGCTTGTCAAGTACGCGAAGGCGATTCTTGCGCTGCAGCTCCAGCGGCCGGTGGTGCCGGCAAACGGCGAAGCTGGAACCGCTGTTAAGCCCGAGGTCCTCCTCGCGGGACTGGGGTTCACGCACAAGGAGATCGGCGATCTCCTCGGCAAGAGCCCGAACGCCGTCAACATGGTGGTCAAGAAGGCCCGAAAGAAGGGGAGCAAGACATGAAAGAGACGGTGCAGGCCATCAATGACCTGACGCGTGTGGTCATCGCGCTGAGTGGGAAGTTTGAGTCCAGGGCCGACGCGATTCGCAAGTTGAGCGACCTCGGCATCCCCCCGACTCGCATCGCGGCGATCCTCGCGATGGAGCCCAAGGACGTGACCTCGGTCATCTCCAAGGCGAAGAAGACCAAGACGAACGGAAAGTAGACATGGCCAAGAAGGACGCGACCACGTACGACCTGCTCGTACAGATGAAGCTTACGAACCGGCTCCTTGCGGCTCCGCTGAAGCAGACAATGGGGCAGAAGGAGTTGGTCCGCCTGCTGTCGACGACCGGAGCGACGGCACAGGACATCGCAGACGTGCTCGACACGACGCCAGCTACCGTCGCGACGACGCTTCAGCGACTGAAAAGGAACGGCAAGAAGGGATCAGACGAGTAGCTTAGGCCCACGACAGTGGTACCTGGCGGGAGGGGAACGATGGGTGAGGACGAATTGAAGAAGGTCGCTGCGGAACTGGCGAGCATCAAGAAGTTGCTCGTGCTGGCCCTCACGGAGGGCACGCAGAAGAAGATGTCACAGGATGCGGTGGCCAGGGCGCTCGGGGTCGACCAGGCGAGCGTGAGCAGAATGCTCAACGGGCCGAAGAAGAAGGATGCGGCGACGAAGCGGCCGCGGTAGCGCCCCGGAGGAGTTGTGACCGTTGCGGTTTCAGACTCGAGGTCGAACGGCCCCGAACAGATCGTTCACGCCGCCGAGTGTATTGGCAAGGCGAAGCAGCGTCGCGCCGTCTTCGTCGCGATCTATCACGGCAAGAAGCAGCTGAAGACTGTCGGGGAGATCTCGGACGCGACGGGGCTCTCGCGGAAGCGAGTGCTAGAAGAGGGCCGTAAGCTCGCGACCAAGGGGATCGTTGCTCAGGACAAGGTCGACGGAGAGATCGGGTACCGAAAGGATGACTTCTACCACGCGAACAAGGCGAAGATTCTGGCGCTGGCTTCTGATCCGGCGAAGCGCGCGAAGGTCCCGACAAAGCGGAATCCGTCTCGCTCCGCCGACGGCGGCCTGACGGTCAAGATCAAGCTGCCGCGCGGCGTTCGCTTCGAGCAGCCGAAGTTCATCACGATCGACGAGATCGACTCTTTCGAGAGGGTCCGGAAGGTTCTTCCGGCGGGGAACCTTGCCGCGACTGTGTCCGAGAAGGCCTTCAAGCAAGGTTTACTGAAGATCCTGCGGCAGGGCGGTGCGTTCAAGGACTGGGGCGGCGAGGCGAACGATGTGTTCACTGGCAGGCTCGTGTACCGGGGCCGGCGCTACCGGGCCGCGTTCGCCCTGAAGGGACCCGGACTGAAAGCGAAGCTAACGCCCGCGCGCATGGGCAAGAACGGCGATCAGATCCAGCGGTTGTTCTCCTCTCCCGCCGACTTCTTCTTCGTCCAGCACTGGCAGGCGATCGATGAGTCGGTGGTGGCGCTGATGGAGGCCCTTGCCACCAAGGCCTCCATCGGCGGGAGCCGCGTGTACTTTGGGACGATCGACGGCCAGGACTCGCAGCGCCTCTACGCCGCGTATCGGAACCTCTTCTAGGTTGTCGTCTTCTTCGCCTTGAGGAACCGCTGGACCTGGGTCTTCGCGGTGTAGAACGCGATCCCGCGCCGGATGCACTCGTCCACGATCTCCTTGTGCGTGGCCTGCGGGTTCGCCGCCCGCATCTCGTCCGCGATGGCCCAGACCGCCTTGGTGGGCTTCTCGACGGTGGACTTGCTCGGCCGGACGTTCGAACCCCGTGGCGCGGTAGGGGCGGGCGCCGGGGCCGGCTCCGGCTTGACTTCGTGTCAATGACACACCCAACTGATCCACTCCGAGGGCTTCCATACTGATCCACCCCGCGCCAGCGGACCCGCGCCACCCGAAGGCGGGCGGCCGAGAGGAAGGGCGGGGTACGAGGTCAGGGCCGATGGGCCGTGCGACAAGCGGGGTAGAGAAAGCGAAGGTCGTGAGCTGCGGGACGCCTAGAGAGAGCTAGAGGCGCCGCGCAGCGCGTCGCAAGCAGCCGCTTGCGCGTTCTACCTCGACCGAGAGGCCGACCCCCGATGTCGAACCGCCGCCGATGTCTCTACACGCGCGCGCGCCAGGTGGACTCTGCCTCGACGCGGTTCGGCAGCTTCGGCGACGTGCCCTCGGTCAAGTTGGCGTAGAGCGCGGCGTCGAAGACCTGATCCACGACCAGAAAGAACGCTCCGATGGGCGCGAACGCGAGTTGGAGCAGCAGAATCCAGCTCTGCGGCCATCGTGACGGGTCCGCCGATCCCGTGCCGCGGGCCATGAGCGCGAACGCGAGCGCGCCGCACAGACCACAAGCGAGGACAAAACAGGCGCCCGTCACGAAAAGCCCGGTGAGCCGCCGGGCCCAACACCGCCGAACGAGCGCCCATGCGCGCCGCACGGCACCAACACCTGTCGCAGGCTCTCGCGCCAGCACCGGGATTCCGAGGTAGAGCGAGAAGCTCCAGGCCCCCGAGAGGGCGAAGCTGAGCGCCCACGACCACACGCCGATAGCGCCCAGCAGGAACGTGCCCGCCGCGAACAGTGCCGAGAAGACGAGGATGGACCTCCAGCGCGGTCGGATCGTTGCCACGATGGCGTTGGGCGACGGCGAGCGTCCTTGCAGGACGAACAGCGCCGCGCGCGTCAGGGCAACGAGCAACCACACGTCGAGGAAAAGCGCGAGCGCGCCGAGCGCGCCCGCCTGCACGGCGTGGGCTCGCGCGTGCGCGAACGTTTCGGCGAGCGAGCTGGGTTGCTGTCGAGGGTCGTAGCCGTCCGCGCCGGAGCCGAGGAAGTTCACCGAGACGAGCAGCGCACCCCAGAGCCACAGACCCGGGCTCCGCCACGCCTTCACGAACGCGAGCCGCACGAGGACGAAAGTCCCAACCCGCTCCACTCTCATCGGATCTCCCGCCGCAGGAAGAGCATGACCTCCGCCTGCGAGAAGCCCTCCCGCTCGCACTCGCGGAACATCCGTCCGAGCGCCTTCCGCAAGACGCCGTCCTTGTGGACGAGGGGCCCTGCGCGCTCCACGGGGAAGGTTCCTCGGCCACGCTCCGAGACGACCAGCGCCGCGTGCTCCAGCTCGCGGTACGCCCGGACTATCGTGTTCGGGTTCACGTCCAGCTCGCGCGCGAGCGCGTGGATTGTCGGGAGCTGCTCACCCGGGGCGATCTCCCCGGTCGCGAGCGCCGCCGCCACGGCGTCGAAGATCTGGCGGAACACGGGAACCCCCGACCCGTAATCGAGCTGAACGCGCAGCGGCATCGGACTAGCTAAATAACTAGTATGCTAGCAAACGTCAAGAGGGCTGGACGGCTGCGCGTGAGCGCACACCCATTGTGGCCGGACAAATCAGGTCGATGATCCGTCGACGGGCAATAGCCTACCGAATCGTCAGCCCTCCGCGTGCGTATCGTTCCCGCCCCTCTTATCGGCGGCCCGCTTGCGCGTCGCGCGGGTCCGGTAGCTCTCGCCGGTGATGACGACCTGATGAGCGTCGTGAGCGAGGCGGTCGAGAGCGGCGCTGGCGAGAAGCGGCTCGCCGAAGGCGTCGGGCCACTCGGCGAAAGCGCGGTTCGAGGTCACGATCATCGAGCCCTTCTCGTAGCGCTCCGCGATGAGCTCGTAGAGGTCCTCGGGCGCCGGCGGGCGCAGCGGCTTGAGCCCGAAGTCGTCGAGGATGAGCAGGTGCGGTCGGGCGAAACCAGCAAGGCGGCGCTCGTAGGTCCCGTCGGCGCGGCCCGCCGCGAGCTGTGCCAGGACGCGAGCGGCTGGCATGAAGAGCACGTCGTAGCCGCGGCGGCACGCCTCGTGGCCAAGCGCCTGGGCGAGGTGGCTCTTCCCCACGCCCGCGGGCCCGACGAAGAAGACGTTCTCATGTCGCTCGACGAAGCGGCACGTCGCGAGGTCGGCGATCTCCTTCTGAGACAGCTTGGGGCATGCGGCGTAGTCGAAGGTCTCCAGCGTCTTCTGTGGGTCGAGGCGGCGCGGCGGAGCCGCATCTTCAGCTTGTGCTGGGCACGCCGCTCCACTTCGTCCTCGACGAGCTGGGCCAGGAACTCCACGTACGAGAGCTTTGATTCGATGGCGCCGCGGTTGCGGAGCTCGAGCGTCTCCAGGATTCCGCTGAGGCGCAGGCTTTTTAGCATCGGGGTGAGCTGGTGAGCGAGGTCCATGCTTTCTCTCCTTCGGTGGTGGTCGGATCGGCCGGGGTGAAGAGGTCGAAGAAGGTCCGAGCGTAGATGGGCGCGGGGAGCGAGTCGGGCGTAGGAGCGCGCTCGCCGGGCAGCGGCTCACGGTCCAGGCCGCGGAGCAGGATGCGCTGCACCGTCTTCGAGTAGATGGCGTCGCACACGACGGCGCGGTGACAGGCCGCTTCGAGCCGCGCCTCGCCGTAGGTGTCGGTAAGCCGCAGCGTGGCCTGGGCGCCACGCAGCCGGTCCAGCACCTCGTCACCGAGGAGCCGCTCTATGAAGGTGGATGTCGCGGGCCCGATCTGCGCCGCCCGCTCGCGACACCATGTTGGCGTCTGCATGAGGTAGCGCAGCTTCTTCGGCGGTAGGTGCGCAGGGTTGGTGACCCGCTGCCCGGGGCGGAACGCCCGGCCGTGGGTGGCCACCAGCTGGTGACCGCGGAAGAGCTGTACGACGCGGGACGTGGCGCGCAGCCAGAGCCGCTCGCCGATGAGTGGATGCGGCGCCGAGTAGTAGCCCTTGGCGAAGACGACGTGGCAGTCGGGGTGGAGCTTCGCCTGCTTCCACTCGACCAGGTCAAAGTGCGCCGTCGGCAGCGGCAGGAGCGCGGCACGCTCGCGCTGCTCGAAGACCTGGAACGGGACCTCGTGCGTGGTGCCGTGGATGCGGCGGCCGGCGTGCTCGAGCACCCATTCGAGGGCCTCCTCGTTGCCCTCCTCTAGCGAGCGAATGGTGCGTCCGGCGAGAAAGCTGCGCTTCACGTACTGGACGTCGCGCTCGACCTTGCCCTTGTGCTCAGGGGAGCGCGGCACGCACGGCGAGATGATGAAGCCGTAGTGCTCGCCGCACTCGCGGTAGGAGCGCTGGACTTCGGGATCGGTGACCGACGCCTTGATGATGCCGGCCTTGAGGTTGTCGAGGACGATCTTGCGGGGCACACCGCCGAAGAAGGCGAAGGCGTTGCGGTGTAGCGCGAGCCAGGTGCCGACGGTCTGGTCCTGCACCAGCTCCACGTACTGGTGGCGGCTGTGCGAGAGCGTCATCACGAAGACCCAGGTCTTCGCGGGCGGCTCGCCCGGCGCGCGCGGGACGAGACCGGCGTAGCCGAAGTCGACCTGCGCCTCCTCGCCCGGCCCCACCTCGAGCCGGACCACGGCGCGCCGCGGCCGCTCGTCCACGTAGCGGCGCACGAAGCGCCGGAACGCCGTGTAGCTCGCGCGTTGATCCGGGTGCGCGGTCGAGAACCGCTCCCAGGCGACCTTGACCTGCAGACCCGCACCGACGAGCTCGGCGATCTCGTCGCGGTAAGGCATGAGCCGCGGCGGCTGCGCCATCGGCTCGGTCCGGGCCAGCCGCACCTCCAGCTCGCCGGCGCTCGGCAGGGCCGCTGCGTCGCCCGCGAGCAGGCCCTCCGCATCCAACCAGGCCACGTACTCGCGCACCGTGTTGCGGCTGACGCCGAGTCCCTTGGCGACCGCTCGGGCGCTCTCGCCGAGCCGCAGGCGCCGCAGCATCTCGCGCACGTCCAGCACCGCGCATCTCCTCCCTGCCATGCGTGCCTCCGGGGCAAAGCCCCGGCGTCGCACGCGACCCTGACCGCCCCCCGAAGGACGCACATCTCTCGCTCCGCGCGCCTCGCGGCGGCGGCCTCCTCGTCGTCCTGTCGGGAGCTGCGGGGTGGATCAGCTGCCCCGCCCCTGGGGTGGATCAGTATGGGTGATCATGGGTGGATCACCTTGCCCGCCCCCGGTGGATCAGCTTGGGCGCTCCTTGTGGATCAACTACCGCGCCCCGCGACAACTTCGGGCACCGGCTGCCCCGGAGGCGCCGCCACCGCCGGCTCGGCCGAAGTGGCGGGAGGGGCGGCGGCCGCAGTGGACACAGGGGGCGCCGCGGGCGCAGTGGCCACAGGTGCAGGGGCGGCCTTCGGCTTCCACTCCCAGTGGCTCCTGGCTCCTGCCCTCGCCGTCGTCCACCCGGAACGCCTCGAACTGCCCCTCCGGCTAGCCCGGCCTTCTTCGCCGCCCTGACCGGCGATGCCCTGAGCTCGTACGTCTTCGCCGCCATGGTCTGCTCCCGGTTCGGTCCGGCGGTCCATTCGCCGCGACCATCCACGACCATAGTCACGCATCGTGAACGTGCTGGCTCCCGCCGAGCTCGAGATCAAGAGGGTCTGCCCGAGGCGGCGAAGCGGCAGTGCGCGAGTAGGTGGGGGCCGGGTGGGTGCTGGGTCGGGACAGCGCGAAATGGTAGATTCCCGTGTCGGCACGGGGTCGTACCGACACTCATGGTTGGTGGGTTGGTTAGGTGGGTGGGCCCGTGGGTAGACCAAACCGCCCGGAGTAGATCAAACTGACCTGCCCCCGACTTCAGACGGCTAGCTGTGCCAGTCCGGTCGTACTGCTAGCGAACTGCATTGGCGTCATATTGTCCAGCGAGCTGTGCGGGCGGACCTCGTTGTAGTCGATCCGGTATGCCTCGATCTTCCTGCGCGCGTCGTCCAGGTGCAGGAACCAGTTCTCGTTCAGGCACTCGTCTCTGAATTTGCCATTGAAGCTCTCGATGTGCCCGTTCTCGGTCGGCTTGCCGGGGCAGATGAAGTCGAGCTTGATGCCGCGTTCGTACGCCCACGCGTCGACCAAGTGGCTCGTGAACTCGGTCCCGTTGTCGACGCGGATCACCTCGGGCTGGCCGTGCACCTCGACCAGCCGCTCGAGGACGCGCACGACGCGGGCAGCCGGCAGCGAGTGGTCGACCTCGATGGCGAGGCACTCGCGGGTGAACGTGTCGACGAGGTTGAGGGTCCTGAACTGGTGCCCGTTCGCCAGCGAGTCCTGGGTGAAGTCCATCGTCCACTGCTGGCGCGGGCGCACCGTCGGCGGCGGCAGCACCCGGACCGACGCCGCGATGCGCTTCCGCTTCTTCCGCCTGACTGCCAAGCCTTCCGCGCGGTACAGCCTGAAGACGAGCTTGTGGTTCACCTCGTGCCCGTCACGCTGCAGGAGGACGTGGAGGCGCCGATAGCCCCAGCGTGGCCGCTGGGCCGCGAACGTCCGCAGCTTCTCCCGGAGCTCTAGCCGCTCCGGGCGCCGTGCGCGGTAGTAGTACGTCGCCGGCGCGAGCCCGACGACGCGGCAGGCCCTACCATTGTTTTCCGAGAAGGTGCTTCAGCCCTTGGATGTCCAGGGCCTGGTCGGCGACCATCGTCTTCAGCCGCCGGTTCTCATCTCGAGCGCCTTGAGCCGCTTGGCGTCGCTGACCTCCAGGCCGCCGTACTTCGACTTCCACCGGTAGAAGGTCGTCTCGGTGACTCCCATCTTCCGGATCACGTCCTGGACCATGGCGCCTGCGTCGACTTCCTGCAGGGCCCGGATGATCTGCTCCTCGGTGAATTTGCTCTTCCGCATCCGTCCTCCACAGTCATGACCTGCCCCCCGAAAACTGGACGGAAATGAGCTTTAGAACTTCGCTTGGCTGAGTCCCTCAGAAAAGGGAGTCGCCGATGCGGAAGTCGAGGTTCGCGGAGGAGCAGATCTCGAACGCGCTGCGGCAGGTGGATGCCGGTGTGCCGGTCGCGGAGCTCTGCAGGAAGCTAGGGATCAGCGAGCCGACCTACTACGCCTGGAAGAAGAAGTACGCTGGGATGGGCGTCGCCGAGATGCGGCGCGTGAAGCAGCTCGAGGACGAGAACCGGCGGCTGAAGCAGCTCGTCGCCGACCTCACGCTCGACAAGCACATGCTGCAGGAGGTCCTCACCCGAAAGATATGAAGCCCGCGGCCGGGCGGCGCCGGGTCGAGTACCTGGTGCAGCGCTTCGGCGTCAGCACGACCCGAGCCTGCGGGCTCGTGAAGCTGGGTAGGTCGACCTGGTACTGGCGGAGCAAGGCGAAGGACACGACGGCGCTCCGGATGCGCCTGCGCGAGGTCGCGGAGGCGCGCCGGCGGTTCGGGTACCGCCGGCTCCATACCATGCTGCGGCGCGAGGGCTGGACCGTGAACCAAAAACGCGTGTACCGGCTGTACCGCATGGAAGGCCTGGGGGTCCGGACGAAGAAGCGGAAGAAGAGAGCCAGCCACCTCCGCGTGATCTTGCCGGCGCCGACGTCCCCGAACGAGCGGTGGAGCATGGACTTCATGCGCGACACCCTCGACGACGGGCGGCCGTTCCGGATCCTCACCGTCGTCGACACCTTCACCCGGGAGTGCCCGTTGCTCGCAGCCGACTTCTCGCTCACCGGCACGCGCGTCGCGGACCTCCTCGACGTACTCGCAAGCCAGCGCGGCTACCCGAAGGCGATCACGGTCGACAACGGTACTCGAAGGCGATGGACTCGTGGGCCTACCGCCGCGGCGTGCAGCTGCAATTCATCCGGCCGGGTAAGCCCATCGAGAACGCGTTCATCGAGAGCTTCAACGGTCGCCTGCGGGACGAGCTGTTGAACGGTGAGCTCTTTATCGGGTTACTTGATGCCCGCCAGAAGCTCGAGACCTGGCGGCGGGACTACAACCAGAACAGGCCTCACGGCTCGCTTGGCGACCTGACGCCGAACGAGTTCGCCAATCAGGTCAGGACGGAGACTCATGCTTTAGGTGAAGTTTCCTAAGGTGAAGTTCCGTCCAGCTTCTGGGGGCAGGTCAAGTCAGTAGAGGACTGGCACTCAGATCCGTCTAGTTTTCGGGGGGCAGGTCACGAACGTGATCGCGAAGATGGATACGGACCACTCGCCGGCTGAGTGCCGAACGTTCGAACTTAAGGAGTACTAAGGGCCGCCCGGTACACCCCGGGGGTCACCCCCGGCGCGCCGCAGAACGAAGAGGGGGTCACGGTATCCCGTAACCCCCTGGCGTTATGTTGGATTTTGGAGCCGACACCCAGAATTGAACTGGGGACCTACTGATTACGAATCAGTTGCTCTACCAGCTGAGCTATGTCGGCGAAGCGGGCGCTTTTTAGCATCGGGGAGCCCGGGTCGCAAGCGGGTCGGCGCGGTCGTGGGGGGCTCGGGGGCTCCGCTTGCCGCAGCGAGTCACTATCGTTCGGCATGGCCAACGTCCGACGGTTCGACTCGAAGGCGGCGCTGGGGCAGCAGCGCGCGGAGCTGCGCCGCAGCGCGCGGGGGAAGGTCCACATCGGCGACGACACCGGCTCCGCGGCCGGCCGGGCGGCCGAGCGGGCGAAGGTGCATCAGCTCCAGGAGGCGGAGCACGAGCGGCGGGAGGCGGCGCGGCCGGAGCCGCTCTCGGCCATCGTCGCCGACCTCGTCACCGACAGCCTGAAGCTCGCCCGCACGCTCGTCAGCGCGCCCTTCCGCATGGCCGCGGCCCTGCGCGGGCGGCGCGAGGCGCACGCCTAGAGGCTGGGCCCGAGGGTCAGGTACACCTGCGTCCCCGCCAGCCCGTCCGACGGCGCGCCCGCGGCGAGCAGCCGGCCGAGCCCGCGGGCGACGCCGAGGCGCAGGTCGGTGCGCAGGTAGTAGCCGAGCACCACCTCGGCCCGCAGCTCGCCGCCCGCGCCGAACCGGAGGTCGCGGAGCGCTCCGAAGCCCGCGCCGCCGCTGGGCGGGGCGGGGACCGCGTTCCCGGCGTCGACGAAGAGCGCGCCGTGCAGCCGGCGCAGCTGGAGCGGCCAGGCGGCGTGCCCGTGCTCCAGGGTCGCGAGCGGGAAGCGCAGCTCCAGGTTGGCGTTCTCGACCGTCGATCCCACCAGCACGCCCCCGGGGTAGCCGCGCAGGGTGTCGCCGGGCACGACCACGCCGCCCAGGATGGGCTGCAGGGCGAGGCCGACCACGTCGGGCGAGGGCACCCCGCCGAGCGTGAACGGCTGGCGCCCGCCGACGGTGCCGCGCGCGATCCCGAGCGCGCCGCGCACCGCCAGCGCGACGTGTCCTCCCAGCCCGAGGTACTGCGTGAGGGAGGCGTGCGCGCTGGCGTAGGTGAAGCTGCCGCCGAGCGCCTGGTCCGCGCCGCGCAGGGTCAGGCTCGCGAGGCGACCCTCCTCGGGCGAGATGGAGCTCACGAAGCGGCGGGCGTCGGTGGCGACGAGGCGCGCCGACCACTCGCTGGCGGTGCCGTCGCGGTAGGCGGCGACGCCGGCCTCGTCGAGGACGGGGGTCCCGCCCAGCGCGCGCAGCCGGCGGGCGCGCCAGCCGAGCGTGAGCGCGGCGGCGCGGTCGAGGTGGGTGTCCGTGAAGGTGAGCCCGGCCGAGAGCGGGACCCAGTCCTCCTCGAGCAGCTCGCGCAGGCCGGGGGTGGTGCCGACGTAGCGCGAGGAGCCGAGGGTGAGCCGCGGGTAGAGCCAGCTCCCCACGTAGGCGACGTCGTAGCCCGCCTCCCGGCTCGAGAAGCCGTACCACCCCTGCGCGACGTAGACGTGGCGCAGGAGCACGTCGGAGCCGCCGGTCAGGACCCCGAGCGTGCTGCCGCCGCCGTCGATCCCGAGCACGGGCAGCCAGAAGGTGGGCCAGGCGGTGTCGAGCGCGCGGTAGGGCCGGTCCGGGAGCGGCGCGGGCGCGGCGGCGGAGGGCGCCTCCGGCCCGCGCAGCGGCCGCGGGCGCGCCGGCGCCGGGTCGCGCCAGGTGGAGCGGTCGAGCGGGATGGAGGCGAGGTCGTAGCCGCGCCGGGAGTAGGAGACGAAGGCGAGCGTCGCCCCGTCCGGCGAGGGCTGCGGCTCGAACGCGCCCAGCTCGACGTTCGTCACCTGCCAGAGCCTGCCCGGGACGCGCCGCCGCCCCGGCGCGGTCGCCGTCGAGTCCACATCCGCGGTCGCCGTCGAGGTCGCGGTCGCGGTCGCAGTCGCGGTCGAGGTCGCGGTCGGGGTCGCGGTCGGGGTCGCGGTCGGGGTCGCGGTCGGGGTCGCGGTCGAGGTCGAGGTCGAGGTCGCCCCGAGCTCGAACGCATACACGTCGTAAACCCCGCTCCGCTCCGACGCGAAGTACAGGATCCCCCCATCCGCCGCCCACGCCGGCCCGAGGTCGATCGCGTCGTCGTCCGTCACGAACGCGAGCTCCCCGTCCTCCCACACCGCCACGTCGCGCCGTCCCGCCTCGGCGAGCTCGAACGCGATCCGCCGTCCGTCGGGGGAGATGCGGGGCGCCCCCACCTGCACCCCCGGCCGCTGGAAGATCGTCTCCGCCGGCCCGCCGGAGAGCCGCCGGCGCCGGAGCGCCATCTCGCCGCCGGGCAGGTGGACCGCGTAGACGAGCGTGTCCCCGTCCGGCCCCAGGTCCGGGTCGGTGGCCCGCTCGCCGTCGCCGAGCGCGCGCCACCGGCCGGTCGTGAGGTCCACCAGCCGCAGGTCGTCGTAGGTGGCGAACTCGCGCCAGACGTCGGTCGCCGCCACCACCGCCTCGCGCGCGGAGCGCACCGCGAGCGTCCCGTTCCCCTCCACGTGGGCGAGTCGCCCCGCGTCGCGCCCGTCGCGGCTCACGAGGCGCAGCCCGGGCCGCTCCTCGGTCCCGGCGTCGAAGTAGACGAGGCCGCTGCCGTCGGGGAGCCAGCGCGGGTGGAGCACCGTCGAGCCGCGCCGGGTGAGCGGCGCGGGCGCTGTCACCGGCGCGCGGCGCACCTCGGCCAGCTCGGCCAGCGCCTGCGCGCGCAGCGCCTCGCCGAAGGCGGCCCAGAGCGCGGGGAGGTCCGCCCCGAAGTGACGCTCGAACAGCGTGTCGAACCGGTAGGGCCAGAGCTGCGAGCCCTGGTCCTTCACGAAGGCGGCGATCGCCGCCGGTCCGGAGCGCTCGCGCAGGAACGCGAAGAAGCGGCCGCCGAGCAGGTAGGCGAGGTTCCCCCGCGGCCAGAGGAACGGCTGCGCCACCGCCTGCTCCAGGCGCGGGAAGGGGCCCTCGAGCGCCAGCGCGCGGGCGTACATGTCGAAGATGGCGTTCGCGTTCCGCCCGCCGTCGGCGCCGCCCTCGGCGTCCGCCTCGTGCAGCACCGCGAGCCCCTCCACGAGCAGCGACGGGGCGAACCCCGAGGGCGCCCACAGCTTGCCGAAGACCTCGTTCAAGGCGCGCGGGAGCCCCTCGATGGTGTCGAGGTGCAGGATGTGGACGTACTCGTGGGTGACGAGCGCCTCGACCCAGTCGCGCTCGTCGTCGAGCTCCGAGCGCGGCGCGGGCGGGACCGCGTAGAGGCGGATGGTCGCGTAGGGCAGCGGCGTCGCCGAGCCGTTCGCGTCGTCCGCGTCGTCGGAGAGGACGATCTCCGTCCCGCCGCGCGGCGCCGCGGCGAGCGCCGGCACGAGCAGGGCGTGGGCGCGCTCGGCCGCCGCCGCCACCCGCTGGGCCAGCGCCTCCTCGCCCTGGTGGAAGTGGACGCGGAAGTGCTCGGTGGCGATCGTGCGAAAGCGCAAGCCGGGGGCGTAGGGCTGGGCGGCGGCGGGCGCGGCGAGCGCCAGCGCGAGCAGCCCCGGCGCGAGCCGGGCGAGGGCGAGGGCGCGCGGGCGGGCGAGGCTCACGGCGGCGACGGCACGCGCCGGGCGCGGCGGCGGGCGGGGGCGGCGTGCTCGGCGAGGAACCGCTCCACCCGCTCGCCGACCAGCTCCGGGCGCTCGAGCGGCCCGGTGTGGGTGGCGTCCGGCAGGACGAGCAGCTCGCTCCCGGGGATGGCGGCGTGCATGGCCCGCGAGCGCTCGAGCGGGGTCCAGGTGTCGCGCTCGCCCGCCACGATGAGCGTCGGGACGTCCACCGCCGGCAGGTGCGGCGTCGCGTCGTGCCGGCCGGCGCTCGCGAGCATGCGCACGAACACCTGCGGGTCGATCCCGGCCACGTCGTCCAGGTACCGCTGCAGATCGGCGCGGGGGAGGAGGTGCCGGTTCACCTCGAACCAGCGGCCGAGCTCGAGCGCCACCGGGGTCGGCACGAGGTGCTCGAACACCCAGCGCGCCTCGGCGGGCCGCTCCACCACGAGCTGCTTCAGGAGCGGGAAGACCGCCTCCAGGAGCGGCCGCCCGTGCCAGGTGTGGAGCGGCCGGCCCGGGGAGCCGCACAGGAGGACGAGGCCGCGCACGCGGCGCGGGGCGCGCCGGTGCGCCTCCAGGCACACCTGCACGCCCACCGAGTGGCCGGCCAGCACCGCCGACGGCAGCCGGGCCGCGTCCATCACCGCGAGCAGGTCGTCCACCGCGTCGCCGAGCGTGGTGCGCGCGAGGTCCCTCGGCCGCTCGGTCCGGCCGTGACCCCGGTAATTCCAGTGCGCCACGCGGCGGTGCGCCGCGAGCCGGGGGTAGAGGTCGCGCCAGATGAAGCCGGCGCAGGCGATCCCGTCCACCAGCACCACCGGCGGCGCGCCCCGCCCGGCGGCGCGCCACCAGATGCGGGTCCCGTCGGCGGCCGTCGCGAAGCTCTCCACGAACTCTCCTCGCCGCGTGCTCCCGGGGGCGCGGGATGTTAGGACAGGGGGCCGGGCGCGGCAATCGGAGAGAGGCATGGCGGAGGCGAGTCACCACCACGCGGCACACGGGCACGACCACGCGCACGTCGCGCACGCCCACGCCCACCACCACGCGGCGCACGGCCCGTCGGAGGCCGGCAGCGCGCGCCGGCTGGCGGTCTCGCTCGGCGTCGCCTCCGTCATCATGGCGGCCGAGGCGCTCGGCGGGTGGCTCTCGGGCTCCCTGGCGCTCATCTCCGACGCCGGCCACATGCTCACCGACGTGGCGGCGCTGGCGCTGGCGCTCCTGGCGGTGCAGTTCGGCGCGCGCCCGGCCGACCAGAAACGCACCTTCGGCTTCCGCCGCCTGGAGGTGCTGGCGGCCCAGATCAACGTGGCGACGCTGCTCGGGCTCACCGCCTGGATCGGCTGGGAGGCGCTCGACCGCCTGCGGCACCCGCACCCGCCGATCGGGTTCGCGCTCATGGCCGGCACCGCCACGGTGGGCGTGCTCGGCAACAGCGTCATCCTGGTCTGGCTGCGCGGCGACCACAACCTCAACACCCGCTCCGCCTTCCTGCACGTGCTCGGCGACGCGGTGGCCTCGCTGGCGGTGCTGGTGGGCGCAGGGGCGATGTGGCTCCGGCCGGACCTCGCCTGGATCGACCCTGTGCTGTCGCTCGCCATCGCGCTCCTCATCCTGTGGGGCGCGGTCAGGCTGGTGGTCGAGATCTCGGACATCCTCATGGAGGCGGTGCCGCGGCACCTCGACGTCGAGGAGATCACCGAGGTGATGTCCACCGCCGAGGAGGGCGTGGTGGCGGTCCACGACCTCCACGTCTGGACCATCTCGAGCGGCCTCTACGCGCTCTCGGCGCACCTCGTCATCCACGTGGACGCGGTGGGGCGGAACGACGCCATCCTGACCTCGGTGAAGGCGGTGCTGCGCCGCAGGTTCGGGATCGACCACACCACCCTGCAGATCGAGTCGGTGGACTACGCACACGTGGACGACGTGCACCAGCATTAGAGCGGGGCGTGCCGCCCCCGCCCCATCCAGCGAAGCTGGCTGAGGCCCCACTCGGCTGCGGGGGCCACCTCCCGCTCGGACGTTTCGGCTCGCGGCGAGAGCGCGCGGACGCCGTGCTATACCCATCCCGTGCGCTCCCTCTTCGCGCTCCGCCCCGTCGCGGCCGTGCACCGGCTGCCACCCCGCAGCCAGGCGTGCCCGCTCTCGCTCCGCGACATCCTGCGCGGCCTGGCGGGGCGCGCGCGGGGGTTGCCGCTCTTCGTGGCGCCGGTCCCGGCCGTCGCCCGGGCGGCGCTGGTGGCGGCGCAGGAGGCGCGGGCGGTGGTGGGGGTGGCGCTCGCCGCCGGCGCCGCGCCGGAGCCCTGGTTCGAGGCGCTCGCGCGCGCCGCCGACGAGCTCGCGCCGCGCCTGCCCTTCTTCGCCTCGGCCGAGGTGGTGGTCGAGGACGGCGAGGAGGGGCTGGAGCGCGCCCACGCCGGCGCGCACCGCCTGGTCGAGGCGGGCGTGACGCACCTCGCGGTGGACGTGGCCGCGGTCGCGCCGGCGCGCCGAGCCCAGGCGGCGGCGCGGGTGGCCGGGGTCGCCGCCGAGCGCGAGCTGGCGGTGGAGTGCGTGATCGCGCCCGACGCGCTCGACCCGGCCGCGGCCACCGCCTTCCTGGAGGAGTTCGAGGGGTGGGGCGTTCGCGCCGACCTGGTCGGCCTCCGCTGCGCCGACGCGGCGCTCCCCGGCGAGGCGCAGCGGCAGCGCGGCGCGATGGACGCCCTCGCGGGCGCGCTCGATCGCCCGGTGCTGCGGCGCGGGGGCCTCGGCTCCGGCGCCGCGGGGGCGTTTCGCGGCGGGCGGCTGCGCCTGTGCGAGGACGGCGGGGCGGCGCTCGCCGCGGGCTGGCGCGCCCTGCCGGCCGTGCTGCGCGAGCGCGGGCCCGGCCGCGGCGAGCAGCTCCTCGCCGCCTCAGACGCCGAGCGCATCGAGGCGCTCGCCTACTCCGAGGCGGCCGCGCTCATCGAGGCGCTGGGCGCCGAGGGCACCGCCCCCGAGCTGGTGGCGGCGCTCGGGGTGCGCCGGTGAGGATCGTGGCGGGCGCCGCGCGGGGCCGCGCGCTGCGCGCGCCGGCCGGCGCCGGGACGCGCCCCACGAGCGACAAGGTGCGCGGGGCCGTCTTCAACCTGCTCGGGCAGTTCTTCGACGGCGGCGCGGTGCTCGACCTGTACGCGGGCAGCGGGGCGCTGGCGCTGGAGGCGCTCTCGCGCGGCTGCACCCGCGCCGTGTGCGTCGAGCAGGAGCGCGCCGCCGCCGCCGCCATCGCCCGCAACGCCGAGGCGTGCGGCTTCGCCGGACAGGTGGAGGTGCGGCGCGAGCCGGTGATGGCCGCGCTCCCCCGGCTGCCGCGCGGCGCCTTCGCGCTCGCCTTCCTCGACCCACCGTACGCGACCGGGCCCGAGGAGGCGCTGGCGGCGCTCGGGCCGCTGCTCGCGCCGGGCGGGGTGGCGGTGGCCGAGCACGACGCGCGCCGCCCGCCCGCCGAGCGGTACGCTGCGCTCGCGCTGGCCGACCGGCGCGCTTACGGCGACACCGGCATCTCGATCTACCGGGCCAGCTAGCCGACCCGCGCAGGAGGTCCGCATGGAGCAGCCGAAGAGCACCTTGAGCCGCCCGAGCCGGGCGCCGGGGATCGTCCTCCTCGTGGCCGTGATCGCCGGGGCGGGCGCCCTGGGCTGGTGGCTGCGCTCGCGGCAGCCGCCCCCGCCGCCCGGCGCGCCGGCCGCCGCGCCCGCGCCGTCCGCGGCCGCCCCGGACGCGGGTCCCGACGCCCCCCCGCCCAGCCCGGCCGACCAGCGCGCGCTCGTCGAGGCCATGTCGGGGAACGCGCTCTTCCGGCGCTGGGTCGGGGAGGGCGACCTCCTCCGCCGCTGGGTGGTGGTGACGGACAACCTGGCCGAGGGCGTGTCGCCGCGCGCGCAGCTCGGGGCGCTCGCGCCGGAGCGGCCCTTCTCGGTGCTGGAGCAGGGCGGCGAGACGGTCATCGCGCCCGCCGCCTACCACCGGTACGACGACGTGGGGGACGTGGTGGCCTCCCTCGACGCGGCCGCGGCGGCGCGCTGCTACCGCGCCCTGCACGGCATGCTGGCGGCGGGCTACCGGGCGCTCGGCTATCCCGGCGCCGATCTCGACGCGGTCACCGCGCGCGCGCTGCGGCGCCTCGCCGACGCGCCCGCGAAGGACGGGCCGATCGCCGTCCGCAAGGAGGAGGGCGCCTACGTGTTCGCGGACGAGCGGCTGGAGGCGCTCGGGCCGGTCGAGAAGCACCTCCTGCGCATGGGGCCGCGGAACGCCAGGATCGTGCAGGCGAAGGCGCGCGAGCTGCTGGTCGCGCTCGGGATGAGCGCCTCGGGGAACGCGCCGCGGTAGGGTGACGGTTACGCTGGCTTCACGACCCGTCCCGCGTCAGGATGCCCGGTCATGCCCCGCCTCGCCATCTACCCCGGCTCGTTCGACCCCCTCACGCACGGCCACCTCTCGCTCATTCACCGCGGGCTCAAGATCTTCGACGGCCTGGTGGTGGCGGTGGCGAACAACCCCGACAAGCACCCGCTCTTCACCTTCCAGGAGCGGATGGAGCTCATCCGCGCCGCGGTGGGCGCGGACGCGCGCGTCGAGGTGGACAGCTTCGACGGCCTGCTCGTCGACTACGCCAAGAAGCGCGGCGTCCACACCGTGCTGCGCGGGCTGCGCGCCGTCTCCGACTTCGAGTACGAGTTCCAGCTCGCCAACATGAACCGCAAGCTCGACCCCGAGTTCGACAGCGTGTTCGTCATGACGGGCGAGGACTACTTCTACGTCTCGGCGCGGCTCGTCCGCGAGGTGGCGCGCTTCGGCGGGGACGTGTCGGCGCTCGTCCCGCCCAACGTGCTCGCCGCGCTCGACCGGAAGTTCAAGAAGGCGGGCGGCCGGTAGGGCCTTGTCGTTTCGAGCCGATCCGGTACGCTCCTCCGCCGACCTCCCACCACCCCGCCGCGCGCCTCCGGCGCGCAGGAGCCGCACGCGATGAGCCGCCCCGCCCTCCACCCGCTCGCGAAGGCCGCCAACGACGCCCTCGCCAAGGACTGCCCGGTCCTGCTCGAGCTGCTCTCCGAGCGCGGCAAGCGCTTCTTCTTCCCGGCCAAGGGCATCCTGGCCCAGGGCGCCGAGGCGAAGCAGAAGGCGAAGACGGCCAACGCGACGGTCGGCATCGCCACCGAGAACGGCGCGCCGATGCACCTCGCCTGCATCAGCCGCTACTACCAGGGGCTCACGCCGGCCGAGGTGTTCGACTACACGCCCAGCTACGGCAAGCCCGAGCTGCGCACGCTGTGGGCGAAGAAGCAGCGCGCCGAGGCGCCGGCGCTGGGCGACCACCCGCTCTCGAACCCGGTGGTCACGAACGCGCTCACCCACGGCCTGGGCCTCGTGGGCGACCTCTTCCTCGACCCGGGCGACCAGGTCCTCACGCCCGACCTCATGTGGGAGAACTACAACCTCTCCTGGGAGACGCGGCTCGAGGCCGAGTTCAACTACTTCCCCTTCTTCGACGAGAAGCTGACCGGCTTCAACCTCGCCGGCTTCAAGACCGCGCTGGCGAAGCACCGGGGGCGGAAGCTGGTGGTCTCCCTCAACTTCCCGAACAACCCCTCCGGCTACACCCCCACCCGCGCCGAGGCCGACGCCATCGCCGCCGCGCTCGGCGCCGAGGCCGAGGCGGGGACGAAGCTCGTGGTGGTGGTGGACGACGCCTACTACGGGATGTTCTACGAGGAGGGCCTCCAGACCGAGTCCATCTTCGGGAAGCTCGTCCGCAGCTCGCCCAACCTCCTCGCCATCAAGATCGACGGCGCCACCAAGGAGGAGTTCGTCTGGGGGCTGCGGGTCGGCTTCGTCACCTTCGGCGTGAAGAACGGCACCGCCGCCGCCTACAAGGCGCTCGAGGACAAGACCGCCGGCCTCATCCGCGCCTACGTCTCGAACATCTCCAACCCCTCGCAGTCCATCGTGCTGAAGGCGCTCGGCGACCCCGAGTTCCGCGCCCAGCAGGCGGAGAAGGTGGCGGTGCTGCGCGGGCGGGCCAAGGTGGTGGCGCAGGAGTGCCGCCGCCCCGAGTACGCCGACTGCTGGGACGTGTACCCCTTCAACAGCGGCTACTTCATGTGCTTGCGCGTGAAGGGCGCCGGGGCGGACGCGGTGCGCCTGCGCCTCCTCGAGGACCATGGCGTCGGCACCATCGCGCTCGGCGAGCGCGAGCTGCGGGTCGCCTTCTCCTGCCTCACCGAGCAACAGATCCCGAACGTCTTCTCGGCCGCGGCCAAGGCGGTGCGGGCGGTGCGCGGGAAGTAGGGCGCGCGCCTCCCTGCACCTTCACGCTTCGGGAAAGCCGAAGCGATCCTGCCGAATTTCTGCCGTTGTCTCCGCCGCCCGGACCTGCGATAGGGTCGGGGAGGCCGGAGGCGCGACCGCGTCCGCGGCCGCGCGGAAGATCGTCCCCGGCCTCCCGCGTTCAACGCTCGCCCTCGACGCTCGCCTACCGCTCCGACCATGCGCCTCGACCTCGTCTCCCGTCTCACCGCGGCCTCGCTCCGGCGCTGGCGCGTCTTCCTCGCCGGCGCCGTGCTGGCGAGCGTGGCGTCGTTCTGGCTCGCCTCCCACCTCGAGATCCGCTCCAGCTTCGAGGAGCTCCTCCCGGAGGACGTGCCGAGCGTGCGCCACGCGAAGGAGCTCGCCCGGCGCGTCGGCGGCGACGGCACGATCCTGGTCGAGGTCGAGTCGCTCGACGGGCCCGGGGGGCTCGCGCGCGCCGAGGCCATGGCGGTGAAGCTGACCGAGGACTTCCGCGCCCTGCGCCCGGACGTCATCCGCGCGGTCGAGTCGGACGTGCGGCCGGTCGAGCGCTGGTACACCGATCACTGGCCGATGTTCCTGCCCCTGGACACGCTCCGGCAGGCGCAGCGCGACCTCGTGGGCGCGCTCGGCAGCGCCAAGGCCAAGCTGAACCCGGCGATGAACCTCCTCGGCGAGGACGAGGACGCGCTGCCCGCGGGCGAGCTCCGCCTCGACCTGTCGCGGCGGGAGGGACTCGGGGACCTCCTCGATCCGACGAAGCCGGGGCCGCGCGAGCAGGTCGCGAAGCGCTTCGAGCGGTTCGCGGACGGCTTCATGGTCCACCCGGATCGGCGCTCGGTCACCATCCTGCTGCGCCCGACCGGCACCAGCCTCGGCGTGGGCGAGGTCCGGGTGGTGCTCGACCGGATCCGCGCCACCATCGACCGGCACCAGCCGGAGCTGAAGGCCGACCGGCTCTACGTCGGGGTCGGCGGCAGCTACGCCATCCTGCTCGCCGAGTACGAGTCCATCGTGAAGGACGCGGCCATCTCGTTCGCGATCGTGATGGCGCTCGTGCTGCTCTCGATCGTGGCGTTCTACCGCGAGATCCGGCCGGTGCTGGCGCTGGCGGGTGCGCTGCTGGCCGGGATCGCCGCCACCTTCGGCCTCACCTGGCTGGTCATCGGGTACCTCAACACGCAGACCGCCTTCCTGGGCTCGATCGTGGTGGGGACCGGCGTCAACTACGGGATCGTCTACCTGGCGCGGGTGAGCCAGCTGCGGCGGCGCGGCGCCTCGCTGGAGGAGGCCTGCCAGGAGGGGGCGAGCGCCGCGGTCAAGGGCACGCTCCTCGCCTCGGTCGGAACCAGCGTCGCGTTCGGCACGCTGCTCGTCGCCACCAACCGCGGCTTCCGCCACTTCGGGTTCATCGGCGGGGTGGGCGTCCTCCTGTGCTGGGTCGCCACCTTCGCGCTGATCCCGGCCCTCCTCGCGGCGCTGGAGCGCCTCCGGCCCTACCGGGCCCCGGCGGCCGCCGCCTCGGTGGACCGCGGCAGCCTGCTCATCGACCGCCTGCTCCGGCGCCCGCGCGCCATCGCGGCCGGGTTCGCGGTGCTCACCGCCGCGTCGCTCGCCGTCTTCGTCTGGCACCTGCCGAACGCGATGGAGCGCAACCTCGACAACCTCACCAACGACGCCACCGGCGGCGAGGAGCTGCGCCGCGACCACGCGCGGGCCCGCGAGGCCCTCGGGACGTCGGTGGCGGGCGCCATCGCGCTCCTGCCGACGCGCGACGGGGCGGACGCCTACTGCGACGCGCTCCGGCAGCGGATGAAGGAGCAGCCGCGGCTCGCGCAGCTCATCGAGAGCTGCGAGACGGTCGCCACCGTGATCCCCTCGCACCAGGAGGAGAAGCTCGCCATCCTGCGCGACCTCGGCGACCGGCTCACCGATCGCGTCCTCGCGCACCTCCCGGCGGACCAGGCGCGCCGCGCGCGCGAGATCCGGGCGCAGCTGGCGGAGCAGCGGCTCCTCGGCGACGACGAGGGGCCGCCGTCGCTCGTGGACCAGTACCGCGAGCGCGACGGGACCGTCGGGCGGCTCGCGTTCGTCCGCGCGCGCGGCGACGCGAAGCTCGAGCTCGGCCCCAACCTGCGGGCGTACGCCGCGGGCGTGCGCGACGTCCCGGTGGCCGGGGGGAAGTACGACGCGGCCGGGGCGGACATCGTGGTGGCCGACCTGCTCGAGGACATCGAGCGGCAGGGGCCGCGGGTCACGCTCCTCTCCTTCCTGTGCGTCTGCGCGCTGGTGGTGGTGTTCTTCCGGACCCGGGCGCGGAGCGCGCTCCTCCTGCTCTCGCTCGGCTCGGGCGTCGCCCTCATGGCGGGCTTCGCCACCGTGACCGGCATCAAGATCAACTTCTTCAACTTCATCGTCTTCCCGATCACGTTCGGGATCGCGGTCGACTACGGCGCGAACGTCCTCTCGCGCATGGTCTCCCGGAGGAACGTCGCGCCCGCGCTGAAGGAGGTGGGCGGCGCGGTCATCCTGTGCTCCTGGACCACCATCGTCGGCTACGGGTCGCTCATCCTGTCGTTCAACCGCGCCCTGCGGTCGTTCGGCTGGTACGCCATGCTGGGCGAGCTGACCACGCTCGTCACCGCGATCGTGCTCCTGCCCGCCCTGGCGAAGCTCTTCCCCGGCGAGTCCTGGATGGCGCGCCCCGGCGAGGCGATCCTGGGCGAGGACGATCCGCCGGCCGCGGCCGACGGGGACGACCGGCGCGCGGCGGGGTGAGCGGCCGGCGCGCGGGGGCGGTCCGTCACGCGGCCCGGCGCGCCACCGCCACGCACCCCACCACCGCCGCCGCCACGATCCAGAGGACCGGCGGCACCGCCTCCCCGAGGAGCAGCGCCGAGAGCGCCAGGCTGAGGAACGGCTGCAGGAGCTGCACCTGCCCGACGCGGGCGATGCCGCCCAGCGCCAGGCCGCGATACCAGGCGAAGAAGCCGAGGAACATGCTGACCAGGCTCTGGTACCCGAAGGCGGCCCAGCTCGACGCGGGCACCGGGCCGTGGGGGCGCGTGGCCCACACCGGCCAGGGCAAGAGCGGCAGGGCGAGGACGAGCGCCCAGGAGATGGTCTGCCAGCTGCCCAGCGTGCGCGCCGCCTTCCCCCCCGCGACGTAGCCGAACGCGACCAGGACGACCGCGGCCAGCATGAGGGCGTCGCCGCGGGAGAGCCGGAGCGGCGCGCCCGCCCCGCCGGCGCGCCACAGCGCGAAGCCGACCACCAGCGCGCAGCCGGCAGCCGAGGCCGCCCAGAACGCGGGGCCGTGCCGCTCGCGCGCGAGGAGCGCCGCCACCGCGGCGGTGAGGAGCGGGGCCGTGCCGAGGATGACCGAGGCGTGCGCCGCGGGCATGTCGCGCAGGGCGAGCGTCGAGAGCACCGGGAAGCCGAGCACCACCCCGCCCACCACCAGCGCGAGCCAGCGCCACTCCAGGCCCGCCGGCGCGCGGGGGCGGCGCCAGGTGAGGAGGAGCGCCGAGAGGATCCCCGCCACGAGCGCCCGGCCCAGGCTCACGAAGAGCGGGTCGAGGTGCAGCGCCGCCATCCGCGCGGTGGGCAGGGAGCCGGCGAAGGTGAGGATGCCCAGGAACCCCCAGGCCAGGCCGCGGCGGACGGCGGCGGGCGAGGGGCCCGCGCCGGCGTCGCCGCGCGGGGGGGCGGCTGGGGGCGGTCCGGCGGCGGGGCGCATGGGGGGTGGGCTCTAGCCCGGCGGCAGGCGGCCTGTCGAGCGAATCGCGGGCGCGCGGAGCGCGCGCGGACGCGTTCCAGCCCCGGCGGGCGGTGTGCTAGGTTGCGCGCCCATGCCCCGCCGCACCGACATCAAGAAGATCATGATCGTGGGGTCCGGCCCCATCGTCATCGGCCAGGCCTGCGAGTTCGACTACTCCGGCGTCCAGGCCTGCAAGGCCTTGCAGGAGGAGGGCTTCGAGGTCGTCCTCCTCAACTCGAACCCGGCCACCATCATGACCGATCCGGTCTTCGCCGACCGGACCTACCTCGAGCCGATCACGCCCGAGTTCGCCGAGCAGATCCTGGCGCGCGAGAAGCCCGACGCGCTCCTGCCGACGCTCGGCGGGCAGACGGCGCTCAACCTGGCGGTCGCGCTCGCCCGGAACGGCGCGCTGGCGCGCCACGGGGTGCAGCTCATCGGCGCCTCCCTCCAGGCGATCGAGAAGGCCGAGGACCGGCAGCTCTTCAAGCAGGCGATGGACCGCGTCGGCGTGGAGATGCCGCGGTCCGGCTACGCCACCGGCTTCGAGGAGGCGAAGCGGATGGCCGACGAGATCGGCTTCCCCATCATCCTCCGGCCCTCCTTCACCATGGGGGGTGAGGGCGGCGGCGTCGCCTACAACCGCGAGGAGTTCGAGGAGCTGGCGCGGCGCGCCCTGCAGCTCTCGCCCAACCACACGATCCTGGTCGAGGAGTCGATCATCGGGTGGAAGGAGTACGAGCTCGAGGTGATGCGCGACCGGAACGACAACGTCGTCATCATCTGCTCCATCGAGAACCTCGACCCGATGGGCGTCCACACCGGCGACTCCATCACCGTCGCGCCCATCCAGACGCTGACGGACAAGGAGTACCAGCGGATGCGGGACGCCTCGGTCCGCATCATCCGCGAGATCGGCGTCGACACCGGCGGGTCGAACATCCAGTTCGGGGTCCACCCGAAGACCGGCCGCCAGGTCGTCATCGAGATGAACCCGCGCGTCTCCCGCAGCTCCGCGCTGGCCTCGAAGGCGACCGGGTTCCCCATCGCCAAGATCGCGGCCAAGCTCGCCGTCGGCTACACGCTCGACGAGATCAAGAACGACATCACCCGCGAGACGCCGGCCAGCTTCGAGCCGACCATCGACTACGTGGTCACGAAGATCCCGCGCTTCGCCTTCGAGAAGTTCAAGGGCGCCGACGACACCCTCACCACCCAGATGAAGTCGGTGGGCGAGGTGATGGCCATCGGCCGCACCTTCCAGGAGAGCTTCCAGAAGGCGCTGCGCGGGCTCGAGATCGACCGGGCCGGCCTGGAGTCGCCGCTCGGGAAGAAGCCGGGCGCCGCCTACACGGAGGCGGAGCTCGGCCGTATCCGCGACGAGATGCGGGTGCCGCGCGCCCACCGGATCTTCTGGGTGGGGGAGGGGCTCCGGGCCGGGATGAGCGTGGAGGAGGTGCACGGCATCACCTTCATCGACCCCTGGTTCCTGCGCGCGATCCAGGGCCTGGTGCGAGAGGAGGCCGCGCTCGCCCGCGGCCTGCCCGAGGGCGCCGCCGGCTGGAAGCGCGTGAAGGCCATGGGCTTCTCGGACCGGCGGCTGGCGCAGCTCGCCGGGGCGAAGGAGGCGCAGGTGCGGGAGGCGCGCTGGAAGGCGGGCGTCCACCCGGTCTTCAAGCGCGTCGACACCTGCGCGGCGGAGTTCGAGGCCTACACCCCCTACCTCTACTCCTCGTACGAGGAGGAGTGCGAGGCGGCCCCGACCGGCCGGCGCAAGGTCATGATCCTGGGCGGCGGCCCGAACCGCATCGGCCAGGGCATCGAGTTCGACTACTGCTGCGTGCACGCCAGCTTCGCGCTCAGGCAGGCCGGGTTCGAGACCATCATGGTCAACTGCAACCCGGAGACGGTCTCGACCGACTACGACACCTCCGACCGCCTCTACTTCGAGCCGCTCACGCTCGAGGACGTGCTCGAGATCGTGCGCGTCGAGAAGCCGGAGGGGCTCATCGTCCAGTACGGCGGCCAGACGCCGCTCAAGCTGGCGGTGCCGCTCGACGAGCTCTCGGTCCCCATCCTCGGCACCACCCCGGACGCCATCGACCGCGCCGAGGACCGCGAGCGCTTCTCGCAGCTCATCGAGAAGCTCGGGCTGCGCCAGCCGGAGAACGGGGTCGCCCGGAGCGCCGAGGAGGCGTTCAAGGTGGCGCACCGCATCGGCTACCCGGTCATGGTGCGGCCCTCGTACGTGCTGGGCGGCCGCGCGATGGAGGTGGTCCACGACGACGCCGACCTCCGCAGCTACCTGACCGAGGCGGTGCAGGCCTCGAACGAGCGCCCGGTCCTCATCGACCGCTTCCTGCGCGACGCGGCCGAGGTGGACGTGGACGTCGTCTCCGACGGGACGGCGGTGGTGGTGGGCGGGATCATGGAGCACATCGAGGAGGCCGGCATCCACTCCGGCGACTCGGCCTGCGCGCTGCCGCCGTACAGCCTCTCGCCGGAGCTGGTGGCGGAGATCGAGCGGCAGTCGATCGCGCTCGCCCGGGAGCTCCAGGTGAAGGGGCTCATGAACGTGCAGTTCGCCGTCCAGGGCGGCGACGTCTACGTCCTCGAGGTGAACCCGCGCGCCAGCCGCACCGTGCCATTCGTGGGCAAGGCCACCGGCGTGTCGTTCGCCAAGGTGGCGGCGCTCGCCATGGTCGGGAAGACGCTCGCGGAGCAGGGGCTCTCCGCCCGGCCGCAGCCGCAGCACGTCTCGGTGAAGGAGGCGGTGTTCCCCTTCGCGCGCTTCCGCGGGGTGGACACGGTGCTCGGGCCGGAGATGCGCTCCACCGGCGAGGTCATGGGCATCGCCTCCGACTTCTACAGCGCCTTCTGGAAGGCGCAGGCCGCGGCGGGCAACACGCTCCCGCGCGACGGCGCCGGGCTGCGGGCGTTCGTGTCGGTGAAGGACGGCGACAAGCCCGGCCTGGCCGACGTCTGCCGGCGGCTGCTGGCGCTCGGCTTCGAGGTGCTCGCCACGCGCGGCACGGCGGCGTTCCTGGCGGAGCGCGGCCTCGCCACCACGCTGGTGCAGAAGGTCCAGGAGGGGCGCCCGTCCATCGTCGACCGCATCAAGGACGGCGACGTGCACCTCGTCTTCAACACCACCGCCGGGAAGCGCGAGATCGCCGACAGCTACTCGATCCGGCGCGAGACGCTCATGAAGGGCGTGCCGTACTTCACCACCCTGACCGGGGCGCGGGCGGCGGTGGGGGCCATCGAGGCGGCGCGCGCCGGGCGCCCGGAGGCTCGCTCGCTGCAGGAGTACCACCAGGTGGCCGCGCCGAAGCGTTGACATCACGGGCGGGCTGAAGCACGATTCTCCGAGCGGCCGCCCCTCCGGGCGGCCGCGGTCTTTTTACTGGAAGGGACGTCATGGCCGATCAGCGCATGCCCATCACGAAGAGCGGGCTCGAGCGGCTCAAGCAGGAGCTCAAGCGCCTCAAGGCGGTGGAGCGGCCGAAGATCGTGAAGGAGATCGCCGAGGCGCGCTCGCACGGCGACCTCTCCGAGAACGCCGAGTACCACGCCGCCAAGGACAAGCAGTCGCACCTCGAGGGCCGCCTCCTGCAGGTGGAGGACTGGATCGCGCGCGCCGAGGTGATCGACGTCTCGAAGCTCAAGGGCGACCGGGTCGTCTTCGGCGCCACCGTCACCCTGGCCGACGGCGACTCGGGCGACGAGGTGCGCTACCAGGTCGTGGGCGAGCTCGAGGCGGACCTCAAGAAGGGCAAGATCAGCGTCACCTCGCCCATCGCGCGGGCGCTCATCGGCAAGCAGGAGGGCGACGTCGCGCAGGTGAAGTCGCCCGGCGGCCAGCGCGAGTACGAGATCGTGAGCGTCGAGTTCGTCGAGGAGGAGCTGTCCGCGGGCGACGAGGCGTAGCCCGCGGCAGCGACGCCCCGTGCCCGGCAGCGCCAGCGGCAGCCCGCCACGCGGGGCGGCGCCCGGGGCGCTGGCCGCGGCGCAGCACCTCGCGGCGCTCGTGCCGCCGCTCCGGTTCGCCGCGCGCGACGGTTTCGCCGGCCTGCCGCGGCTCTCCGGGTTCGGCGAGCTCGTGCAGGGCGCGGTCGCCCGGGCCCGCGAGGCCGGTGCGCCGGACTCCGCGGCGCTGCGGGGGCTCTCGGCCGAGGCGGAGCGGTTCGAGGCGCGTCCGCTGGCGGAGAAGCGCCAGGCGCTCCTGCGCGTAGCCGGTCACCTCTCGGCGCTGGTGCCAGTCCCCGAGGAGCTGCGCGAGCTGGCCGCGCGGGGGAGGGTGGCGCGGGGGGAGGGGAAGGGGACCTCGACCGCGACCTCGACCGCGACCGCGACCTCGACCGCGACCTCGACCGCGACCTCGACCCCGACCTCGACCCCGACCTCGACGTCCGCGACGATCCGCCCGGCACGGGGTTCCCCATCGCTCCATTCTCCCTCTCCCCCACCGGGGGAGAGGGCCAGGGAGAGGGGGCCGCTCGGCGAGAGCGCCGTCGCCTCCCCCCCGCCGCCCCGCGACGCGAAGGAGCGCGCCGCCCGCCGGGCGCGCCTCCGCACCAAGCTCGCCGAGCTCCCGCGCGCCCACCCCGCCCCCCGGGCGCTCCTCGAGGAGCGCGGGTACCTCACCGTCGAGGACGCGCTCGCCTTCTGGCCCAAGGCGTACCAGGACCGCGCGCGGGCGAGCACCCTGGCCGAGCTGCGCGCCGGGGAGCCGGGCATCGCCGTGGGCGAGGTGCGCAGCGCCAAGCAGGCGCGCATGCGCAGCGGCAAGCCGCTCCTGCGGGTGGACCTCGCCGACGCCACCGGCCGGCTCGACCTCGTCTTCTTCAACCCGCCGCCCTGGCGGGCGAAGCAGCTCACGGCGGGGGAGACGCTGCTCGTCTCGGGCAAGGTGACGGAGGGCTTCGGCGGCCGCCGCCAGATGAGCCAGCCGGAGGTGGAGAAGCTCTCGCCGGGCGACTCGGCCAACTTCGGCCGCATCGTGCCGTTCTACGCCGGCCCGGCGGACTACCAGCACCCCGCGCTGCGCAAGCTCATGAAGCGGCTCTGCGACGAGCTCGCGCCCTTCACGGTGGACGACCTGCCCGCCGACGTGCGCGCCCGGCGCGAGCTCCTCCCGGCCGGGCAGGCGCTGCGCGAGGCGCACTTCCCGCCCGAGGGGACCGACCCGGCGGCCGCGGCCGAGCGCGCCACGCCCGCCTTCCGGCGGCTGGTGTTCGAGGAGCTCTTCTTCCTGCAGCTCGCCCTGGCGCAGCGGCGGCGCGGGCTGCGCCGAGACCCCGGCATCGCCTTCGCGGCTGGCCCGGAGGAGGTGGCCCGGGCGACCGCGCTCCTGCCGTTCCAGCTCACCGGCGCGCAGCGCCGCGCGCTCGACGAGATCGCGCGCGACATGGCGCGGCCCGAGCCCATGCACCGGCTCCTGCAGGGTGACGTGGGCAGCGGCAAGACCGCCGTCGCCTTCGCCGCCATGATGCTGGCGGTCCGGTCGGGCCACCAGGCGGCGCTCATGGCGCCGACCGAGATCCTCGCCGAGCAGCACGCCCGCACCATGCGCCGCTGGCTCGAGGGCACCGGGGTCGAGCTGGCGCTGGTCGGCGCCTCCGCGCGCGGGAAGGCGCAGCGGGACGCGCGCGCCGCGCTCGCCTCCGGGAAGGCGCGGCTCGCGGTCGGCACCCACGCGCTCATCGAGGAGGACGTGGGGCTCGACCGGCTGGGGCTGGTGGTGGTGGACGAGCAGCACCGCTTCGGCGTGCTGCAGCGGGCGAAGCTCATCGGGAAGGGGGGCCGCCCGGACGTGCTCGTCATGACCGCCACCCCCATCCCGCGCACGCTGGCGCTCGCGTTCTACGGCGACCTCGACCAGTCCAAGATCGACGAGCTGCCGCCGGGCCGGACGCCGGTGGAGACGAAGGTGTTCGGCGACTCGCAGCGCAAGCGCGCCTACGAGCTCGCCCGGCGCGAGCTCGAGGGTGGGCGGCAGGTGTACGTCGTCTACCCGCTCGTGGCCGAGTCGGAGAAGAGCGACCTCGCCGACGCCACCACCGGCGCGGCCGAGCTGGCCCGGGTCTTCGCCGGGCACGAGGTGGCGCTCCTGCACGGGCAGATGAAGGCGGACGAGAAGGACGCCGTGATGGCCCGGTTCCGCGCCGGCGAGGTGGGGGTGCTCGTCGCCACCACCGTGATCGAGGTCGGCGTCGACGTCCCCAACGCCACCGTCATGATCGTGGAGCACGCCGAGCGGTTCGGCCTCTCCCAGCTCCACCAGCTCCGCGGCCGCGTCGGGCGCGGCGCGGCGCGGAGCCACTGCCTGCTGGTGGCGCACTTCAAGCGGACGAGCGACGAGGCCCGGGAGCGCCTGAGGGTGATGGAGGCGACCCAGGACGGCTTCGAGCTCGCCCGCGCCGACCTGCGCATCCGCGGGCCGGGCGAGCTCGTCGGGACCCGGCAGTCGGGGCAGAAGCTCTTCGCCATCGCCGACCTGTACCGGGACGAGGCCATCCTGGAGGAGGCGCGCGAGGAGGCGTTCGCCCTGGTGGAGGCCGACCCCGAGCTGCGGCGCCCCGAGCACGCGGCCGCCGCGGAGGCGCTCGCGGAGCGGTGGGCGGGCCGCCTCTCGCTCGCGCAGATCGGCTGACCGGCCTACACTCGCCTCGTGAGCAGAGCGCTCGCGAGGCAGCTCTCCGAGATGGGGATCCGCGACCCGCGCGTGCTGCGCGCGGTGGAGCAGGTGCCGCGGCAGCTCTTCGTGCCGCCGGCGCTGCGGCGCGAGGCCGAGTCCGACCGGCCGCTCCCCATCGGCTTCGGCCAGACCATCTCCCAGCCCTTCATCGTCGCGCTCATGACCGAGGCGCTCCAGCTCACGGGCAGCGAGCGGGTGCTCGAGGTGGGCACCGGCTCCGGCTACCAGACGGCCCTGCTCGCGCTGCTCGCGCGCGAGGTGTGGTCGGTGGAGATCGTCCCCGAGCTCTCCGCGCAGGCCGCCGCGGCGCTCCGCACGCTCGGCCTCGAGAACGCGCGCCTCCGGGTGGGGGACGGCCGGGAGGGCTGGCCCGAGGCCGCCCCGTTCGACCGGATCGCCGTCACCGCCGCGCCCGCGGCGGTGCCCGAGCCGCTCCTCGCCCAGCTCGCGCCGGGCGGGCGCCTCGTCATCCCGGTGGGCGCCGACCCCGAGCTGCAGCAGCTCGAGCTCCTCGTCCGCGGCAGCGACGGCGTGACCACCACCACCCACCTCCTCCCCGTCCGCTTCGTGCCGCTCGTGGGCGGCGGCGGGTGAGCCTTCTGGTATTCTCGGGCGATGGCGCGCTGCCCCCTCTGCGACCACGAGCAGGCGCTCGGCGACGCGTGCGACGTCTGCGGGCGCGCCCTGCGCGGCGCGGGGGTGGTGCGGGTGCCGGTGCAGCTGCTGGAGGGCCTGGACCCGACCGGGTACGCGTCGGCCCCGGCGCCGTCCGGCGCGGCGATGCCCGAGCTCGAGCCCACCGGCGTCTCCGCCGTCCCGGCGGTGGCGGGGCCGCGCGAGGCGTGGGTCGAGGCGACGGCGCAGGAGGCCGTGGCGGTGGCCGTCGAGCCGCTCGAGGTCGAGCGGACGTCGGGGGACGGCGAGCGCTCGCCGCGCGAGGCGGTCGTGCGCTGCCGGTACTGCGGCGAGCTGGTACCCGAGGGCGAGGCCTTCTGCCTGCGCTGCGCCATGCACATCGGCTCCCGGGCGAGCGCCCCGGAGGCCTTCGTGGAGCAGGTGCGCTGCCGGGCGTGTGGCGCCGCCGGGAGCGGCGAGCGTTGCCACGCTTGTGGGGAGCGCCTGCCGGAGCCCGAGGCGGGCTAGGAGGGGCCGAGCGCGCCCCTTGCCAAGCGGGCGCGCTTTCGGCAAGTTGGGCGACCCTGGTCATGAAAACATTCAACGACCCCGACGTGTTCGCGCGCGTGAAGCGCCTCCCGCTGTACGTCTTCACCATCACCGATCGCCTGCGCGACGCTGCCGTCGCGCGCGGCGTGGACGTGGTCGACTTCTCGATGGGAAATCCGGACGGCGCCGCGCCGCCGCTGGCCGTCGAGACGCTGCGCGCCGCGGCCCTCGACCAGCGCTACCACCGGTACATGAACCCGCGCGGCATCCCCGAGCTGCGCCGGGCGGCCGCGGCCTGGTTCGAGCGGCGGCACGGGATCGCGCTCGACCCCGAGCGCGAGGTGATGGCGACCATCGGCTCGAAGGACGGCATCGGCCACGCCATGGTGGCGCTGCTGCAGGAGGGCGACGCGGTGCTCGCGCCGACGCCCACCTACCCCATCCACGCCTTCGGCGCGCTGCTCGCCGGCGGCGAGACCATCCCGGTGCCGGTCGGGCCGGGGGTGGACTTCATGGAGTCGCTCTTCACCGCCGCGGAGAAGGCGGAGCGGCGGCCCCGCGGGCTGGTGGTGAACTTCCCCGGCAACCCCAGCACCGCCGTCGCCACCCCGGAGCTGTTCCAGAAGATCGTGAAGTTCGCCGAGGCGCGCGACCTCTTCATCGTCTCCGATTGCGCGTACTGCGACATCGTCTTCGACGGCGGCCCGGCGCCCTTCATGCTCCAGGTGCCCGGCGCGCGCGAGCGGACGCTCGAGTTCGTCTCGATGTCGAAGAGCTACAACATGGCCGGGTTCCGGGTCGGCTTCGCCGCCGGCAACCACGCGCTGGTGGCCGCGCTGGCCCGCGTGAAGAGCTACCTCGACTACGGGCTCTTCGGCGCGGTGCAGCTCGCGGCGGCGGCCGTGCTGGACGGCTGCGACGCGTTCCCGGCCGAGGTGTGCGCCAAGTACCGGCGGCGCCGCGACGCGCTGGTGCGCGACTTCGGAGCGGCCGGCTGGCCCATCCCCAGCCCGGCGGCCAGCATGTTCGCCTGGGCGCCCATCCCGGACCAGCTGCGGCACCTCGGCTCGCTCGAGTTCGCGCGGCGGCTCATCGAGGAGGCGGGCGTCTGCGTCTCGCCCGGCATCGGCTTCGGCCCGGCCGGCGAGGGGTACGTGCGGATCGCGCTCGTCGAGGACGAGCCGCGCATCGCCAAGGCGGCGGAGCGGGTGGGTGAGTTCCTGCGCAAGGCGGCGGCCGAGCCGGTCCGCCCGAGCCACACCCCCATCCCCCGCGCCGTGGACCGGGCATGAGCCCTCCGAGCTTCCGCGCCCGCTTCCGCTGCTCCGACGGCTGCGACTTCCAGGCCGAGCTCACGGAGGTCGTGTACCGCTGCCCGAGGTGCCAGGGGCTGCTCGAGGTCGAGCACGACCTGGAGGCGCTGGCCCAGCGCTCCGCGGCCGAGTGGAAGGCGCTCTTCGACGGGCGCTTCCGCGCCGGTCCGTGGCCGCTCGGCTCGGGGGTGTGGGGCAAGAAGGAGTGGGTCTACCCGCAGCTCGCGCTCGAGAACGTCGTCTCGATGTACGAGGGCGGCAGCCCCTTGCTCCGCCTCGACCGCTACGCGCAGGAGCTCGGGCTCGGCCCCGACGACGTGTGGCTGAAGGAGTGCGGCGTCACGCACACCGGGTCCTTCAAGGACCTGGGCATGACCGTGCTCGTCTCGGCGGTGAAGGAGATGCGGGCGCGCGGCGTGCGGGTGGACGCGGTCGCCTGCGCCTCCACCGGCGACACCTCGGCGGCGCTCGCCGCCTACTGCGCCGCCGCCGGCATCCCGAGCGTGGTGCTGCTCCCGCGCGGCAAGATCTCGATCGCGCAGCTCGTCCAGCCCATCGCCAACGGCGCGCTGGTGCTGGAGCTCGACACCGACTTCGACGGCTGCATGAAGGTGGTGCAGGAGCTCGCGTCGGCGCCGGGCCTCTACCTCGCGAACTCCATGAACTCCCTCCGCATCGAGGGGCAGAAGACGCTGGCGGTGGAACTCGCGCAGCAGCTCGGCTGGGAGGTGCCGGACTGGGTCGTCATCCCGGGCGGCAACCTCGGCAACGCCAGCGCGGTGGGGCGCGGCTTCCTCATGATGAAGCAGCTCGGGCTCGTGTCGCGGCTGCCGCGGCTGGTGGTCGCGCAGGCGCGCAGCGCGAACCCGTTGTTCAGGGCCGTCGCCGCGGCGGGCGGCAAGCCGACCCGCGATCTCGAGGTGGCGCCGGTGGCCGCGCAGAAGACGCTGGCGAGCGCCATCCAGATCGGGGCGCCGGTGTCGGCGCGCCGCGCGCTGCGGGCGCTGGAGGCGCTCGACGGGCTGGTGGAGGACGCGACCGAGCAGGAGCTGTCCGACGCCGCCGCGCGCGCCGACCGCGCCGGCGCCTACGCCGACCCGCACACCGGCGTCGCGCTGGCGGTGCTGGAGAAGCTGGCGGCGCGCGGCACGATCCGGAAGGGCGAGCGGGTGGCGGTCATCTCCACCGCGCACGGGCTCAAGTTCTCGGACTTCAAGGTGGGCTACCACGCCGGGTCGCTGCCGTGCGTCGCGCCCCGGCTGGTGAACCCGTCGGTCCAGGTGGCCGCCTCGCTGGGCGCGGTGCAGGACGCGGTGGCGAAGCGCTTCGGGGTGAGGGCGTGAGCGCGGCGGCGCAGCCCGACGAAGCGTCGCTGCGGGCCGAGCACGACGCGCTCGCCGCCTCGCTCGCGGCCCGCGCCTCCATCGACCACGCCCGGCGCGGCGCCTACCTGGGCTTCGCCACCTTCGTGGTGTCGGGCCTGGCCGTGAAGCTCGCCTTCGACCGCTGGTTCTCGACGCGGGTCACCCGCTTCCGCGGGCCGCCGATCTTCTTCTACCTGGCGCTGGCGGCGGCGGTGCTCCTCCTCGCCTGCACGCTGGTGGAGGCGGTCCGGTCGCGGCGGCTCATGCGCGGCGAGGACGCCCGCTTCGCGCGGCTCTCCGAGCTGCGCCGCCGGCTGGAGCTCGATCCGTGAGCCCGCGCCGGGCGGCGGGGCGCCGGCGCCGGGGGCGGTTCCTGGTGCTGGAGGGGCTCGACGGCGCCGGCACCACCACCCAGGCGCAGCGGCTCGCGGCCTGGCTGCGCGCGCAGGGCCGCCAGGTCCACGTCACCGCCGAGCCCTCCGGCGGCCCGGTGGGCGCGCTGGTACGGCAGGTCCTGACCGGGCGGGTGGGCGGCGCGGCGGCGCGCCCGGGCGCGGCGAACCCGTTCGACCCGCACGCGCTGGCGCTGCTCTTCGCCGCCGACCGGCTCGACCACGTGGCCTCCGAGATCGCGCCGCGCCTGGCCGAGGGCCAGGACGTGATCTCCGACCGCTACACGCTCTCCTCGCTCGCCTACCAGTCGCTCACCTGCGGCGGTCCGGCGTGGATCGAGGCCATCAACGCCCGCGCCCCTGCGCCCGACGCGACGCTCTTCCTCGAGGTGAGCGCGGCCACCGCCGTCCGCCGCCGCTTCGCCGCCTCCAGCCGGCGCGAGCT
This sequence comes from Anaeromyxobacter diazotrophicus, assembly GCF_013340205.1. NCBI lineage: Bacteria > Pseudomonadati > Myxococcota > Myxococcia > Myxococcales > Anaeromyxobacteraceae > Anaeromyxobacter > Anaeromyxobacter diazotrophicus. The sequence continues at coordinate 327,922 of NZ_BJTG01000007.1, forward strand.
GTTCGAGGTCCCCGCCTTCCAGCGCCGCGTCGCGCGGTCGTACCAGCGCGCGCTGGCGCGGCTCCAGGAGCAAGGGGAGCGGGTGCTGGTGGTGGACGGCGAGCAGCCCGTCGAGGCGGTCACCGCCGCGCTGGCCGAGCGGGTGAAGTCGCTGCTGTAGCAGTTCGTCAGCAGCCACATCCTCGATGAGCGCCGCGCGCGGCGCCCTCTCTTCTCCCTCGCCCCGCGGAGCGGGGAGAGGGCCGGGGAGAGGGGCCGCCCGACACCTGTAGAGGTCGCAGCACGGAGCGACCGCTTCGGTGATGGCGGCCGGGCTCGGGCAGGGAGGGGCGCGGCAGGCGGGCAGGCGGATCCGCGGTGGCGAGCGCCGCCGAAGCCGGAGCGTCGAGCGCGAGGCGTGCCTGCGCGTCCGCGGCGACAAGGCGTGGCCCGGCTTACGGGGGCGAAGGCGCGCGGGTGCGGGCATGCGGCGGCGACGGAGCTGATGGGCCGCGGCACTGCCCTGATCAGGTCTACTCTGCGTGCGGTGTGGTTGACTGTTCGTGTCAGACCTCCGTGCGATGATCTCTCCCATGGACGCGGCACCCGACCTCGCTGCGTGCTCGCCCTCCGAGGCCTGGAGGACGCGCTTCGCGCCACCGGCCGTCGAGCCCGCGCCGCTCACCGGGCGCGAGCTCGACGCCTGGTTCCGCGGCGGCGAGCCGGAGGCCGACGCCTGCGAGGCGCTGCTCACCTGGGCGGCCAGGGCGCGGGGCGCGCTCGACGTGGCCATCGCCGAGGGGCTCGACGCGCTCCGGCGGGGCGACCGGCTGGCCGAGCTCGCGTGCCACCTCGGCGACTACGCGCGGGAGGTGCTCGACCTCGGCAAGCGGGCCGCCGAGGGGCTCGCCCTGCTCGGCCGGGAGCTGCGGACGCGACCCCTCCTGCGCGAGGCGCTCACCGCGGGGCGGGTCAAGCTCCGCGCCGCGCAGACGGTGCTGAAGGTGGCGGTGGGCGAGGACGAGGCGGCCTGGGTGGAGCGCGCGGCGCGGATGACCGTCCGCGCGCTCGAGGCCGAGGTCCGCCGGGCGCGCGCGGCGCCGGGCGACGAGGAGGAGCCGTGGCTGCGCCTCGACGCGCGCCTCGAGCCGGAGGAGCGCGAGGTGGTCGACGAGGCGCTGGCGCTCGCGGGCGAGCTCATGCCGGGCGCGACGCGCGCCGAGCGGCTCGAGGCGATCGCCCAGGAGTTCGCGGGCGAGTATGCGGGCGAGGGAGACCCGGACCCG